>JAFSAW010000053.1 GCA_017442085.1 Oscillospiraceae bacterium | reverse complement strand
AATGGCAGACGGCAACACAGTTGAAGCTGGTCTCCAGGAAAAAATTCTTGTTATCGGCGAAAACATCAAAATCCGTCGTTTCGTAAGATACGAAGGTCCATGTGTAGCTTACATCCACGCTGGTGGTACACACGGTGTTCTTGTTAAATTTGAAACATCTGACGAAATGTTTGCTAAACCAGAATTTGAAGCATACGGTAAAGACGTTGCAATGCAGGTTGCTGCAGCAAACCCAACTTACCTTTGCAAAGCTGACGTTGCACCAGAAGTTCTTGAAAAAGAAAAAGAAATTCTTATGCAGCAGGCTATCAACGAAGGCAAACCAGCTAACATTGCTGAAAAAATGGTTATGGGCAGAATTGCAAAATTCTACAAAGAAAACTGCTTGCTCGACCAGGCTTTCGTAAAAGACGACAAACAGTCCATCACAGACTACACAAAAGCAACAGCTAAAGCACTTGGCGGCGATATCGCAGTAGTAGCATTCACACGTTTTGAAAAAGGTGAAGGCCTCGAAAAGAAAGAAGATAACTTCGCAGAAGAAATCGCAAGCATGACAAAATAATTAATCATCTGATTGCATAAGGTGTTACCTGAAAAGGTAACACCTTTTTGTTATATAAAATAAGTAATGGTGCAATATTTAAAGTATGTAAATCAAACAACACTATTTTATAAATAATATTCTTTACTTTACAGTGGAAATATAGTAAAATATTATAGAATAAAGTAAATGTGAGGTGCTTAAATTGGCTATGAAATACAAAAGAGTTTTAATCAAGCTTAGCGGCGAAGCATTGGCAGGCGACAAGACATTTGGTCTTGATTATCCTACAATTCTTGAAATCTGCAAAAATATCAAAAGTGCTTATGATTTGGGTGCAGAAATCGGCATTGTTGTTGGCGGCGGCAACTTCTGGCGCGGCAGAACAAGCGGCGATATGGAAAGAACAAGAGCAGACCAGATTGGTATGCTTGCAACAGTTATGAATGCTTTGTCTGTTGCAGATGCACTTGAACACCTTGGGGTTGAAGTTCGTGTACAGACAGCTTTGCAGATGAATCAGGTTGCAGAAATGTACATCAGAAACAAAGCTACAAGACATCTGGAAAAAGGCAGGGTAGTTATCTTTGCCTGCGGTACAGGTAACCCATACTTCTCCACAGATACAGCAGCAGCACTCAGAGCTTTGGAAATTAATGCTGAAGTTATCTTCAAGGCAACTATGGTTGACGGCGTTTACGACAAAGACCCTAAAAAATATGATGATGCTGTTAAATATGATACACTTACATTTACAAAAGTTTTGAACGACCAGCTTAATGTTATGGACATGACAGCTGCAACAATGTGCCGTGACAACAAATTGCCAATTCTTGTTTTTGATATGGCAGAAGGCAACTTTGTTAAAGCAATCAACGGCGAAAAAATCGGTACATTAGTTACAGAATAAGGAGATATATATTATGACAAAAGCATACGAAGAAAGAATGGTTAAAGCAGTTGCTCACCTTGAAAGCGAATATGCATCAGTTCGTGCAGGCCGTGCAAATCCTGGCGTACTTGATAAAGTTACAGTAGATTACTATGGTGTTCCAACACCAATCAACCAGGTTGCATCTGTTGCAGTTACAGAAGCAAGAACACTTTCCATTCAGCCATGGGACAGAAGCCTGCTTAAAGCTATTACAAAAGCTATTCAGATGTCTGATATCGGCATCAACCCAATTGATGACGGTGTAAGCATTCGTCTTAATTTCCCAGCACCAACAGAAGAACGCAGAAAAGCTTTGGCAAAAGATGTTTCCAAAATGGCAGAAGATGCAAAAGTTGCAGTGAGAAATGTTCGCCGCGATGCACTTGACAAGTTTAAAGCTGCAAAAAAAGCATCTGAACTTACAGAAGATGATCTGAAAAATCTTGAAGACAAAATTCAGAAAATCACAGACAAATACATCAAGGAAGTTGATGCAGTTTGTGAAAAGAAAACAAAAGAGGTTATGGAACTGTAATAGTTTACGCCGAATATACAAATACAATTCAGAAGGGCGTTTTAAAATGCCCTTCATTTTTTTAGAGGTGCTTTACAATGGAAAATATCACAATTCCTAAACATATAGGCATTATAATGGACGGTAACGGAAGATGGGCCAAAAAACGTATGCTTCCAAGAAATATGGGCCATAAAAAAGGTGCAGAAGTTTTTAAGGATATTACCCGTTACTGCAACGAACTTGGGCTTGAAGCTGTTACATTTTATGCTTTTTCAACAGAAAACTGGAAACGCCCGCAGGAAGAAATTGACGGCCTGATGAAGCTGTTTAAACAGTATCTTATCGACGCTTTTGACTATGATAAAGAAAACAACAAAGTTCTCTTCCTGGGTGACAAAAGTGCTTTCAACAAGGAACTTCGTGACCTGATGATTGAAATTGAAGAAAAGACTGCAGACAGAACAGGTATGATACTCAACCTTGCACTTAACTATGGTTCCAGAAGTGAAATTGTTATGGCTTGCAAGGAGATTGCCGACAAGGCTAAAAAAGGTGATATTGATATTGAAGATATCGATGAACAGATGTTTTCTGAACATCTCTACACCAAAAATCAGCCTGACCCGGATTTCATTCTGCGACCAAGCGGAGAAAAAAGAATATCAAACTTCCTGCTTTGGCAGTGTGCATATTCTGAATTTATATATATGGATGTATTGTGGCCTGATTTTACAAGAAAAGATTTGGATTTGGCTATAGAAGAATTTAATAAACGCAACAGAAGATTTGGCGGCGTTTAAAAATATAATTATATTTAAGGGGCTTTTATGAAAACCAGAGTAATTTCGGGTGTAGTTGCAGCTTTGGTTGGTGCACTTGTTGTGTGGCAATACTATACACCGATTTTCGACATAGCGGCATTTGCAGTATATGCGATGGCTGTTTTTGAAATATACAGAACATTTAAAGACGGCAACTCCAAAGTTGCTGCGGCACTGCTTGTTGTTGTAGGTGCGCTTATAATCTTTGACAGATATTACGAAACAAACCTTATAGCAATAGCTGTCGGTTTTACTGTTGCGGCTGTTTTTATTGTTGTTTTTGATTTTGAAAATATAAAATTTACATCAATTGCTTCAAGTGTTATTTTTGCGGCATATGTTCTGTTTGGTATCTATAATCTTGTAAGACTTAAACGTATTATGCCTATGCAGCAGTATGGCTATGATGCAGCATTTCTGGTAATTTTGTGTGCGGGCATAGCCTGGGGCGGAGATATAATGGCATATTTTTCCGGATATTTTTTCGGCAAGCACAAAATGGCACCAAAGCTCAGCCCTAAAAAAACAATTGAAGGTGCAATAGGCGGTATTTTAGGCAGTGTTGTACTTGCACTTTTGATGACATATGTTTACAGCAAACTGCCGTTTTCTGCCAATACAGTGGTTGCAGATATAGGCAAAAATTATCTTTCACTTATAATTTTTGCAGCACTTGGTTCTTTTGTAGGTATGATAGGCGACCTTTTTGCCTCTGCGGTAAAAAGACAGCAGGGAATAAAGGACTATGGCAATATTATGCCGGGTCACGGCGGTGTGCTTGACCGTTTTGACAGCTTTTTGCTTGTAGCGGTTATTATATCTTTAATGGCAGATTTTATTGTATTGTCTAACGGGGTGATATAATGTATAAAAATTTAATTTTGTTGGGGTCTACAGGGTCAATAGGTACACAAAGCATTGATGTTGTGCGCAAATACGGCATAAATGTTGTTGCTTTGTCAGCACACAGAAATGTAAAATTGCTTGAAGAACAAATAAAAGAGTTCAAGCCTGAATATATTTGTATTACTGATGCCGAAACAGCCAATAATTTTGAAGAAAAAGCAAAAGAACTTGGTGTTGTACTGTACAAAGGCAGTGAGGGTACACAGAAACTTGCACAGCTTAACGGTTATAATGACATAGTAGTCTTAAATGCAATTGTAGGTATTGCAGGTTTAAAGGCAACTCTGGCAGCTATTGAAAGCGGCAAGGATGTTGCGCTGGCAAATAAAGAGAGTCTTGTTACAGGCGGCAAGCTTGTAATGGAAGCCGTAAAAAGAAATAATGTAAAACTCTTGCCGGTTGACAGTGAGCATTCGGCAATCTTTCAGTGTCTGCAGGATAAAAATTCTGCACCATCTCTTAAAAAGATTTTGCTTACAGCATCGGGTGGCCCTTTCTTTGGCTATACAACACAGCAGCTCAGTGAAGTTACAAAAGAACAGGCACTTAAACATCCAAACTGGTCGATGGGCAGCAAAATCACTATAGATTCTGCAACATTGATGAACAAAGGTCTTGAACTTATCGAGGCTGTGTGGCTGTTTGATGTTGAGCCAAAAGATATTCAGATAGTTGTTCACCGTCAGAGTATAATACATTCTATGGTGGAATATTCTGACAACAGTGTTATTGCACAGCTTGGTACTCCGGATATGAGAATACCTATCCAGTATTCACTTACATATCCACAGAGAATGGAAAGCAACGCAGCAGGATTGGACTTTTTCACTGTAAAGGACTTCACCTTTGCACCTGCTGATGATGATACTTTCCTTTGTCTTAAGGCGGCAAAAGAGGCCATTGCAAAGGGCGGTTTGTATCCTTGTGCTGTAAATGGGGCAAATGAGCGAGCAGTAGAGCTGTTTTTGAAAGATAAAATTTCTTTCCTTGATATAGGCAAGGCAGTATATGGTGTGCTGGACCGTTTTGAATTTGGTGATGAATACACAATTGAAGATGTGTTCAATGCAGACAGACTTGCAAGAGAATATGTTGACAGCATATTTAATATATAATTAATCCGAGGTTTTTATTTTAATGAGTTTTCTTGTTTCAATACTGGTTTTCAGTATTGTTATTGTAATACACGAGCTTGGCCACTTTGTAGTTGCTAAAAAAAGCGGTATAAAGGTAAATGAATTCAGTGTTGGTATGGGGCCAAGACTTGCGGGTGTAAAAAGAGGCGAAACAGAATATTCCATACGTGCATTGCCAATCGGCGGTTATGTTGCTATGGAAGGTGAAGATGAAGAAAGCGACAGTGAGGGTTCGTTCAGCAAAGCACCTGTGCAGAACCGTATAGCAGTGGTTGTTGCGGGTGCGGTGATGAATCTTGCCCTTGGTTTTGCAATTCTGCTGTTTATGGTTTCGGGTCAGGATGCAATAACCAGCAAAACCGTCAGTGTATTTCACGAAAATGCTATGACACAGCAGACAGGTTTGCGGGTAGATGATGAAATTATTGCCGTAAACGGCAGAAGATGCTATATAGCAAATGACATCATATATGAGTTTGCAAGAACACAGGATGGTATCATAGATCTTACTGTCCGCCGTGACGGAAAAGTTACAGAGCTTAAGGATGTAACTTTTGAAACATATGAGACTGAAGACGGTTTAAAACAGCTGGTGATGGATTTTTATGTATACCCGGCAGAAAAAACTGTTGTTTCTGTTGTAAAAGAAGCTGTAAACTGGACAATAAGCTATGCAAGAATGATTTTTTTAAGTCTGATTGATATGGTTACAGGTCATGTGGCTATCAACCAGATTTCAGGGCCTGTAGGAATTGTTTCGGTTATAAGTGAAGCTACATCGGCAGGGCTTAAACCTGTGCTGAATATTATGGCACTTATAACGATAAACCTTGGGGTGTTCAACCTTGTGCCGTTTCCTGCACTTGACGGGGGCAGACTTGTATTTTTAGTTATAGAATTTTTGCGCGGTAAACCTATTAACCCCAAATATGAAATATGGGTTAATACAGCAGGTATGCTGGTTTTACTTGCATTTATGGCATTTGTAACCTTTAGTGATGTAACAAGACTTATAGGATTTTAAGAGGTAATGATATGAGACATATCAAACGTGAATTAAAAATAGGCAACACAGCAATCGGCGGCAATAATCCCGTGCTTGTACAAAGTATGCTCAATGTGCGTTCTGGTGATGTTGAAGGCAATGTAAAGCAGGCAGTTGAACTTGAAAAGGCAGGCTGTCAGATTGTAAGGGTAAGTGTGCCTACACTGGAAGATGTGCGCCTTGTTGAAGCAATTAAAAATGAAATTTCAATTCCTTTGGTTGCAGATATCCATTTTGATTATAAAGTGGCACTGGCCTGTGCTGATGCAGGTATAGATAAAATCCGTATCAACCCAGGCAATATCGGCGATGATGAAAAGGTTAAAGCTGTAGTTAAAGCCTGCAGTGCAAAAAATATTCCTATACGCATTGGTGTAAATGCAGGCTCACTTGAAAAAAATATACTTGCAAAATACGGCAAACCTACACCGGAAGCATTGTGCGAAAGTGCAATGTATCATATTGGATTGCTTGAAAGATATGATTTTAATGATATTGCCGTATCTATAAAATCATCCAATGTAAACAATATGATTCAGGCATATACACTGCTTGATTCCAAATGCAGTTATCCGCTTCATCTTGGTGTTACCGAAGCAGGTACATACAGAATGGGTGTTATAAAATCTGCTATGGGTATTGGCAGTCTGCTGCTTAACGGCATTGGCGATACAATCCGTGTAAGCCTTACCGATGCACCGGTTAAAGAGATAGAAGCAGGTTTTGATATTCTGCGTGCAGCAGGTCATCAGGTGGCAGGTCCGGAAATTATTTCCTGTCCAACCTGCGGCAGAACACGTCTTGATGTTGCTGCTATTGCAAATCAGGTGGAAGCAGGCCTTAAAGGCATAAATAAAAACATTAAGGTTGCTGTTATGGGCTGCGTGGTTAACGGCCCTGGTGAAGCAAGAGAAGCAGACATTGGTATCGCATGCGGTGCAGATAATGCAGCAATGTTTAAAAAAGGTATAAAAATCAAAACTTATTCAGGTAATTTTGTAGAAGAATTTATAGAAGATATTAAAATCTGTGCAGAGGAATTATAGTGAGCAATTTACTTTTATCTGTATATAAAGAACTGCAGAAAAACAATCCTTACTCTCACGAGTATATGGATGTTATTCTGCAGAAGGTAAACGTTAAAAGAAAATCATCAGAACTTACAGCCGTGATACATTCATCACGGCTGCTTAGCTATGCGGCAATTGAATATTTTGCATTATTTATGCACGAAAAATATCCGCAGTTTTCCATAGAAGTTACCAATACTTTTGATAAGGATAATCTTACAGAAAAGGATTTTCCAACACTGTTTCATCTGTTTTCCGACAGTGTGTCTGCTGTTCCGCTTATTTTCTTTGAAGATGCCGATGTAAATCTGGAAGACAAGGCTGTACATATAAATCTTTCCATGGGAAAAAGTTTTCTTGAGGCTGTAAATTTTGAGGAAAAGTTTTCAGCCTATCTGGCACTTCTTATAGGTAAAGAATACAAAATAAATTTGGCACAAACCAAAGAAGCAAAACAGGCTGACAGACCTGTGTACGAGCTGGAAAACAAAGTTGTAAAGATAGTGGAAAAACCAAAATATGATGACTTTGAAATTCCCGGCTTAAATGTAAAAAAAGAATCGGTAAAGGTTGTTCACGGCAAATATCAGAACATAAAACCAAAAGACATTATCAGCATAGACAAAGCACTTACCGACAATGGCAAGGTTACTGTGTGGGGCAAGGTTTTTGCAACGGCACAGCAGGGCAACTTCCGCAAAATATTTATATATTCTATTACAGACGGCACCAACTCTATAAATATAAAAATTCTTCTTGACCCAAATGATAAAAATATCGAAAAATGGGAAAATATAAAAGAAGGTGTTCATTTTATAGTCAAAGGCGACTGTCAGATGGATAAATACGAACGTGACTTTGTAATTATGCCGTATGATATTCTGTCTTTTGACCTGCAGGAAAAAAAGGACACTGCAGAACATAAAAGGGTAGAGCTGCATCTGCATACAAAGCTTTCCTCTATGGACGGTCTTGTGGAACCTGGCGATGCAGTAAAAAAAGCCTTTAAATACGGACACAGGGCTGTTGCAATCACTGACCACGGTGTTGCACAGGGATTTCCGCAGGCAATGCTTGAGTACGAAAGTATAAAAAAAGCAAATCCTGATGCAGACTTTAAACTTATATATGGCTGCGAAGGTTACTTTGTAGACAATATGGTGGACATATATGCAGGCAGCCGAAAGGGCGCAATTGCTGATACAGAATTTGTTGTTTTTGACATTGAAACAACAGGGCTTTCTCCTGCACAGGAAAATATAACCGAAATTGGTGCTGTATTGGTTAAGGGCAGTGAAATAATTGACGAGTTTCATACATTTGCTGACCCGGAAAAACCAATTCCCGCAAAGATTACAGAACTTACAGGAATTACCGATGCGATGGTTAAGGGTGCACCAAATCAGCGGGAAGCAATAGCTGCGTTCAAAACTTTTGCAGGTGACAGAATTGTTATTGCTCACAATGCGGCAAGCTTTGACGTAAACTTTATAAAAGTGGTTTGCGAAAGACTTGGTATGACTTTTGATGTCGAATATATCGATACTTTGCCGCTGGCACAGAATCTGCTTACAGAGCTTAAAAAGCATAAGCTTGATGTTGTGGCAGAACACTATAATCTTGGAGATTTCAATCATCACAGAGCTACTGACGATGCAAAAATGCTTTTTGAAATACTTAAATGTATGGAAAAAGATTTGGCAGACAAAGGCATTGTTAATATTGAACAGATAAACTCCGGGCTCAGCAGCACACAGAAACTGCCAAGAAAAAGCAACCATATTATTCTGCTGTGTAAAAACAAGCAGGGGCTTAAAAATCTGTACAAGCTTATTTCTTTTGGTCATCTTAAATATTTCTTTAAGCAGCCACGAATGCCAAAAAGCGAAATTATAGCTCATCGTGATGGGCTTATAATAGGTTCCGCCTGTGAAGCGGGTGAGCTTTACAGAGCGATTGTAGAAGGAAAACCACACAAAGAGTTGCTTAAAATAGCTTCTTTTTATGATTTTCTTGAAATTCAGCCACTTGGAAACAACGAATATATGCTGCGTGAAGGTATAGTTGAATCCATGGAGCAGATTAAGGATTTCAACCGCAAAATCATTCAGCTGGGTGAAGAACTTGATATCCCTGTTGTGGCAACAGGCGATGTACACTTTATGACAATGGAAGACAGCAAATTCCGTGCTATACTTATGGCCGGTATGGGATTTTCCGATGCAGACAATCAGGCACCGCTGTATTTCAGAACAACAGATGAAATGCTGGCAGAGTTCAGTTATCTTTCTCCTGAAAAAGCCTTTGAAGTGGTTGTAACCAATACAAACCTTATTGCAGATATGTGTGACAGTGATATACGCGCTATACCAAAAGGCACATATCCGCCAAGCATTGACGGAGCGGAAGAAGAACTGCGCACAGCAACATATAAAAAACTGCATGACATTTACGGAGAAAATCCGCCTGCAATAATAACCGAGCGTGTTGATAAAGAACTTAACAGTATTATCAAACACGGTTATGCGGTTCTGTATGTTATTGCAAAAAAACTTGTGCAGAACAGTGAAGAACACGGCTATCTTGTTGGTTCCCGTGGTTCTGTTGGGTCTTCTTCAATTGCATTTTTCTCCAGCATATCCGAGGTTAACCCGCTTCCTCCCCATTATGTATGTCCAAAATGCAAATACAGCGAGTTTGATGTTCCCGAAGAATATCTTACCGGGTTTGACCTGCCTGATAAAAACTGTCCGCACTGCGGTGCAAAGCTTCACGGTGACGGCAGTGATATTCCGTTTGAAACATTCCTTGGCTTTGACGGTGACAAGGAACCTGATATCGACCTTAACTTTTCAGGCGAATATCAGGCATCTGCACACAGATATACCGAAGATTTGTTTGGTCACGAATATGTGTTTAAGGCAGGTACAATTTCCGCTTTGCAGGATAAAACTGCCTATGGCTATGTAAAAAAATATCTTGACGAACGTGGCATTGTGTGCAATAAGGCAGAAGAAAACCGCCTTACGCTTGGCTGCGCAGGTGTTAAAAAGACCACTGGTCAGCACCCTGGCGGAATGGTTGTTGTGCCAAGCAGTCACGAAGTTTACGATTTCTGTCCTGTTCAGCATCCTGCTGATGACAAAGAAAAGGGTGTTGTAACCACTCATTTTGAATTTAAGTATCTTCACGATACCTTGCTTAAACTTGATATTCTGGGGCACGATGTACCTACAATGTACAAGCACCTTGAAGATATGACGGGGATAAAGATGGCCGACGTTCCTATGAATGACCGGGAGGTTTATCGTATGCTTACCAGCACTGAACCTATAGGCGTTACACCGGATGATATTCAAAGCCAGACAGCAACATTCGGTATTCCAGAATTGGGCACAGATTTTGTTCGTCAGATGCTTATAGATGCACAGCCGCAGACATTCTCTGACCTTATACAGATTTCAGGGCTCAGCCATGGTACAGACGTATGGATTGGCAATGCACAGGACCTTATCAAAAGCGGTACCTGCACAATCAGGGATGTTATAGGTACCCGTGACGATATTATGCTTACACTTATCAAAAAAGGTGTAGACAAGGCAAAAGCATTTAAAATTATGGAAATAACCCGTAAAGGCAAGGCGGCAAAGACCTTTGATGCCGAATTGGAAGATATGCTGCGCAGTCACGGGGTGGAAGACTGGTATATTGAAAGCTGTAAAAAGATAAAATATATGTTCCCTAAAGCTCACGCTGTTGCTTATCTTATGGCGGCAATACGTCTTATGTGGTTTAAACTGCATAGACCACTGGAGTTTTATGCAACAATCTTTACAGTGCGCGGTGATGCAATCGACTACGAATCTGCAGTTGGCGGCAAAGCAGTGGCAACCAAAAATCTTAAGGAAATTACACAGCGTCTCAAGATAGAAAAAAATGCCAAAGACCTTGAAAGCCAGACAGCACTTCAGCTTGTTTGCGAAATGCTGGCACGCGGATATGAATTTCTGCCTATACAGCTTGGCAAGAGCAAGGCAAAAAAATATGTTATTGAAGACGGTAAAATCCGTCTGCCTTATTCTTCTCTCAAAGGTGTAGGTGAAGCTGCTGCAGAACAGCTGGAAGAAGCTTGCAAAAATGGTGTGGATTTTATATCTGTTGAAGATTTTCAGAAATCCAGCGGTGTTTCCAGTGCTGTTATTGACGGACTTTACAACGCGGGGGCACTTGGTGATATGCCAAAAGAAAATCAGATTTCATTATTGGGTATGATTTAATAAAAAACGCATAGAAAGAGACTTTTCTCAATCTATGCGTTTTAATTTTATAATTTATCAAAATATTTCTGTACAAAGCTTTCTTTTAAAACAAACTCTTTTTCTGAAAGATAATTTAAAGAATTGCTTTGTGGTATATCATTAAAATTTATTTTATAAGCACATAACAGCTGGCTTTTAAGTTCTTTAACGGAAATGCCGTATTTTTTATCACCGATAATACCTGCACCAAGAAAAGCAAGGTGTGCTCTTATCTGATGTGTTCTGCCTGTAACAAGGCTGCATTGGATAAGGTGATAGTTGTTCTTTGATTTTAAAGTTTCAAAAACAGTAATTATATCCTTACTTTCACTGCCGACAGGTTTTGGTGTTACAGTTACTTTTTTTGTTTGCTTATTGCGGGTAAGATATGCAGTGTATCTGCCGTTCACTGCTTTGCCTGTTACAGCAAGATATTTTTTGTAAAGCAAATCATCACGTATAATTTCATTCATATCAGCCAAGGCGCGATAGTTTTTGGCAGCAATTACAATACCTTCGGTGCCCTGGTCAATTCGGTTGCATAAAGCAGGCGTAAAGCTGTTTTCTTTTTCGGCAACATATTCTTTTTTATACGAAAGGTAGGCGATAACCATATCCACAAGGTTATCTTCTTTTTTATTGTCACTGTGACACAGCAAACCCTGAGGTTTGTATATCAGCATTATATTTTCGTCTTCGTATACTATATCAAGCTTGTTTTTGAAGTCTTTTACACATTTATCATACTGATTGTCTGCAACTGCGAAAAACTCATCATTTATATACAGCTCTATCAGGTCGCCGGTATTTATTCTGTAATCGGCATCCTGCTTTTTGCCGTTAACTTTTATTCTTTTGTTGCGGAAACTTTTATACAGCATACTTTTTGGCATAGCCGGGCATAGTTTTTCGCAAAAACGGCTGAGACGAACACCGTTATCATTTTCTGTAGCAGTAAAGCTTTTCATAATAAACCTACTTTTATTTTGATAATTAATATTATATAATAGTATACAATAATTTAATTTTATAGTAAATAATTTTTAAGGGTAAAGAACATACTTATGAATTTACATGAAGGACACAGAAAACGTCTTAAACAGAGATTTATAAATGACGGTCTTTCAACATTTGAAGACCACAACATACTTGAACTGCTTTTGTTTTATTCTGTACCGCGCAGTGACACCAACGAAATAGGGCACAGGCTGCTTAAACAGTTTGGCAGTTTATCCAATGTATTTGATGCCCCCGTGGAAGAACTTTGCAAGGTTGACGGAATAGGTGAACACAGTGCAGTGCTTATCAAGCTTATTCCAGAAATATGCAACATATATCACACAGATAAAACGGAAAACATTACAGTTATCAATTCGACAAATTTGGCAGGCAGATATTTTGTACCGCGTTTTATGGGCAAAACAAGCGAAGAAGTACATATAATGCTGCTTGATGACAAAAAGAAATTTATCAAGAGTGAAATGATAAGCAAGGGTACAGTAAATGCAAGTGCGGTTTCGGTGCGTAAAATTGTAGCTGCTGCCATAAACAGCAATGCAACCGGTGTTATACTCGCCCATAATCACCCGGGTGGTGTGGCCTTGCCTTCAAGCAGCGATATACTTACCACCAAAAGAATATATAAAGCCCTTAAACTTATGGATATCCAGCTTTGCGACCATATTGTTGTGGCGGATAATGATTATGTGTCAATGCTTGACAGCGGTATGTTTGCGGATTTTGAATACTAAAGGCAAATAATATGAAACGTAAAAAAACACACAGAGTATTAAAAGTATTTGCATCAGTTTTTGGCGGAATAATTTTAGCTGTCGGTATTTATTTTGCAGTTATATTCAATATTCTGCCGGAAATATCATTTAAAGCAGCTTTTTTTGACATAGACACGGTGCACAGTTCCGTTGATTTTAACAATAACGGTACAGATGATTATACAGATATTATGTTAGGCGCAAGAAAAGATGCAGAAAATCATCCCCGATACGACAGTTCATACTGGGCAGAGGGATATCCGCCCGATGATATAGGCGTGTGTACTGACGTGGTATGGCGTGCATTTAAAAATGCGGGGTATAATCTGCGGGAAATGGTTGATAAAGATATACAGCTGCGCCCCGAAGCTTATACTAAAATTACAAAACGAGACAGTAATATAGATTTCCGCAGGGTTGTAAATCTGCGAGTATTTTTTGAGGAATACGGACAAAAGCTGACTTTGGATACCAATGATATTGGACAATGGCAGCCAGGAGATATAGTGATTTTCGGCAATGACAAGCATATAGGCATAGTGTCTGACAAAAGGAATATAAAAGGTCAGACATTTATAATTCACAATGGAGGTCAGCCAAACCGTGAAGAAGATTATTTTAAACGGGGTGAGGTTACAGGGCATTATCGTTTTGACGCATCTGTTGTAAACAAAGATATTTTAATAAGCTGGGAATAAAGAAAAACATCTGTTTGAATCTGAATTTCAAACAGATGTTTTTTATTTTTAAGAGGAGAGCATTAATTATTTCTTTTTAACAATGGCTGAATATTCATCAAGAGAATTTATAGCCTGTTTGTTCATAGGAATAATGGCAATCATATTAAATACAGTCATAAGTGCAACGCCGATGTCGCCCAAATCCCATACAAATGTATATGTAGCCATACCGCCGATGAAAAGCATTACCAAAGCTATAATTTTGTAAATGTTCTGGGATTTCATATTATCTCCAAACAGGTATGCAACATTGGAACGGGCATAGTAAAGTATACCGATAAAGGTGGAGAAACTGAAAAGCCAGAGTGCAATAGCAGTAAATACAACACCTGCATAACCAAAGTGGTGCTGCATAGCAGTCTGCAGCAATTCCATACCGCCAAGACCATTCAGCAAGTCGACAGGGGCAAGAAGAATAATGAATGCTGTACAACTGCATATAACAATAGTATCAATGATAACGCCAAATGCCTGGAACAAGCCTGCTTTTGCAGGATGACTTACATCTGCAGCTGCTGCAGCACAAGGTGCAGAACCACTGCCGGCCTCATTGGAAAACAGACCACGCTTTACGCCGTTCATAAGTGCGGCACCAAAACCGCCTGCAACAACCTGTCTCAAGCCAAAAGCTTCTTCAAAAATTCTTACGAACACAGCAGGAAGCAGGTTTAAATTGAGAACAACAACAATGATTGAAAGGATAAAATAGAAAGCTGCCATTATAGGAACAATAATATCAAGAACCTTTACTGTTGCATTTTTTCTGAAAACTATAACTGCTGCAATAAGAACTGTAACAGATGTGGAAACTATTGTTGGAATGTTAAATGCGTTGTAAAAAGAAGAAGAAATTGAATTGCTGATAACCTGGCTTACACCGCACCAGCACAGAAGACCGCTTAAAGCAAAAAGAACTGCTATAACACTGTAGCGGTTGCCTTTTTTTGCAAAGAAGTTATGAATGTAATATGCAGGGCCACCGCGGTAACCGCCATACAATGGGTCTTTTTCTTTGTGAAGCTGTGCAAGGGTTGCTTCAACAAAAGCAGTGGATGAACCAATCAAAGCGGTAATCCACATCCAGAAAACAGCACCCGCGCCGCCTGCAGAAACTGCAGCAACAACACCAACCATATTACCCATACCAACACGTGTGGCAGTGGATACTATCAAAGCCTGCATACCGGAAATAGCGCCGTCTTTGCTGTTGTTTTTTTCAACGGAAATCTTAAGCATTTCAGGAAACATCCTGATTGGTACAAATTTGGTTTTTAAAGTAAAAAATATACCGGACGGGATAAGAATAAGCACCAGCAAGGAAATTCCTATTGAAGAACCGTTTGGAAGTGGGATGGCAAACAAATCACCCCACAGCAGATTGTAAACGAAAGATATTAATTTCATAACTTTTAACCTCTTGTAATTAGTATGCCTAAAGTATATAATACAGAGTAATATTTGTCCAATTGATAGTTTTGATAAAATACATTTAAAAATTAAATTGAGGAACAATATGGATTTACAGGGACTTAGAATTTTTATACACGTTGCCGAGCTTAACAGTTTTACAAAAGCAGGCGAAAAGCTTGGGTTTTCACAGCCTACAGTTTCGTTTCAGATAAAACAGCTTGAAGCAGAGTTGGGGGCACAGCTTTTTGACAGGATAGGGCATACTATAAAACTGACTGATGCGGGCAGAAATGCACTTGAATATGCACATATGATATGCAATATGTCAGAAGAAATGATTGCAGGAAAAACAGACAACAGTAATGTAAGTGGGTTTGTACGTCTTGCAACAGCAGACTCGCTGTGCAGACCGCTGCTTTCTGATTGGTTTTTAAAATTTAAAAAAGAATATCCAAACATAGATTTAAATATAAAAACAGCAGGCACAGGGGATTTGTTCAACCTTATTGACCATAACGAAGCAGATATTGTATGTACCCTTGACAGCCATATATATAATACCAATTATGTGATACTGCACGAAGAAGAAATCGGGGTGCATTTTGTAGCATCTAAAAATAATGTTATGGCAGCCAAAAATGAAATTTGCATAGAGGAACTTATGCAGCAGCCATTTCTTCTGACTGAAAAAGGAATGAGTTACCGTCGCATACTTGATGAAGAACTTGCAAAAAAATCCCTTGAAGTAAAACCTGTTCTTGAAATGAGCCGTGCGGATATTTTGTGTGACTTTGTAAGTGAAAATATCGGTGTATCTTTTCTGCCTGATTATGTCACAGGAGAATTGGTTGAAAAAGGCGACCTGGTAAGACTTAATGTAAAAGATTTTGATATAAAAGTTTGGAAACAACTTATACACCATAAAGACAGGTGGGTATCAGCCCCAATGAAGATAGTTATAAATGAGATGTCAAAAATCACTTTAAAATGATTACAGGTTGAGTTGTTTGATTATATATGATAGAATTAGTACAAATAACACTGAAGAAAGTTGGGGGAACGTATGAAATATCAGGAAATAAAAGAACAGATTTGTGATGTTTGTCATAAAATGTGGCAGCTTGGCTGGGTGGCTGCAAATGACGGCAATGTATCTGTAAGGGTTGAAGACAATGTTGTTATTGCAACACCTACAGGTATAAGCAAAAGTTTCATTACACCGGATAAGCTTGTTACTATAGATATGGACGGAAATATTCTCGAAGCCAATGAAGGATATCGCCCGTCAAGTGAAATTAAAATGCATCTGTGCTGTTACAGAGAAAGAGAAGATGTTAAGTCGGTAATTCATGCACATCCGCCAACCGCTACAGGTTTTGCAGTGGCTCACGTGCATATGGATGAGTACATAATGATTGAAAATGTAATTATGATAGGCAGTGTGCCAATTACACCGTATGGTACACCGTCAACTCACGAAGTGCCTGATGCAATAAGACCATATCTGCAGGAACACGATGTAATGCTTCTGGAAAATCACGGTGCAATTACATTGGGAGCAGATGTTATCACAGCATATTACCGCATGGAAAGTCTTGAACTTGGGGCGAAAATTCAGCTTACTGCACATCTGCTTGGCGGTGCAAAAGAGATTTCAAGACCTAATATTGATACACTTATCAGTATGCGCAGCAAATACGGTGTTACAGGAAAACATCCTGGATATAAAAAATACAACAAAACAGAAGAATAAAAAATTTTACGGAAGCTTTAAATACCAAGCTTCCGTATTTTTATAAATGTAAAAAATTGCATATATAAGATGTTCCAATTTTATGGTGTTTGTGGTATAATATATTATTACGAAATATACTGATTTTATACTGCAAAAGGAGAGGGATTATGGCGGATTGTTTTAAGCTTGTCAGCGAATACACACCTATGGGCGACCAGCCCAAAGCTATACAGTCTATTGCTGAAGGTATAGAAAAAGGTCTGAAAGCACAGACAATTCTTGGTGCAACAGGTACAGGCAAAACCTATGTTATGGCGCAGATAATACAGAAAATAAACCGCCCTACATTAGTGCTGGCGCACAATAAAACCCTTGCTGCACAGCTGTGCACAGAGTTTAAAGAGCTTTTTCCCGAAAATGCAGTGGAATATTTTGTGTCCTATTATGATTATTATCAGCCGGAAGCATATATTCCGTCAAAGGATGTCTATATAGAAAAAGACAGTGCGATAAACGAAGAAATTGACCGTCTGCGTCATAGTGCAACAGCAAGTCTTTCAGAGCGCAGAGATGTTATTATTGTTGCCAGTGTTTCCTGCATTTACTCGCTTGGTGACCCTATAGATTATCGCGAAATGGTTATTTCTTTGCGTCAGGGTATGGAAAAAAGCCGTGACACTTTAATGAAGGAACTTGTAAAGCTGCAGTATGAACGGAATGATATGAACTTTATCCGCAATAAGTTCCGTGTGCGCGGTGATGTTGTAGAGGTTTATCCTGCCTACAGCCACGAAACCGCATACCGCATCGAGTTTTTTGGCGATGAAATTGACAGAATAAGAGAGATTAACTATCTTACAGGTGAAGTTAAAAACACAATAAGCCATCTGGCTATTTTTCCTGCAAGCCACTATATTATTTCTGATGAAAAGCTTAAAAAGGCACTTGAACGCATACAGGACGAGATGGACGGTCAGGTTAAAAAGTTTACAGAAGAAGGCAAACTTATTGAAGCACAGCGTATTGCACAGCGTACAATGTATGATATGGAAATGCTGCAGGAGGTTGGCACCTGCAAAGGTGTAGAAAACTATTCTTCTGTTTTTGCAGGCAGAAAACCGGGGGAAACAGGTACTACCTTGCTTGACTATTTTCCTGAAGATTTTGTGCTTTTTATTGACGAATCTCATGTTACAATTCCGCAGGTTGGCGCCATGTATGGCGGTGATTATGCAAGAAAGAAAAATCTTGTCGAATACGGTTTCCGTCTGCCAAGTGCATTTGACAACCGTCCGCTTAAATTTGAGGAGTTTGAAAACAAACTCAATCAGATGGTTTTTGTAAGTGCAACACCAAGCAGATATGAAAAAGAACACAGCGAAAACACAACCGAGCTTATTATCCGTCCTACAGGCCTTGTTGATCCTGAAATTACAGTAAAACCTGTTGAAGGACAGATTGAAGATTTGCTGGAAGAAATAAATATCCGTATAGCAAAAAACGAAAGGGTGCTGGTAACAACACTTACCAAAAAAATGGCAGAAGACCTTACCGATTATCTTGCAAAACAAAAGATAAAGGTAAAATATATGCACCATGAAGTAGATACCTTTGAACGTATGGAGCTTATCCGTGATCTGCGCACAGGTACTATAGATGTGCTTATTGGCATTAACCTTCTGCGAGAAGGCCTTGATATGCCTGAAGTAAGCCTTATAGCGATACTTGATGCAGACAAAGAGGGCTTTTTGCGCAGCGAAACCAGCCTGATACAGACAATCGGCCGTGCGGCGAGAAATGCAAACGGACAGGTTATTATGTATGCTGACAGCGTGACAAATTCTATGGAACGTGCAATAACCGAAACCTACCGCCGCCGTGAAATTCAGCTTAAATATAACGAAGAACACGGTATTGTTCCACAGACAGTCAAAAAAGATATCCGTGGAATAATAGAAATTTCCACAAAAGATGACGAATCAAACAAAAAACGCAGCGGCAGAATGTCCAAGGCAGAAAAAGAAAAGCTTATAGAAAAGCTTACAAAAGAAATGAAAGAAGCTGCAAAAATTCTGGATTTCGAACACGCTGCATTTGTGCGTGACAGAATTGAAAAGCTTAAAAACTCAAAATAGGTGATTTAAATGGCAAATGATAAAATAATAATTAAAGGTGCTAAAGAGAATAACCTTAAAAATATAGATGTAACCTTGCCAAGAGATAAAATGATTGTTATGACGGGGCTTTCGGGCAGCGGCAAGTCAAGTCTGGCATTTGACACAATATATGCAGATGGTCAGCGCAGATATATGGAAAGCCTGTCTTCCTATGCACGTCAGTTTCTTGGTCAGATGGAAAAACCAAATGTGGAATCTATCGAAGGTTTATCTCCTGCAATTTCAATTGACCAGAAAACTACCAGCAAAAACCCGCGTTCAACAGTGGGCACAGTTACCGAAATATATGACTATCTGCGTCTTTTATATGCAAGAATAGGTATTCCGCACTGTCCTGTGTGCGGCAAGGAAATCAAGCAGCAGTCGGTAGACCAGATGGTTGATGCCATTATGCAGCTGGAAGAAGGAACAAAAATTCAGATTATGGCACCTGTTGTCCACGGACAGAAAGGTATGCATATAAAAGAACTTGATGCTGCAAAACGACAGGGTTTTGTCCGTGTCCGTGTTGACGGAAATATCTATGACCTTGACGAAGAAATATCCCTTGATAAGAACAAAAAACACAATATAGATATCATTGTTGACCGTCTTGTTGTAAGGGAAGATATTGCATCCCGCCTTGCAGGCAGTATAGAAACAGCGCTGTCGGTTGCTGATGTAGGTGTGGTTGTTGATGTTATCGGCGGGGAAGAAATGTTTTTCTCACAAAGCTTTGCCTGTCCTGAACACGGCATAAGTATCGGTGAGCTTGAACCGAGAATGTTCTCTTTCAATGCTCCGTTTGGAGCCTGCGAAAAGTGTACAGGTCTGGGTGAGTTTATGCGCGTTGACCCTGAAATGATTATCCCGAATAAAAAATTATCTATAGCTGAAGGTGCAATAAAGGCAAGCGGCTGGTATTATGCCGAAGGCTCTGTTTCTGAAATGTACTACAAAGGCCTTGGCAAAGAATATGGCTTTACTTTGAATACACCAATTAAGGATATGTCCAAAGAAGCCGTAGATGCCATTCTTTTTGGTTCAAAAGGGAAAAAGCTGGAGCTGTACAGACATACAGACAGGGGAATAAGCAGTTACAGCACAGATTTTGAGGGCGTTGTAAACAACCTTGAGAGACGTTTCAGAGAAACAAATTCAAGCTGGATGAAGGACGAAATATCCCGTGTAATGAGCGGTATAGAATGCCCTGACTGTCACGGTGACCGCCTTAAGCCTGTTATCCTTGCGGTTACAGTGGGCGGGATAAATATCAGCGATTTTACAAAGATGTCCGTAAGAGAAGCTGTGGATTTTATTGATAATCTCAAACTTACAAATCAGGAACATCTTATAGCTGACAGCATTCTGAAAGAAGTAAAGGAACGACTGAACTTTCTTAAAAGTGTTGGTCTTGAATATCTTACACTTGCCCGTGCATCTGCAACCCTGTCCGGCGGTGAAAGCCAGCGTATACGCCTTGCAACACAGATAGGCTCTATGCTTACAGGTGTATTGTATGTACTTGATGAACCAAGCATAGGCCTGCATCAGCGAGATAATGAAAAACTGATTGCAACACTGAAACATCTCCGTGACCTTGGCAACACACTTATTGTTGTTGAACACGATGAAGATACAATACGCAGTGCCGACCATATTGTTGATATAGGTCCGGGGGCAGGTGTTCACGGCGGTGAAATTATTGCTCAGGGTACACTCAGTGATATTGAAAATTGCGAAGAAAGTATAACAGGCCAGTATCTCAGCGGCAGAAAGGTTATTGAAATACCTGAAAAAACAAGGGAAGGCAACGGCAAAACAATTAAAATTATCGGTGCAAAGCAGAATAACCTTAAAAATATTGATGTGGAAATCCCTCTTGGAAAAATGGTTTGTGTAACAGGTGTTTCAGGCAGCGGCAAATCCAGCCTTATAAATGAAATTTTTTACAAAAAGGCAACAAATGTGCTTAACGGATCAAAGGTTAAACCTGGTGCACACGAAGATATAATCGGCTTTGAAAACGTGGATAAGGTTATAGGTATTGACCAGTCTGCCATCGGCCGTACACCTCGTTCTAACCCTGCAACGTACACAGGTGTTTTCGGTGATATCAGAACACTGTTTGCACAGACTCAGGATGCAAAAATGCGCGGATATCAGCCGGGGCGTTTTTCCTTCAATGTTAAAGGCGGCCGCTGTGAAGCCTGTGAAGGCGACGGTATTATAGAAATAGAAATGCACTTTCTGCCTGATATTTATGTACCTTGCGATGTGTGCAAAGGCAAACGCTACAACAGAGAAACCCTTGAGGTTAGATATAAGGGCAAAAACATCAGTGATGTACTTGAAATGACGGTTGAACAGGCCATGGCTTTCTTTGAAAACCAGCCTAAAATATACCGTAAAATAAAAACTCTTTACGATGTAGGTCTTGGATATATCAAGCTTGGTCAGAGTGCAACAACCTTGTCAGGCGGTGAAGCACAGCGTGTTAAACTGGCATTGGAACTTTCAAAAATTCAGACAGGCAATACATTGTATATCCTTGATGAACCTACCACGGGGCTTCATACAGCAGATGTGCACAAGCTGATTGATGTGCTGCAGAAGCTTGTGGATGCAGGTAATACAGTTATTGTTATCGAACATAACCTTGACCTTATCAAAGTGTGTGACCACGTAATTGATATCGGGCCTGAAGGCGGAGACAAAGGCGGTATGATAGTTGCACAGGGAACACCGCGTGAAGTAAGCAGAAACGAAAAATCATACACAGGTATGTTTCTTAAAAAATATTTTGAGCAGGAGGCGTAAATTGAATTATACAGAAAAGCTGCACAAACTGGTGCAGAACAGATTTGACCATATACCTCTTGTCAATGTGCAGACTTTTGGCTGTGTGCAGAACGAAAATGACTCGGAAAAGATACGAGGCATTCTTGTTCAGTCGGGTTATGGTATAAGCGATAGTTTTGAAAACAGTGATATTGTTATATTCAACACCTGTGCAATCAGAGAAAATGCCGAACTTAAAATATTTGGCAACATAGGCAAACTTAAAGCACTTAAAGCTGAAAATCCCGATATGATTGTTGCTGTATGCGGATGTATGGTTATGCAGCCGCATATAGTGGCAAAAATAAAAAAATCATATCCGTTTGTAGATATTGTTTTTGGTGTTAATTCCATTGAAGAATTACCATATATAGTGTATAATTGGTATGTTGACAACAAAAGAATGGTGTCTGACCCTGTTGTGAAAACCGATATTGTTGAAGATATACCCGTATACCGTCAAAGCAGATCCAAAGCTACAATTTCTATTATGTACGGCTGTGATAATTTCTGCTCGTATTGCATTGTGCCTTATGTACGGGGCAGAGAAAGAAGCAGAGAGCCTGAAAATATATTAAAAGAATTCAGACAGCTTGTTGCTGAAGGATATAAGGATATAACCTTGCTTGGACAGAACGTGGACAGCTACGGCAAAAATCTTGACCCGCAGATTGACTTTGCAGATTTACTGAATATGCTTTGCAGGGTTGAGGGCGATTATGTGCTGCACTTTATGTCCAGTCATCCTAAAGACATCACCCGAAAGGTTATTGATGCAATAAGGGACAATCCGCAGATATCCCGCCAGATACATCTGCCTGTTCAAAGCGGCAGCAACCGTATTCTTAAACTTATGAACCGCAGATACACTGTGGAACAGTACAGGGATATCATCAGCTATGCAAAAGAACAGATAGAAGATGTGGGATTTTCCAGCGACATTATTATTGGTTTTCCGGGCGAGACATATGAGGAGTATCTGGAAACGGAAAAACTTGTAAAGGAAGTAAACTTTACACAATTGTTCACCTTTATTTATTCCAAAAGAAATGGTACAAAAGCTGCAGAAATGCCGGATGATACACCACACAGCGAAAAAGCCGAAAGATTAAACAGACTTATTAAAATTCAGCAGGATATTTTCTTTAAATATCTTGAAAGTTTCAACGGAAAATCTGTGCGTGCACTGGTTGAAGAAATAAAACCGGGCGGTTATTCAGCCCGTATGTCCAACACGCTTGTTGTACATTTCAAAACAGACAAAACTGATTTGATGGACAGTTTTGTAAATTTAAAAATAACAGGTAAAAAAGGTACTGTTTTAACAGCAGAACTTTTAGATAAATAAAATTAAAGAAAAAGAGGAATATAAAAATGGCATTCGATTTTATTACAGAATTTAAAAAACTTTGTGTTGAACTTCAGAAAGAAGATGTTCTTGTTTATCTCAAACAGGCAAAAGATATGATGGATAAAGACCAGGAACTTCAGGATATGATTGGCAAATTCAACCTTGCAAAATACAATCTCAATGCAGAAATGATGAATCCTGAAGCTGATAACGACAAACTCAATCAGATTGACCTTGAACTCAACACACTTTACGAAGAAATTATGGCAAACGAATTTATGATTGCTTTCAATGAAGCTGCAGCTGATGTTGACAGACTTACAAAACACATTCAGGCAATTATAACAACAACAGTTAACGGCGGCGACCCAATGACAGTTGAACTTCCTGAAGAAGGCTGCACAGGCAGCTGTTCCACATGCAGCGGCTGTCACTAATTTTCTGACAACTGGTTTTAAATTTTATAAAGAATTTGATTTTTTAAAGGACGGTTTAGATTGTGGCAAAATTATCACCGATGATGCAACAATACTTTGAGATAAAAAACAGACATAAAGACCACATTGTGTTCTTCCGTCTGGGTGACTTTTACGAAATGTTTTTTGATGATGCACTTCTGGCATCAAAAGAACTGGAGCTCACCCTGACGGGCAGAGACTGTGGGCTGGAAGAACGTGCGCCTATGTGCGGTATTCCGTATCACAGCAGTGAGGCGTATATTCAGCGTCTGCTTGAAAAAGGATACAAAGTTGCAATCTGTGAACAGACCGAACAGCCGCAAAAGGGCAAAACCCTTGTAAACCGTGATGTTATCAGAGTTGTTACCCCGGGCACTATACTGGAAAACAGTATGCTGGCTGAAGATAAAAACAACTTTATTGCAAGTATATTTATTGATAAAAATGATAAATTTCACCTGTGTTTCTGCGATATTTCTACAGGCAATATGCACACCACTGCCGTTGTCTGTGAAAATCTGCAGAATGATGTACAGTCAGAACTGTTCAAATACAAGCCGAGTGAAATTGTTATCAACAGCAGAATACTGGATTTCAAATGGCTTACAGAATATATTAAAAATGTTTTAAAATGCCCGGTTGAGCTTAAAAGTGATGACGAATACAACACTTTTACAGCTTCAGAAAAGGTAAAAGGATATTTTGCGGATAATTCTTTTGAAGATAATATGGTTTTCTGCATATGGCAGCTGCTGGATTATCTTGAAGGTACACAGAAGGTTGGTATTGAAAACATTTCTCAGGTGGAAGCTTATGAGCACAACAGCTTTATGAAGCTGAGCCACACAACAATTTCAAATCTTGAACTGTTTGAAACTATCCGCAGCAAAGAGAAAAAAGGCAGTCTTCTCTGGGTGCTTGACAACACAAAAACTTCATTTGGCAAACGTATGATGCGTCAGGTACTGGCTTCTCCGCTTATGGATAAAGCTGCAATAGAAGCCCGTCTTGACTGTGTAGAGTTCTTTAACAAAAATCTTGTTACAAGAATGGAAATTCAGAATCTGCTTAAAGGCATTCAGGATATGGAACGTTTGTGTTCCCGTGCATCCTTTGGCAATGCAAGCCCAAGAGATGTATTCAGCCTGTCAGTTTCTCTTAAAAATCTTCTGCCGATAAAAAATGTTTTGGCACAGTGTGATAACAGCCTGATAAAAGCACTTGATGCAGACATCAATCCGCTTACAGAGCTTTGTGATGTGCTGGACAGAGCAATTATAGAAAATCCGCCTGCACTTACAAAGGATGGCGGAATGATTAAAGACGGATACAATCAGGAGATTGACCGTCTGAGAAACCTTGTGAACAACAGCATGGGGATTCTTGCAGAAATAGAAAACCGTCTTAAAGAGGAAACCGGTATTCCAAAGCTGAAAATAGGATATAACCGTGTGTTCGGTTATTATATTGAAGTTACACGCTCGTATCTTAATCTTGTTCCTCCAACATTTTTCCGCAAGCAGACTCTTGCAGGTGCAGAAAGATTTATAACAGAGGAACTTAAAGAGCTTGAACAGGAAATTGTTACAGCCAGTGATAAACTGCTTGCCTTGGAAAAAGAACTGTTCAACAACCTTTTAAGACAGATAAGCGACAATTCAAAAGATATACTTGTTACAACAAAAGCACTCAGTTATATCGATGTTATGGCTTCGTTTTCAGAAATCAGCATCAAAAACAACTATGTTAAACCAACAGTTTCTGCAGGGGATAAAACATATATCAAAGACGGCAGACACCCTGTTGTGGAAGCTATGCTTAAAGACGAGATATTTATACCAAATGATACACTGCTTGATTGCTCGGATAACAGGGTTAGCATTATCACTGGGCCTAATATGGCGGGTAAATCAACATATATGCGTCAGGTTGCTATTATCACTGTAATGGCGCAGATTGGGTGTTTTGTGCCGGCAAGAGAAGCTGAAATCTCTATCTGTGATACAATCTTCACACGTGTGGGCGCATCCGATGACCTTTCCAGCGGTCGCTCAACATTTATGGTTGAGATGAGCGAAGTAAGTGAAATTCTCAAAAATGCAACACAGAAAAGTCTTGTTATTCTTGATGAAATTGGCCGCGGTACATCCACATTTGACGGTATGAGCATTGCCAAGGCGGTTGTGGAATACATATACGATAAAAACAACAATCTTGGATGCAAAACTTTGTTTGCCACACATTATCACGAGCTTACTGATATGGAAAACAAGTTCAGCGGTGTTATAAACTACAATATTGCAGTAAAAAAACGCGGTGATGAGATAACTTTCCTGCGTAAAATTGTAAAAGGCGGTGCAGATGACAGCTTTGGTATACAGGTTGCAAAACTTGCGGGTGTTCCTGATGCAGTTATAGAACGTGCAAAGGTTATTCTTGCAGAACTTGAAGAAAATGCACGCAGAGAAAAAATGGCTGTACGTCAGCTTTCCTTTGAAGATGCACTTCCTATGATTATGGAACAGAACGAAAAAGAAGTTCCGAACGAAATAATTAAAGAGCTTGAAAATGTGGATGTAAATGTCCTTACACCTATCGAAGCACTTAACATACTTAACAAACTTAAATCTATGATTTAAAGGAGATTTTTATGGCGGTAATCAATGTTCTGGACAAGTCCACAGCAGAGCTTATTGCAGCAGGTGAGGTTGTTGAAAAACCTGCATCGGTTGTAAAGGAACTGGTGGAAAACTCCATAGATGCCGGTGCCAGAAATATTACAGTAGATATTGAAAACGGCGGTATCAAAAAAATATTGGTTCAGGATGACGGCTGCGGCATTGACAGCGAATATGTTGCAACGGCCTTTATTCGCCATGCGACAAGCAAAATTTCCGACAAAGAAGATCTTAACAGCATTCAAAGCCTGGGCTTCCGCGGTGAAGCATTGGCATCAATAGCATCTGTTTCCAAAGTGACACTTACCACCAAAACCGATGACCAGGATTTTGCTGTTGAATATAAAATAGAGGGCGGGGAAGAAATCAGCACCGAAATTGTTCCGTTTGTCAACGGCACAAGATTTATTATCCGTGATTTGTTTTACAATACTCCTGCACGTATGAAGTTTCTTAAAAAGGATGCTACCGAAGCAGGTTATATTGGCGAAATCCTTACCAATCTTGCCCTTGCAAATCCGCATATTTCATTTACCTTTAAAAAAGACGGCAAAGTTGTTTTCAATACATCAGGTGACGGCAATCTTAAAAATGCAATAGCCTGTATGTTTACACCATCATTTGCAAACGAGATATGCCGTGTAAATCACGATGACGGCAAATATAAAGTCAGCGGATATACAACATTTCCGCATTATTCCCGTCAAAGCAGAAATATGCAGTTTGCCTTTATTAACGGCAGATATGTAAAAAACAAAACAGTGCTGGCAGCTGTGGAAAACGCATACAAAGGCACTGTTATGGTTGGCAAATTCCCGGGATATGTACTGGATATTTCCATGCCGTTTGACTGTGTGGATGTAAATGTTCACCCTGCAAAAACAGAGGTGCGTTTTGCAAACGATAACGAAGTTTTTACTGCAGTTTACCGCGCTGTAAAAAATGCTTTATCAGAAAATCAGGATATAAAGCAGGTAAATATAAAAAATACTGTTCAGCAGAAATTTTTTGTTGATACAGACAACATAGAACAGCAGATACTTAAACCTGCTGCAGAACAGAAAACTGTTCAGAATTTGAAAATAAATCTTAACACCGGCAAAGAAACCTTTAAAACAGTATCTGCACAGGAATTTAAAGAAAAATTTATCGGAACAGAAACTGTTGTAAAAAGTGACAGGGATATAATTCCTTATACATCAGTAAATTCAGATAATACATATAAAAACTATACATCTAAAAAGGATATATTTATTCCTTTTGAAGATCCTAAGACATCTGAAGAAGAAAACAAAGCAGATGTTATGTCAGAAGTATATGCTGATGAAGAATACAAATCGCCCGACAGCCATAAAGCGACAGAATACGACAGTGATGTTTTATATGATATTAAGGTGATCGGAGAAATATTCAACACATATATTCTCTGTCAGAATAAAGACAGCCTTATAATCATAGATAAGCATGCCGCACACGAAAGACTGCTTTATGAAAAGCTGAAAACAAATCAGAATAACGATAAACAGATGCTGCTTGTGCCGGCGGGTGTTAATCTAAGCGCAAAAGAAAAAGAAGCGGTTATGGATAATAAAGAGCTTCTTGAAAATAACGGATTTATTATAGAAGATATGGGGCTGAACGGTATTATGGTACGCGCAGTTCCGCTTAATATATCCAGCCAAGAACCGCAAAGCCTTATCGAAGAGATAGCTCATAACCTGAGCGAAGGGGATAATGCGGGACTTTCCGAAAAGCAGGAATGGATTTTACATTCTGTTGCCTGCAGAAGTGCGATAAAAGCCGGTGACAAAACAACAGAATACGAGCTTAAATGTCTTATAAGAGATATAATCAGTCAGAAAATACCGCTTTATTGCCCTCATGGCAGACCGGTTATAATATCACTCACCCAAAAGGAGATAGAAAAGCAATTTGGAAGAGCGTAAAAAAATTATAGTTATATGTGGTCCTACCGCAAGCGGAAAAACAGGGTTATCCCTTGTGCTTGCAGACAGATTTGACGGAGAAATTATCTCTGCAGACTCTATGCAGGTTTATAAAAATCTGGATATCGGCACGGCTAAAGCAACAAAGGAAGAACAGTCAAAGGCAAAGCATCATCTGGTGGATTTTCTGAATCCGGATGAACCATATAACGTGGAGCTGTTTACACGGCTTGCAAAAGAAAAAATTGAAGATATATCAGGCCGTGGGAAACTGCCGATAATTGCAGGCGGTACAGGGCTATACATAGAAAGCCTTGTAAACGGAATCAGCTTTACAGACCAGCCGACGGATAAAACCGTTCGCGCAGGGCTTGAAAAGCAGCTTGAAGAACACGGAAAAGAATATATGTATCAGCAGCTTGTTGATATTGACCCTGAATATGCTGCCGGTGTACACCAAAATAATGCTGTAAGGGTAATAAGAGCACTTGAAATTTATTACACAACAGGTGTAACAATGACACAGCAGATTGCTGCATCAAAACCAAAAGAAAAACCATATGATGTATTATTTCTTGCCACAGGTTTTAAAGACAGAAGCAAATTGTACGAAAATATAGAAAAACGTGTAGATATTATGGTTGATTTGGGTGTGCTTGCAGAAGCGGAATATGTTTTTAAAAATAAAGAAACATTTGTTAATTCCGCAGCAGCAATAGGCTATAAAGAATTTTTTCCGTATTTTTATGGTACACAGTCTTTGCAGCAGTGTATTGATGAACTTAAAAAAGCCTCAAGACATTATGCCAAAAGACAGCTTACCTGGTTTAACCGTATGGAAAATATAAACTGGCTGTATGTTGACGGAGAAGAAGACTATAAACAGACAGCACTTACTTTAACAGAAAGTTTTTTAAACAAATAATATGGCAGAACAGAGAAAACGTAAAAAAAAGAATAATTTTTTACCTGTATTAATAGTGATTGCACTGTTAATATACTTTGTTGCGCAATGGTATCTTATAAACCGAAATAAAATTGAGACGGTAAAAGCCAATGAAGGCTTTATTAATGACAGTATACTTACTGTTGGCATTGTGTGCCGTGAAGAAACTGCAATTGACAATGTGGCTGACGGTTATTTTTATTATAATGTAGAAAACGGGCAGAGAGTTTCAAGCGGTATGATTATAGGTGAAGTCTATTCTTCACAGATGGATATCAACAATATCAATACTTCAAAGCTTATAGAAACGCAGATTGACAATCTGGAAGAAGCAGAAAATTTTATGTCTTCGGTAAATGTGGATATATCAATCACACGCAGACAGCTCAGCAACAGTATGGTGAATTTTTCTCAGCATATGTCCCGTGAAGATTACAGCGGAATTTATGAAAATGTTCAGGATATGCTGCTTAATCTTAACAAGATAAATGTTGCCATGAACCGTGGCGGAGATATATCACAGACAAAAGAAACCCTTAAAAATCAGAATAATACAATTAAATCAAATACCGCATCTCCAATACAGACAATATACAGTCCTACATCAGGATATTTCATGAGCAATGTGGATGGATATGAAAATATAGCAGATACGGATTATTTTAAAAATATATCCTATGCAGAAGGTGCCGATATACTGCTTAAACCGATGGAAGCACCTCAAAACAAATACGGCAAGATGATTACGGATTATAAATGGAGTCTGTGTACATATATAACACCATCTCAGGCGGAAAAGCTGTATGAAGGGCAGAGAGTAAAACTTTCATTGGACAGCAGTGAAAATGAATATCACACAGTTACGGTGGAAAATATTATTCCAAAAGATGAAATGGTACTGGTTATTCTTAAGTCTACAACAATGAACAATCAGGCGGCAGCATCAAGAATTTCAGACTGTGAAATATTGTTTTCGCAATATCGCGGTATCAAAATACCCAAAAGCGCAATACGTATTGTAGACGGTGAAATGGGTGTCTATGTCAAGTTTTCAAAGCTTGTTATTTTTAAAAGGGTAAATCCTGTGTATCAGGACGAAAACTATGTAATTTTGCCTTTGGAACCTCAGGAAGGTAACGAAGTGGAACTTTATGACGATATTATAGTTAAAGGAGTAAATCTTTATGACGGAAAATATTTGTAATATTGCAGAAAATGTTCACAGACTTAAATTTGAAGTTAACGAACTGTGTGCAAAACTTGGAAAAGATGCTGATAAAATTCAGATAATGGGTGTATCCAAAACAAAAACTGCCCAGGATGTTGAACAGGCAATAAAAGCAGGGATTACACTTTTTGGCGAAAACAGAGTTCAGGAACTGCAGCAGAAAGCAGAAATGTTTCAGAAATACAGTATGCCATGCCATATAATCGGACAGCTGCAGACAAACAAGGTGAAATATCTGCCGGAGCTTACAGACTGTATACAGAGCGTTGACAGTGTTAAGCTTGCCAAGGAAATCGACAAGCAGTATACAAAACACGGTAAAACTGCAGATGTTCTTGTAGAAATCAATATCGGTGATGAAGAAAGCAAAGGCGGTATAGATTTTGCAAATGCCTGGGAATTTATACACGAAATATCCGAACTTAAAGGTTTGACAGTAAAAGGTCTTATGTGTGTGCCTCCAATATGCGAAGGCGACCTTGTAAGACGCTATTTTGCACAAATGTACCAGTTATTTGTTGACATACAGTCCAAAAATGTAGATAATGTTAATATGAATATTCTGTCCATGGGTATGTCTGACGACTATAAATATGCTATTATGGAAGGCAGCAATCTTATAAGAGTTGGTTCGGGTATATTCGGACATAGAAATTATAATATATAGGAGGCTACTATGGGAGTTTTTGATAAAATTAAAAACGCTTTTGGCGTAGATGATGACGAATTTGAAGATGAATTTGAATATGATGAAGAAGATGAAGTAGTTGAAAATACAGTCAAACCTGATTTTTCACAGATGAAAAAGGAAAAAACTGTTCCACTCTCAGCAGCTTCTGCATCAGTTCCTGCTTCTCAGCTTCAGGTTGTTCTTGTTAAGCCTGAAAAGTTTGATGATGCAAGCGGAATTGCAGACAGCCTGAATGCCAAAAAGACAGTTGTGCTTAACCTTGAAGCAACAAGCAAAGAAGTTTCCAGACGTCTTGTTGACTTTTTGTCCGGTGTAGCATATGCAAACAATGGTCAGATTAAGAAGATTGCAAACTCAACATTTATTATTACACCATACAATGTTGATGTTTCAGGTATTGGTATCCTTGAAGAAATTGACACTACATCAATTTATTAATTATGAGAGGATATATTCCACCTCAGAACAGTGATGAAAATATATTCGTAAAAAAGATTGTTCGCATT
>JAFSAW010000052.1 GCA_017442085.1 Oscillospiraceae bacterium | reverse complement strand
TTTAAAGAAATAAAAGAAAATCCTATAGTTCTTGATTTTTCACAGTGCAGATATTTTTTGCAGGTGCACGAACTGTTAAAAGAAAAATTTGGCCTACCTGAATACTACGGTAAAAACTGGGATGCTCTTTGGGATTGTTTAAGTTATTTGTTTTATGATAGAGGAGATATTGAAGTACACATTTATGGATATTACACAATGCCTGACGACTGGCAGGAGGAGTGTATCAAAATGCTGGAAATATTTGATGATGTGCATAAAGAGATACCAAATGTTGTGTTTAAACTTATCAATTAACTTGTTGCGTTATGTCCATTATGACCACGACCACCGGGAAAGCGACCTCCAGACAAGAAAACACAAACCCGATTTCCAGCACAAAAAGGCTGCTACTGCGTCAGCAACATTTGCATTACACAAAGTAGTGCTGCGTGTTTTTTCCTTGTAACAGCACTTTTTGTGCAAAAACGGGCAAAAATGTACCCACCAAATCACTTTACAGTGTTTTGGTGGGTACTTATGTTTTCTTGTCAGGATGCCGCTAAATCGGTGGTCTTTTTATTGTAAAAGTGAAATTTTATGGTGAATATTGACACGAAAATAATAATGTGATAACATCTATTTTAGATATTTTTGATGGAGGTATTTATCATGACACATATCAAAACAATCGAAACACGTAATCTCTGTGAAAGCGCAAAAAACGGCGGTTGTGGCGAATGCCAGACATCCTGCCAGTCCGCTTGCAAAACAAGCTGCGGTATTGCTAATCAGCAGTGCGAAAACACAGAAGAATAGTAAGTGCACAAGATGCCGCCACTATGGCGGCATTTTTTGTAGAACAAAACCGTCAGACAGTAATGTTGCGGATAATATAAAGGGGAATATATATGATTCATCAGTATAAATTAGGGGATTACAACATTGTTCTGGATGTATGCTCGGGTTCTGTGCATGCAGTGGATGAAGTGGCATATGATATTATTGCCATGTTCTGCGAAAACAGCAAGGAAGCAGTTATTTCTGCAATGACAGAAAAATATGCACACCGCAGTGATATCACAGCGGCAGATATTGAAGAATGCTATGCACAGGTGGAAATGCTTAAAGAATCCGGCAAACTGTTTGCACCGGACACATTTGAGCCTATGGCAGGTCATCTCAAGGCAAAAACCTCTGGTGTGGTAAAGGCTTTGTGTCTGCATATTGCCCACACCTGCAACCTCAACTGTGAATACTGCTTTGCTTCTCAGGGCAAATATCACGGCGAAAGAGCAATGATGACATTTGAGGTTGGCAAGCGTGCCTTTGATTATCTTATAGAAAATTCAGGCAGCCGCAGAAATCTTGAAGTTGATTTTTTCGGCGGTGAACCGCTTATGAACTTTGATGTTGTAAAACAGCTTGTTCAGTATGCACGCAGCATAGAAAAGGAAAAAGGCAAAAACTTCCGCTTTACACTTACAACCAACGGTGTGCTTGTTGATGACGATGTAATTGATTTCTGCAATAAGGAAATGAGCAATGTGGTGCTCAGTCTCGACGGCAGAAAAGAAATTCACGACAGATACCGTGTTGACTATGCAGGCAACGGCAGCTGGGACAAAATTGTGCCGAAATTCCAGAAATTTGTGGAAAAACGCGGTGGCAAAAACTATTATATGCGCGGCACATTTACCCATGCAAATCCTGATTTTTTAAAGGATATTCAGACAATGCTGGACCTTGGCTTCAACGAACTGAGTATGGAACCTGTTGTCTGCGAAGCAGGCGACCCGTCCGAACTTACCGAAGCAGATTTCCCGATTGTGTGCAGTCAATACGAAGAACTTGCAAAACTTATGCTTAAACGTGACAAAGAGGGCAGACCGTTTACATTCTACCACTATATGATTGACCTTACAGGCGGTCCTTGTATCTATAAACGTATTTCCGGCTGCGGTTCAGGCACCGAATATATGGCGGTTACTCCTTGGGGAGACTTGTATCCTTGTCATCAGTTTGTAGGCGACGAAAAATTCAAGCTTGGTGATATCTGGAACGGTGTTACAAACACAGAAATTCAAAGCGAGTTTGCGGCCTGCAATGTATATGCACATCCTGAATGCAGAGACTGCTGGGCAAGACTTTACTGTTCCGGCGGCTGTGCTGCAAACGCATATCACGCAACAGGAAAGGTTACAGGTATCTACGAATACGGCTGCCGCCTTTTCAAAAAGCGTATGGAATGTGCAATAATGGTTGCAGTTGACAGAGCACTTGGAGAATAGTATGACAACACCAATTTGCGATTTTGTAAAAAAATATACAGAAAAGCAGACAGTAAGACTGCATATGCCCGGGCACAAGGGCAAAAATGTTCTTGGCTTTGAGCATATGGATATAACCGAAATTGACGGTGCCGACAGCTTATATGAGGCAGAGGGCATTATTGCACAAAGCGAGGCAAACGCTTCACAGCTTTTTGGGTGCAATACATTTTATTCTGCCGAAGGCTCGTCCCAGTGTATAAGGGCAATGCTGTATCTGGTGTGTGTAAGTGCAGAAAAAAGCAATGGCAGGCCATTTATTATGGCGGCAAGAAATGCACACAAAACCTTTGTCAGTGCAGCGGCGCTTATGGATTTTGATGTGGAGTGGATTTATCCGGAACATCAGAACAGCTATCTTTCCTGTGATATATCTGCACAGTATCTGGATAAGCTGATTGAACAGTCAGTAAGAAAACCCGATGCAGTATACCTTACAAGCCCCGATTATCTTGGCAATGTTGCAGATATAAAGCAGATAGCACAGGTGTGTCATAAACACGGCACTCTGCTTGTGGTTGACAATGCCCACGGTGCATATCTTAAATTTTTGCCGCAGTCACAGCATCCGATAGATATGGGGGCAGATTTGTGCTGTGATTCAGCCCACAAAACTCTGCCGGTGCTGACAGGCGGTGCATATCTGCATATTTCTGACAAAGCGCCGAAGGATATGGCAGCTATGGCAAAAAATGCCCTTGTGATGTTTGGGTCCACAAGTCCGTCATATCTTATTATGCAGTCTCTCGATATGGCAAACAGATATATTGCTGACGGATATACCGAAAAACTTGAAGTTTTAACTGATAAAATTGACAAAATCAAATCTGCACTTGAACAGTGTGGATTTACACTTGCGGGCACAGAAAAGCTTAAGCTTGCCATAAGCACAAAGCCTTATGGTTATACAGGCAGTGAACTGGCACAGATTCTGGCACAAAAGGATATAGTATGCGAATTTTCCGACCCTGACTATATTGTGTTTATGTTCACACCACAGACTGATGATGACCAGCTTGAATATTTTGCCCGCACACTGTGCAGTATCCCGCAAAAAGCTGCAGTGACACAGCTGCCGCCAAAATTCAGTAAACCGCAGACAGTTATGTCTGTGCGTCAGGCTGCTTTTTCAAAAAGTGAAAAGGTTGCTGTGGAAGATGCAGAGGGGAGAATACTGGCTTCTGCAACAGTTGGCTGCCCGCCTGCCGTACCGATAGTTGTGTGCGGAGAAAAGATTGATTCTGCTGCTGTGGAATGCTTTAAATATTACGGCACAGACAGCTGCCGGGTTGTAAAATAAATATATAAAAACAGATAAACCCTTGTCCGATTTAAAATCAGACAAGGGTTTTGTTATTTAACTATAAAAAATGTTATCAGATCAGGCAACAGATTTGAGCCTGATATTTGAAACTATTTTTTTTCAACAACAGGCAGGTTTATGTGCTTGATAATGGTCCACATTCTCAGCCCGAAAATTATCACAAGAGAAATTGCAGCGGCAATGCCCTGTGGAACAATCATCATACCATAGTAATATACAACACTGCCAACCATAGATGCTGTTGCATAAACTTCTTTTGTCAGTATGGTAGGTTTTACATTAACCATAATGTCACGCAGCAGACCGCCGCCAACAGCAGTAAGCACACCCATTGCACAAACCAGAAATGCTCTTATATGGCCAAGCTGCATTGCAAGGTCCATGCCTACAATGGTAAATATGGCAAGGCCTATTGCATCAAGTATGCTTACAATATCAAGGATTTTGTCCTTGTATCTGCTCTGGATAAATTTGTTGTAAATCAGCACGGTCAGCAGGCCTGTGCCCACAGCCATTGCAACATAAACAGGGTTGCGGAACATCATCGGCGGTGTATTGCCCAGAATGATGTCTCTTGTCATACCGCCGCCGCAGGCAGTCATAACACCCATGCACAAAATGCCAAACCAGTCAAAGTCATTATCTATTGCCACAAGTGCACCTGCAAAAGCAAATGCAATTGTCCCTATTACTTCAAGAAAAAAAGTCATATTAAAAATCTCCGCTATAAATTAAACTAATGCCTAAACAAGAATAGCATTAAAAAATTTTTAAGTCAACAGCACAGATTAAAATAATATTTATTTTATCACAAAAATATGATAAAGTTATATTATTATGTATACATTAAATAAAAAGGAGTTGCGGTATGAAAAAAATCCCCGTAATAATGGATGTGGACACAGGTATAGATGATGCAGTTGCACTTATCCTTGCAATGTCTTCTCCACAGATAGATTTAAAGGGTGTCACAGTGGTGGCAGGCAATCAGATTCTGGAAAAAACACTGTACAATACACTTTCGGTTGTGGATTATTTTGGCAGCGGCAATATCCCTGTGGCAAAAGGGGCATCAAAACCTCTGGTAAGAGATTTGTATTTTGATGCGGCAACCCACGGAGAAAGCGGTCTTGGCACTGCACAGCTTCCGCCGCCTCAGATAAAACCGCACCATCTTGATGCGGTGGATTTTATCCGTGAGACACTTGAAAACAGCCAGGAAAAAATCACACTTGTGCCTGTAGGTCCTCTCACCAATATTGCACTGCTGCTTATGTGCTATCCGCACGTTAAAGATAAGATAGATAAAATTGTAATGATGGGCGGCGGCGCGTTTGAAGGCAATATGAATGCCGTATGCGAGTTTAACCTTTTTGTTGACCCCGAAGCTGCACAGGTGGTTTTTGACAGCGGTGTTGAAATTGTTATGTGCGGGCTGGATATTACAATGAAAAGCTACACAACAATGGAGGATATCCTGCGCATAAAGGCAACAGGTACTGCGGCGGGAGAATTCTGTGCCGAAGCTTTTGGCGTTTATTACGACAGATATGTAAACAACAGCCGTCTGCCTGGCTGTGCGGTGCACGATGCGGTTGCGGTAACTTACCTGCTGCATCCCGAATGGATAACATCAAAAAGGGCAAACGTGAAAGTGGATATAGAAGGCACTGAAACTCTGGGCCAGACAGTGTGCGATTTCCGTGAAAACCGCATAAAAGCACTGGACAACGCCACAGTGTGCCTTGACATTGACCGCGAAAAATTTATAGATTTGCTGGTGAATGCCTGCAAAAGCTGTAAATAGAGAGGAATTTTTATGACAAAACAACCTTTGATTATAGATACTGACCTTACCAGAGATGATATTGTGGCCATAGCCATGCTGGCTGCAGACAGCAGCTTTGATATCAGGGCAATCACCTGCTGCAGCGAATGGTTTGTTGAAACTGTGCAGCTGAGGGACAGTCTCGGCCTTGACTGCCCTGTGTGCTGGGGCGCTATGAAGCCTTTGTTCAGACAGCCAACCGATCTGGATATATACGGCAGCATCGAAGCCGATTTTGATGGCAAAACACACATAAACCCAAAAGACGAAGAATATCCGTGGGATAAAATTTATTCCGAAGCAGTAAAGGCTGACGGTGAACTGGAAATTATCACTTTAGGTCCCGTTACCAACATTGCACAAACAATTCTGCGTTACCCACAGATTAAACCTCTTATAAAGCATATTTTCTGTTTTGCTGGCAGCGGATATAAAGGCAATGCAGCACCTTACAGTGAATACAATGCATATACCGACCCCGATGCCCTTAAAATCCTTTTTGACAGCGGCAGTAAAGTGACAATGTGCGGTCTTGACGGCATCGAAGCATGTGAACTGACAAGAGAAGACCTTGACAGTATATACCCAATAAACGAAATGGTAAAATCGGTGCTGGACGCTTACCGCAGAAATGGTGAAAACAATATCATCATTCCTGCAGCCGCAGCAGCAGGCTGTTTTATCAACAGGGATATTACACCGATAAAAGAGTTTTATGTAGAAGTAGAAACAAAAGGCTCGCTGGCTTTGGGACAGACAGTGGTTGACCGCCTTGGAAAATACAAAAAAGTACCAAATATCAAAGTCGTGATAAGCAGCAGCAAAACAGGCTTTAAACAAAGCCTGAACAGAATATCAGGCTGATAAACAGAAAGGGAAAGTACGGCTTATGGCAGTAAATACAATTATGTTTGACCTGGACGGCACACTTCTGCCTATGGACCAGGACGAATTTATAAAGGCATATTTTACAGGTCTTGCAGTAAAACTTGCACCTTACGGATACGAACCCAAAAAGCTTATGGATACAATCTACAAAGGTGTTGCCGCAATGGTGGCAAACGACGGAAGCTGTAAAAACGAAGAAGCTTTCTGGCGTTTGTTCACATCGGTTTACGGTGAAAATGCAAGAGAGCACGAACCTGTATTCTACAGTTTTTACCAGAATGAATTTCAGCAGGTTGCAGAAGTCTGCGGTTTCAACAGACAGGCAAAGGAAACAATAGAACTCTGCAAAAAAAAAGGTCTGCGTGTTGTGCTTGCAACAAACCCGCTTTTTCCGTCCATAGCAACCGAAAGCCGTATGTGCTGGGCAGGGCTGGACAAAAGTGATTTTGAATATTTTACAGTCTACGAAAACAGCAGTTACTGCAAGCCAAACCCAAAATATTATCTTGAGATAATGGAAAAAATCGGCGTAAAAGCAGAAGAATGTGCAATGGTTGGCAACGACGTATCTGAAGATATGATAACAAAAGACCTTGGTATGCAGGTGTTTCTGCTTACAGATGACCTTATAAACAAAAAAGGTGCTGACATTTCAGTTTACCCAAACGGCAGCTTTGAACAGCTTAAGGAATGGATAAAAGCACTCTGATAAAATGTTTTGGTTTTGATACCGCCCCGATGCTGTAAAAGTGTCGGGACGTTTTTTTGTGCAGCAGTATTTTATTATCTGCGGATTTATGGTAAAATTATATAATTAAATATATGTAATCATTTATGAAATCTGAAAGGATAAAAAATGAAAAGATTTATATCATTGTTGCTTACAGCAGTGCTTATGATAAATTTTTTATGCCCTGCTGTATCGGCAGAGGAAATAGCAGAAGAAGAAATAATTTTAGCAGGAGAAATGGTATCTGCAGAAGAAACAAC
>JAFSAW010000051.1 GCA_017442085.1 Oscillospiraceae bacterium | reverse complement strand
GTCAGTGTGCCAACAGCATTGGAAATTACCAATATTGCCCTCAATCTGAAAGGCACGGGGCAAAGCTGCGTTGCTATTGACATACTGCAGATAAATCTGTATGACGGCAGCTGCAGTCTGTACAAAGCGGGAGCGGCAGCCACGGTGGTATCTGACGCGTATAAAACTGAAATTATGTACCGGGACAGCCTTCCGATCGGGGTTTTGAAAGATATAAAAATAGTTCAGTTTGATTTTGTTCTCAACAATGGCGACACAGTTGTGCTTACAAGTGATGGAGTGGAGGCAGATGAAAAGCTTCAGACAAAAGTCAGACTGACAAAAAACACATTTACACCACAGCAGATTGCTGACAATACGTTAAAAGATGCAGACAGCACAGATGATGCCACAGTGGCGGTGATAAAGCTGGTGCGCACATAAAAATAACCCCGTCGGACATATAAAGTCTGACGGGGTTGTATGTCATAAAATTATTTATAATTGTGCTGTATGCAGCTGTAACAGCTAAAAGCTTTCGCCATTTTCGTAATAATCACACTCTTTAAAAAGGTGAAAACTTATCTGATTGTCTGCAAAGCCCATTTCGGTAAAAATACCATGCAGCAGCTGTGCAACCTTGTCCTGTATTTCAGCAGGGCGGCTGAACCACCAGACCTGCACAACAGGATAATGGGGAACAGCACCGTTTTCTGTGAAAAATTTTGAAGGCACAAGGTCAAAGACAAACCAGTCGCTTGGACAGTCACATATCTTTGCAAGCTGCGGTGCAGCTTTAACACTCAAAGCGGCACACTGTTCTTCGGTTATACCTTTAACAATAATCTGTGGCATAAAATACCTCTCTTTTATTCGATTACAGGAAGAATTTTGCTTAATGATTCAGGGTTCATATGGTATGAATCCCAGAAATCTTCAAATACAAGTCCAATGCTTTTGGCGTCATAGGAGCCATAAATTTCAAGACCGTATTTTTCTGCAAGGCCGCGGCAATATGGTTCAACCTCAAAATATGCAGGATGTTCACTTACCCTTGCCTGTGCAACGCTGTAAAAATATTCGTGATATGGCGGCAGATAAAGAATAACCCTTATGCCTTTGTTTTGCAGGTATTCAATAAAAGCTTCCAGCTGTTGTATAAAAACAGGGTCAAGCTGGTTGAAATCTGCCATATTCATCAAAGGAGCACCAACATAGGTTTCTTCAATCAGTGACTGATTTATCTGGTCAACAGTTCTGTTTCGGTATGCAACGTCATATACAATGGAACCGTCAGAACATTTTACAACCTCATTCTGACTGTAAAGATCACCGTCAACAACTTCCGGCATTATTTCACCGGAAGTATCACGCAGATAATATTTTATAGCTGCCTGAAAATAGCTTGGAGAAACCAAAGCCTTGTGTTTTTCTTTGTCGGTAGCATCATCTGTGGTATAAGTGTATTCACTAAAACCGAGTTCTTCGTTCATAAACTGATAGTACAGCTGTTTGTCACTTCTTTTGTCAATGGCTTCTTCGCTGGAGTTGAACAGCCAGGCATCAAGGCTTAAAACCATTGTTTCCGGTTCTTTACCTTCCTTTGCAAATATGTAATAGGAGGTAAAAAAGTCGTATCTGTCAGCACCTACATTGCCCGCGTTGTAAAAAGTCTTGCCGGGACAAAGGATATCACTTGTTATTGTCATACTGCGGCTGGAGCCGTTTACAATTACCTGTGGAGCATATGGAACATTTTTTGCATAAACTTCGTTCAGTTTTCTGCCGTCAAGGCGTTCATAGCCTTTTATAGCATTGCCTTCCAGCATATATTCGCTGGCAATACGTTCAAAGCCTGCCCCGAAAAACAATCCTGACGGGTCAATGCGATAGTTGCAGAAAACCATAAATGCAAAAATAGGAACAAATATAAGCAGCTTTGCGGAGAGTTTTAACAAATCTTTTAAACTTTTCATAACAACCCTCCCTAAAAGTCAAAGTATACAAACGGACTTTTGCCAAAGTTGCCGTAGAATAAAATTAAAAGAATAACTGCGTAGTAGAAAATCCAGCGGATTGGTGCTTTCTGCTTGCAGATTTTCTGGCTCAGCTCGCCTTTGCCTTCCCACAGTTCTGCCGCCAGCATAAATACAATGCTGCCAACAAGTGCAATACCTTTATTGGTAAAGAAGGTGAGCCCTTCCAGCTGACTTACAAAATATCCGCCTGTAAACCACTGTCCGATATCGCTGAACAGATGTGTGGCAATATATGTTGCATCAGCAATTGTATTGGCACGGAAGAAAATGTAGCTGAAGGTTACCCATGCAAAAACCCACAGCACCTTGCCCCAGTATTTGAGTGGTTTTGGGTGCTTGTCAGGTTTTTTGTAGTAACGGCGCATAAGTTCTTCAATGGTGCGGAATACTGCATGCAGCACACCCCATATAACAAATGTCCAGGCACTGCCGTGCCACAGACCGCTCACAAGGAACACAATCCACACGCCTGCGATAACAGGGGGATTTGTAAAACCAAAGCGGCGCAACGGGTTTGTCCACACAAACGGCATAAATATATAGTCCTGGAACCATGTGGAAAGACTGATATGCCATCTTGACCAGAACTGGCTGAAGGATGTTGAGAAATAAGGTTTGTTAAAGTTGCGCATAAGTTTGAAACCAAGCACCTTTGCACAGCCAATGGCAATGTCGGAATACCCTGCAAAGTCACAGTAAACCTGGAATGAGAACAGCACAGTGGCAATTATCATCTGCAGACCTGTATAGTTTGTAGGTGTTGTGTACACCAATGTTACAAAGGTTGCAACACCGTCGGCAATAACCATTTTTTTGAAAAATCCCCACGCCATAAGCACAAGGCCTTCTCTCACACGGTTATATTCAAATTTGTGGTTTTCCCTGAACTGCGGCAAAAGGTTTTTGCTGCGTTCAATAGGCCCTGCAACAAGCTGCGGGAAAAAGGAAACAAACAAAGCATATGTGACAAAACTTTTTTCGCGCTTGACATTGCCAAGATAAACATCGATTGCATAACCAAGAGCCTGAAAGGTGTAAAAGGAAATACCCACAGGCAGCAGAAGGTCAAACACAGGCATATTTACTTCAATACCT
>JAFSAW010000050.1 GCA_017442085.1 Oscillospiraceae bacterium | reverse complement strand
TGCACCTGCAGCACTTGCAGAAGCAACAGCTGTAACAAAAGGCTTGCCGGCTTCTCCTGGTGCAGCAGCAGGCCGTGTATACTTCAATGCAGAAGATGCAAAGGAAGCTGCTAAAAACCGTAACGAACCTGTTATCCTTGTTCGTGTTGAAACATCCCCGGAAGACATCGAAGGTATGGCTATCTCTCAGGGTATCCTTACTGCTCGCGGCGGTATGACAAGCCACGCAGCCGTTGTTGCACGTGGTATGGGCCGTTGCTGTGTATCCGGCTGTCACGACCTGCGTGTTGATATGGACAACAAGATTGCTTACTTTAAAGACATCGCTGTTAAAGAAGGCGACTTTATCTCCATCGACGGTTCCACAGGTAAAGTTTACCTGACAAAACTGCCAACAATCGAAGCTACACTCAGCGGCGACTTTGCTACATTTATGCAGTGGGCTGACGAAATCAGAAGCCTTAAAATCAGAACAAACGCTGACAACCCTAAAGATGCACGTCAGGCACGCCTCTTTGGTGCAGAAGGCATTGGTCTCTGCCGTACAGAACATATGTTCTTTGAAAAGAACAGAATTCTTGCAATGCGTCAGATGATTCTTGCAAAGAGCAAAACAGACAGAGTTATCGCTCTTAACAAACTGCTTCCAATGCAGCAGGAAGACTTTGAAGGCATCTTCAGAGAAATGGACGGTCTGCCTGTTACAATCCGTTTCCTTGACCCACCACTTCACGAATTTGTACCACACGGTGATGACGAAGTTGCTGTAACAGCATACGAAATGGGTATGAGCTTTACAGAACTTAAATCTGCAGTAAAACACCTGCACGAAGCAAACCCAATGCTTGGTCACCGCGGCTGCCGTCTTGCAATCTCTTACCCTGAAATTGCACAGATGCAGACAAAAGCTGTTATGCAGGCTGCTATTACAGTAAAACACGAAGGCAAAACAGTTGTGCCTGAAATTATGATTCCACTGGTTTGTGACGCTGCTGAACTTAAGTTTGTTAAAAACATTGTTGATACAACAGCTAAACAGGTTATGGAACAGTATGGCGAAGAAATCGAATACAAAGTTGGTGCAATGGTAGAAATTCCACGTGCTGCTTTGACAATTGACGTAATCAGCAAATACTCTGACTTCTTCAGCTTTGGTACAAACGACCTTACACAGACAACCTACGGCCTGTCCCGTGACGACGCAGGTCAGATTCTTGACGATTACTACAAAAACCGTATCTTTGAAAGCGACCCAACAGCTAAACTTGACCAGGCTGGCGTTGGTAAACTTATCAAAATGGCTTGTGGCTGGGCTAAATGCACAAAACCGGACATCAAACTTGGTGTTTGCGGTGAACACGGCGGTGACCCTAACTCTATTCAGTTCTTCCAGAACGCAGGTCTCCAGTATGTATCCTGTTCCCCATTCCGTGTGCCAATTGCTCGTCTTGCAGCTGCACAGGCTAAAATCAGAAGCGACAAATAATTGATTTATATCAGTTACATACCTATACCTTTTGCAAAACCACGCTTTTTACAAAGCGTGGTTTTGTGTTTTGTTATTTATTAATCAATGTTATACAATTTTATATGACGTTTTTTATCACTTTCGACAAATATGATTATATTAACAAAAAATACATATTTTTTTGTTACGATTGTATTGTAAACACAGACAATTTATATTAAAATATATACAGTTAAGATAGTTAATAATTAAGTATTAAAACAATATGCGCATATCTGTATGTGCTGTAAACGGAGGTAAAACCTATGAAGCTTGTTGTAGTAGGCGGTGTTGCCGGCGGTGCTTCCGCTGCTGCCCGCGTAAGAAGACTTGATGCTTATGCAGAAATTGTTATGTTTGAAAGAGGCGAACATGTTTCTTTCTCCAACTGCTGCCTGCCTTATCATCTCAGCGGCACAGTTGCAAGCAGTGATGCCCTTGTGCTTATGAGCCCAGAAAAGTTCAAAAAGCAGCACAATATTGATGCAAGAACAAACAGCGAAGTTATCGATATCAAACGTGACGAAAAAAAGGTTGTTGTTAAAAACCTGCTTACAGGCGAAATTTATGAAGAATGTTACGATAAACTTGTGCTTGCACCGGGTGCAAACCCAATTATGCCAAAAAGCATTGCAGGCATTGACAGACCAAACGTTTTCGCAGTAAGAAATGTAACCGATATCCGTGCTATCAAAGCATATATGGACAAGCCTGAAACCGAAAACGTTGTTGTTGTAGGCGGCGGCTTTATAGGCGTTGAAGTTGCAGAAAACCTTAAAGAAGCAGGCAAAAACGTAAGCCTTATAGAAGGTGCAAATCAGATTATGGCACCGTTTGACTATGATATGGTGCAGATTCTCCACAAGGAACTTGATGACAACGGCGTAGAACTTTATCTTTCCAGCACACTTACAGCTATTGAAGACGGTTTTGTAAAGGCTGTTAAAGACGGCGAAGAATTTACTGTTAAAGCTGATGCTGTTGTTATGGCAATCGGTGTTGCACCTGAAACAACACTTGCAGTAAAAGCAGGTCTTGAAATTGGCGAAACAAGAGGCATCAAGGTAAACCATCACTATCAGACAAGTGACCCTGATATCTACGCAGTTGGCGATGCTATCGAAATTTTCAACGCTATGACACACAAACCTGGCAGACTTGCTCTTGCAGGCCCTGCACAGCGTCAGGCAAGAGCAGCTGCAGACCATATGTACGGCCTGCACCACAACAACAAAGGCTATATCGGTTCTTCCTGCATCCGTGTATTCGGCCAGAATGCTGCATCCACAGGTCTTAATGAAAAAGCTGCAAAGGCTGCAGGCTTTAACTGTGACAGCGTAATGGTGCTGCCAAACGACAAGGTTGGTCTTATGCCAGGCGCACATTATATGGTGTTCAAACTTGTATTTGAAGTGCCTACAGGCCGCATTCTCGGTGCACAGGCAATCGGTATGGGCAACACAGACAAACGTGTTGACGTTATTGCTGCTATGATTACAATGGGTGCAACACTTGAAGACCTTAAAGAACTTGAACTTTGCTACAGCCCTGTTTTCGGCACAGCAAAAGACATTGTAAACTTTGCTGCAACAGTTGGCCTTAACGTGCTTTACGGCAGATTTAAACAGGTTCACGTTGACCAGGTTCGCAGCCTTGTTGAAAGCGGTGCATACATTGTTGACGTACGTGAAGAAAACGAATATGCTGCAGGTCATCTTAATGGTGCACACAACATTCCGTTAAGCCAGCTGGAAGAAAGAATGCACGAAATTCCAAAAGACGTGCCTGTATATCTCCACTGCCGCTCCAGTCAGAGAAGCTACTATGCAGTTTGCCGTCTGCAGAGCTATGGCTATACAAATGTTACAAACATCAGCGGTTCTTTCCTTGGCATAAGCCTTTACGAATACTTTAACGATAAAAAACTTGGCCGTACACCAATTATGGATAAATACAATTTCAAATAATATAATTTGATTTCGGCATATATAATGTAGTAATTAACCGGCACAGATACACCCGGTAAAAAATAAATCTATATGGAGGAAACAATTATGGCAGAAAAAATGACAGTTGAAAAAGCAGCAGAAATTTTGGGACAGGGTTTTCATTGTTCACAGTGCGTAATGTGGCACACAGCTGAAGCTCTTGGCATGGACAAAAAGCAGGCTCTTAAAATGACAGGCGGCCTTGGCGGCGGTTGCTTCCACGGCGATGTTTGCGGTGCTGTAAGTGCAGGTGTTGCATCTCTTGGTCTTAAATATGGCTACTGCGAACCAAACAGTGCAGAACAAAATGCTATCCTTATCAGCAAAGTAAACGAACTTGAAGCACGTTTTATCGAAAAGAACGGCAGCATCGTATGTAAAGAACTGCTTGGCGGTTTAAGCTTTGCAGTACCTGAAGAAGCAGCAAAAATTATGGAAAACGGTCTTGCAGGCGTTATCAAAAACTGCCCTAAATACTGTGCAGATGTTTGCGAAATCCTCGATGATATGATTGACGAACTTAAATAAAGTTTAAGTTACATAACAAAACAGGAGATGGTTAACACCATCTCCTGTTTTTTATAAGAATATTTATGTGCAGAAACAAAAACAGATATTCTGCAGCTATACAAAATATCTGTTTTGCATATATTATAATCTTTTTTCCAGACACACCAGATTAACACCGGGTATTCCGTTGAACACACAGGGCACTATTGAAACCTCTTTATAGCCCAGTTTTTTATAAAGCTTACGGGCCACAGTGTTTTTTTCATTTGTGTCCATACGCAGTTCCATACAGTTATTGTCTCTTGCATACTGCTCGTAAAATGCCACCATTTTTGTGCCGATACCTTTTTTGCAGCAGGACGGACTTACCACCAGTGTGTGCAGCACCATAACCTCGTGTTCCTCTGCATCAAATTCCCAGGTTGCCTCCTCGTAGATAGGACCCTGATACTGATTGATTATCGCAGCAGAAACAATTTTGCCATCCTCTTCTGCAACAAACAGCCAGTTTTTGTCAAAAGCATTTTGAGCTGTGGATTTTAACGGGTAAATTTTTCTTACCCAGCCTGTATAAAGATTGCCTTTTTCTATTTCTGTATGAATTTCGTCATAGATTTTTGCCACTGCCTCGATATCGCTTTTCTTTGCTTTGCGGATAACCATAAGTACCCCTCCGTAAAATTATTGTGTTGTAGTGTATATTGTTTACAGTATATCGCGGAAACCCTTGCCCATTACTTCGCTTGTATTTGTAATCATAGTAAAGGCATTTGGGTCGATAGTTTTAACCATTGTCTGCAACTTGATTGCCTGACGTTTACCAAGCACAGTAAAGATAACTGTTTTGCCCTGGTCTGTAAAAGAGCCTTTTGCTTCCATCTGTGTGGAACCGCGTTTAAGCTCGGTGGAAATATATTCTGCAATTTCTGCAGGTTTTGTTGTAATAATTGTAAAATACTTGCAGAGATTAAAGTTTTCCATAACAGAGTCAATCATAAACACTTTGATAAACATGCCCATTGTGGAGAACATACCTGCTTCCATGCCAAAGATAAAATAGCAAGAGATAACAACAATTGAGTCGCAAATCATAAGTGCTTTGCCGATATCCTTGACCGATGTATACTTTTTGATAATCATAGCAATAATGTCAGAACCGCCGGAAGAAGCCTGAACATTGAACAGCACCGCCGCTGCAATTGCGTGAAGCACAACACTGAAAATCATCTCCATAAGCGGCTCGGTGGAAAGTGTGTGTGCCATAGGGATAAATTTTTCAAAAAGCGCAAGTTCTGCCGAAAGAATAAGTGTTGCTATTGTGGTTTTAAGCCCAAAACTTTTGCCAAGAAAGATGAAACCCACAAAAAGCAGAATAACGTTGATAACAGAAGAAAGTGTTGCAGGAGAACCAAAGCCGATTGCACCGCTGATTGCAATACACAGACCGCTGATACCGCCAAAACAAAAACTGTTTGGAATATTTAAAAAGTATGTGCACACCGCCATAAGTGTTATGGCAAAAAATATAGTATACAGTTCTTTAAAGGTGATTTTATTTGATTTTACAAATGATTTAAGCATAGCATTCCTTTCGGGGTTATTCATCTACAAACTGCACAAGATTTGTACGCAACGATTTTTCTATCGCTTTGAGTATTTTAAGGACGTAAACTATGTCTTTTTCGGGGACGATTTTAAGTTGTCTGTTTTCTGCCACACAGTCTGCAAAATATTCTGTCTGCATTTTATAAGGATTGTATCCATCTTCTGTTAAATATTCCGCAGTTGTATTTTTGTGATAAATAACCAAATTATTTATATTAATTTTGTCAACTTTGCTATTATACACCTTTTTATTCAAATATTCAATAGCCGCACTGCTGCCATTTATGCGCACATTTGTCGAAAAATCCCAGTCTCCTGTTATATCCATAAAGCCTTCTGCAACAGCAGAAATACCGCTTGAAAAATTGAGTATTGTGGACACATTGTTCCAGCAGCCGCTTTCGGTTTGGCTGCCCGTTGCATAAACACTGTCCACCCTTCCGAAAACGTAATGAAGCCAGTCGATATCGTGGATGTGCAAATCATAAAGTCCGCCTCCGGATTTTTGCACGTCTTTATGCCAGGTACACCAGTCAGGGTGTGCTGACAGTCGGTTAAGGTAAACATTTTTTATTTCTCCCAGTTTACCGCTGTCTATGAGCTTTTTAATGTGGACATACTGCGGCCAGAAGCGCACCACCTGCATAACCATAATCCGCACATTGTTTGCGCCTGCTTTATCAAAAAGCTGCTGTGCTTTTGCCTCATCAAGCACAAATGGCTTTTCACACATTATGTGTACGTTGTTTTCTATGGCTTTATTTACCATTTCTTCGTGGGTAAATGTTGGTGTACAGATAAGCACTGCATCAGGCTTTTCGGCAGAATACATTGCATCTGAATCTGTGTAAAAATTTATACCGTATTTTTCTGCAAATGGTTTTGCTGTTTCTATCCTTCTGCCAAGAACTGCGGTTATATTCACCTTTTTACTGTCCGCAAGTGCCTGCATATATGTATGGGCAATATTGCCCGGACCGATAATTACAACCTTTAACATATCTACACCACCTAATAGCATTTGTTTTTATTTTACCATATAATCACAGTTAAAAACAGACATATATGCAAAATACCCTTCTTTTTTGGAAGGGTATTTCTGTGCTATTTAAGATTTGCTTTTGCATCAAATTCAAAGTTGTCATCCAGCGGGAACAAAGGTCTTGGCACTTTTGTATACGGCAAAGTTTTAAGGTCTTCGTTTGTGCTGCCTTTTGTAAGCGCCATAATTGCACGTTTTGCAAAGGATTCGTGATGGTCACCAAGATAACCAAGCTTGCACACAACCATATCCAGCTGATTTGGGTCATAGCCAAGGTCAAGATAGAGATGGCTTGTTGCATAACCTATATGCTTTTCTGCAATAATTACATCTACGCCGTGTGTATTGAACACTGCAATATCACTTTTCATTTTGCCAAAAGAGGACCAGTCTTTTACATACTGTTTAACCACACCTGCTGCAGTAACAGGGCTTGTTGTTTTGCTGTCGAACTTGGCACCGAATGTAAGTGTGATTTCCTGCCCAACCTTGCCTTCGCATTCTTTTGTTGCAACAGGGTCATAAATGCCGCCGTAAAGCACAGGTGCTTTGAGGGAAGCTGTTCTTTCATCTTCCATAATGCGTTTTAAAAAGCCTGTGCAGTCGGAAGAAGAACCTGCTGTAGGGTTATCGCCTGAGTCGGAAATATACACAGGAGTTTCGCCGTTTTTAATCGCTTCAAAAGCAACATCAAGGGTTTCGGCTTCGCTGTAGGTTTCTGTCTGGAAACAGAATTCGTATCTTTTGCTCCATACATATTCAGCAAGGCGAAGTGCTTCGGCATCGGCAATTTCCTGAGTTTCGGCAACTACATAAATAGCCATGGAGCTGTCTTCGTTGTCTGCCCATGGGAAGCCCATAAGGTGAGAAGCCGCCAGCACGCCAGGTTTCTTTTCGGTTTCACGGAATTCGTTGATAATGGTAATCATAGGCTCAACAACAGTGGAAGACTGTTCGCCTGCAATAATGATAGGCACGCGCACCCATGCAGATTTTGCCTGTACACCGCGTTCGAGGGCTGCTATTGTAAGTTTTGCCGCGTGTTCACCTGTTTCGTAACAGTCGGTATGCGGTGCACATTTATAGCCTACAAAGCCGTTGCAGTTGTTGTGCATACGGTCAGTCATTGTTGTGTGCATATCAAGGGATGCAAAAATTGGGATATTAGGGAACAGCTGACGCAGTTCTTCAAGGAAATAGCCTTCTGCTTCGCCCAGACCGTTAACACGCATTGAGCCGTGGAGAGAAAGTGTGATTGCATCAAGTGGTTTTTCGGCATTTGCTGCCTTTGCCATTTCGATTATTTCTTTTTTGATACCCATATAGAAGTCATAATCCACCTCGCCGTTTGGCACTGCACGGGCAGAAACAGTTGGCACAACCTCGTAGCCTGCTGCCATAAGTGTCTGACACACACCGCTGAGAGAATCGTTTGGACGGAAGTTCTCAAAAAATTCTGCTCCGCGCATAACCATAAAATCCTTTTCGCCTGCAACGATAGGGTTGAAGGAGTTGGATTCGTGATGCATTGCTGCAACTAAAACTCTTTTCATAAACAATACCTCTTTTACTGTAAAAGTAATTTAAATACTACTTAAAGTGTCGCATACAATCGATTGTTTGTCAACAAACCTGCTGTGAATTATTGCACAAATAATTCGACTGATTTTTAACATATTTTCTGTGCAGTTTTATTGACCGCAAATATGCTTAGTGCTAAAATCTGTTATAGAAACATATTTAATACTACAGAAAACAAGGTGATATTTTGAGCATCTTTACAGAATTTTTTGATACACTGCATTACGCCGGCAAAAATGTGCAGCGATTTATGCTTTGTATCTTTATAAACGGCCTTGTGATGAGTGCTTTGAGTGTTATGCTTGGCATTTATTACACCAATATTGGCTTAAGCGAATTTGCTATCGGCAATCTTTTGTCCATAAGAACCTTTGGCAACAGTATAGGCGCATTTTTTGCTATTCTGCTTGTTCAGACCTTTGGTACAAAACGTTCGCTCTATGTATCCTTTTCCACCATGATAATGTGTGGGCTTACTTTCACAAACATTACAGTTATGCCTGTAATGCAGATTGCCTCTTTCTTTTTTGGCGTATGTCAGGCAATATTTGCTGTTGTACAGGCTCCGTTTTACAAAAGTCACAGCGACGACAGAAATGTTGTTGCGGTTTTCTCTGCCAGCTTTGTTTTGAGCAATATTGCAATGTTCAGCGGCAGTTTTCTGTTTGGTATCTTCTCCGATATTTTTGCAGGTTTTGGCGGCACGGTTTTCGGCAGCAAAATGGTGCTTAATGTCAGCTTTATCCTGCTTGTGATAAACCTTGTAACCCTTTCAAAAATCGAATTTGACCTTGAACTTACCAACAGCCGCAAAGGCAATAAAATTAAAGATTATTTTGCATTTCTTAACCGTGACAGTATGCTGTATATGGTTAAAACCGCACTTATAGGGCTTGGTGCAGGGCTGATTGTTCCGTTTTTCAGTGTTTATATAAAACACAGCCTTAACACAACCGACAGCGTTGTTGGCACAATTATGGCTTTTGCACAGTTTGGCACCGTGCTTGGCGGTTTGCTTACACCAATACTCAGCCGCCGTCTTGGCAGGGTTAAATTTGTGCTTATCTGCCAGCTTATGAGCATTCCGTTCCTTATCTCTATATCTTTCCCGCAGGGTGCTGTTATAATGGCGATAAGCTTTTTCTTCCGCAATTCCCTGATGAATATGGCAAACCCTGTTCTGCAGAGCATGGCCATGGACCTGGTGGAAGAAAAGCACCGCACTGTTATGAGCAGTATATTTACACTTTGCGACAATCTGCTGCGTGCCCTGGGCACACAGGCAGGCGGCATAATTATGATGGCTGTAAGCTACAATGCACCGTACTACATAACAGTTGTGCTTTATCTGCTTAGTGCAGTGCTTATCTACTGTGTATTTGGCAGAAATGAAAAATTCAAAAATTTAAGATAAAAAATTACTCGGTATCTGGATGATACCGAGTTTTTTATTACAGCAAAACTGACTGATATATAAAGAACAAACCAAAAGCAAACAACACAAGACAAGGCATAAGCTTTGCATATTCCTTATATACAGATTTCGGGCTGCAGCCCATGGTTTGTATGGTAAGCAGCTGACACAGGTGCAGCGGTGAAAAGAAATAACCGCAGAAACTGCTTGCAAAAACAAAAAAGCCAAAAATTGTTATCTGTGTAAGTGAAAGGTTAAGTGCCATAAGCATTGGCATAATAATGCCCATAGCAGTGTAGCTCAAACCGGTTGTAACGGAAATTATCACTGCAAATACAAAGATTGCAAGTGCAAGCACTATTCCCTGGCTTCCTGCAAAAACTGCTGAAAAACCGTTTATAAGGCTGTCTGCCGACTTGATGGTATTCTGAATAAAAAACAGACCAACCATCATAACAAATGTATTGAATTTTATTCCCTTTGCAAAGCTTGTAATATAATCCTTTGCATCAGCTCTGCCGCTTATTGCAAATATAATAACAAAGCTGAACAGCACACAAAGCAGCATATCAATTTTTAAAATGCCGTTGAGTATTAAAATCATATAAATGGGCGACAGATAAACAAGCAGCTGTTTTATATAACCTGGCAGTGCTTTTGCATCCAGTACAATTTTTACATCAGGCACTCTGCGGGTGTAGAACAGCCAGCACATTGTCTGCATAAGTATAACAAAGCCAAGGTCAAGAAGTATAAGAAAATAAATATCAATTTCTGGCACAGTGGCTTTTATGACCAGCAGCGCATTGCTGGTTGGCACAAGCATAAGTGCAATATGGCGGCAAGTAAGGTTCAAAACCGCACGAAGTTCCGCTTTTACGCCCAAATCCTCCCCTATCTCGTTTACAAACGGTGCAGAGAGCTGTGCCCCGCCCGGAACCGACAGTAAACCGATAACCGCAGGCAGAACGTGCATAACCGTCTTTTTGCTGGAAAGCATATGCAGTATGGCATCGTTTACATTGCCAAGGTAGTTATACTTTTTCATAAGCACCCCAAGGGCACCGATAAGCACAACAATGATAACATTTTTAAACAGTGACGGTTTTAAAAACACATCGGCAAAGTTCTGCACAATCTGCTGTGGACTTATTGTAAAAACCACACTGATAAGCAGTGCACTTATAATAAGTGACCATGAAAAATTGATTTTTGCTTTTTTCCACAAAGGCATTATGGCAAATACCGCAAGGAAAAGTATTATCTGTAAAAGCATAAATTCCTCTTAAAATTAAATTATAGCATCTAAATTTTATGTGATAATATCATAGCACACAAATCTGCTGTAAACAACAAAAACTCCGTATTTTAACAATACGGAGTTTTTAATTTGATTATTTAATTAAAAGTTGTTGCAGATTTTTACAATCATATCGCCGCTGCCTACATTGTAGCCGCTGCAGGCATAAACTGCATTAAGCTGTTTTGTTGTAACAACAACCAAAGGCAGTTTTTCAGGGTCAACATACATTCTTCTTGCAACGGTTTCTACGTTTGGCACAAAGCTGTCGTAGTAAACCTTGATGCGAGGGAATGTTTTGAGAACAAGCTGAAGTTTTGCATTTTCCAAAGCAGATTTGTCGCGGATAATCACCACGATATCTGCAGAGAGATTCTGGAAATCTTCTGTCTGGTCAAGCATTTCGTTCATAAGATGTTCTGTAGGCTCACGGCCTTCTTCCATCCACATAAGCACTGCCTTGTTCTTTGTAATTTCACTGCCAAGCACAGCATTGCCGTTTTCGTCGTACACTTTAAACTCATCAAGGTCAAAGTTATCCAGCATTTCGGCAAGGTTTGCCTGATATTTGCGCAGTTTGAGATGCTTTGTTTCGCCGTCTTTGATTGCAAAATGATATTTGCTTGCAAACAGGTTGCCGTTTGGCAGGCGGTTGTCGGTGATTACACGGTAGTCACCGCTTGTAACAGTGATTGTAAGTGTATTGCCGTTCCAGCTTTCTTCAGACAGTTCCAGTGTCTGATAAACACCGTCAACAAGCTGACCGATGGAGAAATCAGGATAGTAAATCCAGGTTTCGTCATCTTCTTTTTCAAATACAATTGTGCAGTTGCCTTTTTCCACCTTTTCAACTGTTACAAATGCGCCGTCTGTGTAGTATTCGGCAAGCTGTGACAGAGGGTTCATACGGGAGATGATGCCCAATGTTCTGCAGATTGCTACAAAGAGAATACGTTTGGAAAGCAGAGAAGCATTTTTAACTGTAAGTGCACCCATCGGCAAAGTCATAATCTGACCATATTCAATATCAGGATCAAAACCGATATTATCGTTGATATATGTCCATACAGAAGCAGGCTCTGCACGGAATGCAGCTTTCTGTTCTTCTGTAAAGAAATCAAGGATAAACTGTCTGTATTTTGTAAGCGGTTCAAAATGAGCGCGTGGGCAAACAATATATTTGTAGAACATATCTTCGTCTTCGCATCTGTACTCTTTTGTAAGCGCAAGTGCTTCACGGAGAATATCTGTGTCTACATCACGACGGTCCTTGCGTGAAAGTGTAAGCAGCAGTTTTTCTTTTTCGTCAGCTGTGAATTCTTCATCACTTAAAAATTCAATAAGGCTGTTCACATTGCTGCGGCTTTCAAACAGAATATTGTAAATTTCTTCGCCATAGCCGTACTTTTCAACAACTGCTCTTGCTGCAGCTTCGTCGAACATATCTGCAACACGCTGTTCACGTTTTGCATTTGCTGCATCCGTCTTTTTCTGACAAAGGATTTTCTGTTCTTCTGTTGGTTTTGCACCGTTTACAATCTGGTCTTTTGGTGCAACGGAAACAAAATCAATCCATTTGTCATATTCGATTTCGTCCTTTTTAAGCACAATTTCAACTGTATCAACATCCGGTGTAAACACCATTTTTTCGCAGTAGATATCGCCTTTTTTAACGTGGATATTCAGGCTGCCAAGACCGCAGGTAAGGCCTGCTTCGCCGTTAGCATCTGTTTTGAGCACAGCACTGTTAAAGATGTTTGAATAGTTGAGGATGCCAAAGCTTACCTGTGCATCTTCAACCGGTGCGCCGTTTTCGTCCACAACCTTAACTGTAACACGTTTTGTAACAGCATAGAGTTTGAGGTTGTTAAGGAATGTTGCCATACCAACCTTGGAGATAACTTCTTCGTTTGTTATATCACCAAAGCAGCGGCTGTGGATAAGCATTGCACGGCTGGAAGCATTTGTAAACCAGCCCTTGTTAAGCACTTCTTCAGGTTCGCAGGCACCAAGGAAATACCATTTGCCGTCACAGTAAACTTCTACCCATGCGTGGTTGTCATCGCAGTGTGCCCAGCGCGGTGTATAAATCTGACGGCAAGGAACACCGATTGCACGGTATACGTTTACACCGAAGTTGGATTCTTCACCACAGCGGCCATATGCGGAGTAGTATGCACCAAGTGCAGAAATTGTTCGGATATCTGTAAGCTGATACATTACGTTTTCAGCATTCCAGTAGTTTGTTTCGATAATTGCATCGTGCATGGAGAGGTGTTCAACACGGTCTTTAAGAATGCCGTAGAAAAGCTGACGGCAGTCGCAAAGGTCTTCTTCGTTTACACGGATGTGCAGAACATAGTTGAGGAAAATATCTTCCGGCAGGTCTTTTGCAAAAGGAGAATTCTTGCGCAGATATACGCCGTGTTCTGCTGTGTTTTTAAACAGCTCGAAATCATAGTTTGCAATATCACTCATAGGGCTGTTTGCGTAAATCCATTTTGCTGCAAATGCAACATCTTCGCCAAGGGATTTTTCTGTTTCAGCCAGTTTTGCAGCTATTTCCTGCTGTTTTGTGCCTGCTTTTGCAAGCAGGGCATTAAATTTTTCTTCTGTTGATTTTATTACATTCTGTGAAAAAATCATTATTATACCTTTCTTTAAATAAGGTTATTACATCAAAAAGACAAGTCCGTACAGCGAACTTGTCTTTTCAATATCATTTTGTCAGAAACTTATTCGCTGACTGTTTTTCATATAGTATTATTCAAAAGAATGAACAATTTCTGCACATTCTCTGAATTCCTGTTCATCTGTCTGCCAGATTTCGTATTCGGAAAGTGTTGGCAGGCCCATAGCAACAGTTTCTTTTCTGTATTTCATACCGCTGTCAAGAGCGCCTTTGCGGCCTGTTGTATGGAATACTTTGATACCTGTGTGGTCATGGATTTCCTGAATGTTCCATTTTTTAACACCGCAGCCAGCCATGATATCAATTCTGCCTGCTGCTTTTTCGTATACTTCTTTGAGACAGTCTTTGCCCAAAACAACATTTGCCTGCTGACCGGAAGTAAGGATTGTTGTGCAGCCAAGTTCGATTGCTTCTTCAAGTGTTTTAAGCGGGTCACGTGTCATGTCAAATGCACGGTGAAGTGTAACATCCATATCACCTGCACAAGCCATCATACGTTTCATTTTTTCGATATCAAGGTCGCCTTCAGGAGTAAGAGCACCGATAACAACACCGTTTGCCCCTAAATCTCTGAAAATTTTGATTTCTTCACACATAAGTTCCATTTCGTCTTCTGTGTAAAGGAAGTCGCCGAAACGTGGACGGATAAGAACGTTGATTTTAACGCCCATACCTTCGATATCTCTTGCTACCTGTTTGAAAACGATTGGAGAAGGTGTTGTACCACCGATAACAAGGTGGGAACAAAGTTCAAGTCTGTCTGCGCCTGCTTTTGCTGCATTGATACAGGACTGGTAAGAGTCAACGCAAGCTTCAATCAATGGTTTGTTCATTGGTATGTCCTCCTTATTGTTCGATAAATTCCTGATTGTTTTTTGCCAGGAAGTAGAGTGACGGTGTTGCAAAACCTGTGCCGCCAAAGCAGTGATAATCATTGCTTGGTGCTTCGGTCTGGCTTGTACCTGCAATATCAAGGTGAATCCAAGGTTTATCCTCTACAAATTCTCTTAAGAAAAGAGCTGCAGCGATTGTGCCCGCATTTGGACCGCCCATATTTTTAAGGTCTGCCACTTTACTTTTAAGCATTTCTTCATATTCTTCAAACAACGGCAGCTGCCAGTATCTTTCGCCTGCCAGTTTTGCCGCATTGTAGAATTCTGCCAGATAATCCTCGTCGTTGGTTGTACAGCCTGCTGCCACAGTACCCAATGCGCCAACAACAGCGCCTGTGAGGGTTGCAACGTCCACAAGATGTGTAACCTTTGCTTCTCTTACTGCATAAGTGATAGCATCGGCAAGGATAAGTCTGCCTTCAGCGTCTGTGTTGAGAATTTCGATTGTCTTGCCGTTCATAGATGTAACTACGTCGCCAGGAATATGGCTCTGGTTTGACAGACGGTTTTCTGCTGCTGGGATAACTGCAGTTACATTGACACTGAGTTTATTTTTGGCGATAGCATAAATTGCACCTGCAACTGCTGCTGCACCGCCCATATCGCCTTTTGTATACATAAGACCTGCGGAATTTTTAAGGGAATAACCGCCTGTATCAACTGTTACACCTTTGCCAACAAAGCCGTAAACCTTATCACTGTACTTATTGCCTGCATATTTCATAACAATAAGTCTTGGCTTATTATCGCTGGAGTTGCCCACTGCAAGCAGTGCACCCATACCAAGTTCTTTAAGCTGTTCGCCGCCAAGCACAGTAACTTCAACACCTGCAGGTGTAAGTTTTTCTGTGATGTCTGCAGCAAACATTTCAGGTGTAAGGTAGTTGCCCGGTGTGTTAATCCATTCGCGTGTGAGAATCATACCATCGGCAATATTTTTTGCTTTTGCAACAAATTTTGTTACTTCTTTATTGTCGTGATTTTCATCAATAACAGCAACGGTATAGTCTTTCTGCAGGTTTTCCTGATGAATGCCCTGATATGTATAAAGGCCAAGTTCAACACCTGCCACTACGTCAAAATAAGCATCTTCATCAAAAACTCTGGTTAAAGCTGAAATATCAACGGAAAATTCGCTGATATTGTATGATGTGATTGTTCTTGCAGCTTTAGCCACCACATTTTTAAATTTTCTGCCGTCAAGCTTTTCTGGACTGCCCATACCTGCATAAACTTTAAAAACATTTCCGTCTACAGTTGGGAAAATTTTTGAAAGCTCACCGCCGAAAAGGTGTTTGTTTTCTTCTGTAAGTCCTGCTGCTTTATAAGCAGTATCACCTTCCCACACAAATTTAATCTGTGCAGGAAGGAAGATTTCGTTTTTCCAAGTAATCATATACTTATAGCCCCTTTATTATATAAAAATATATAAAACAGATTTAAATCTTTTATACTGCTGCACTGTAAGTGCAAAATCTGTTAATAAAGGTGGCATGCAACAAAGTGACCCGGTTCAACTTCTTTTGTTTCAGGTCTTGTTTCAAGACATTCCGGTTTGCATTTGGAGCATCTTGCTGCAAATGGACAGCCTTTTGGAAGGTTGATTGTACTTGGGATATCACCTTCAAGGATAATTCTGTCTTTCTGATGACCAGGGTCAGGAATTGGAACTGCAGAGAGCAATGCTTCTGTGTATGGATGGAGTGGGTTGCCGTAAAGCAGTTCTTTTGGAGCTGTTTCAGCAACGAAACCAAGATACATAACTGCAATTCTGTCAGAAATCATTTCAACAACAGAAAGGTCGTGGGAAATGAAAACATAAGTAAGGTTGTATTTTTCCTGCAGGTTGTGCAAGAGGTTGAGAACCTGTGCCTGAATGGAAACGTCCAGAGCAGAGATAGGTTCGTCAGCGATAATAAGTTTTGGGTTAACTGTAAGAGCACGTGCAATACCAACACGCTGTTTCTGACCGCCGGAAAATTCGTGTGGATAACGCTGTGCATGTTTTGCGGAAAGACCAACGATGCCCAGAAGTTCGTTAACGATTTTCATTCTTTCTTCTTTGTTCAGGTCTGTATGAATAAGAAGAGGTTCTTCGATAAGGTCAGAAATTCTCATACGAGGGTTGAGGGAACCTGCAGGGTCCTGGAAAATCATCTGCATATCTCTTCTGATAGGACGCATTTCGTCCTGAGAGATTTTGGAGATTTCTTTGCCCTGGAACCAGATTTCGCCACTGTCAGGTGTGAGAAGATGGTTGATAAGACGGCCTGTTGTGGATTTACCACATCCGGATTCACCAACGATGGAGAATGTTTCGCCTTCGTAAACGTCAAAGCTTACGTTGTTTACAGCATGAACAAAGTTGAGTGGTTTGCCCAACAGTGTTTTACCTACAGGGAAAGTTTTTGTAACATTTTTCAATGAAAGGATTTTATTCTTTTCCATAATCTACTCCCCTTATTCTTCAATTTTGAGCCAGCAACGGCATTTCTGGTTTTCGCCAACTACTGCCAGTGGTGGTTCCTGAGTTCTACATTTTTCTGTTGCATATTTACATCTTGGTGCAAAACGGCAGCCTTCAGGCATGGAAGAAAGGTCAGGAACACTGCCCGGAATGCTTGGAAGCACTTTTACGCCGGAGCCAAGTTTTGGAACAGAAGCAATAAGACCCTGTGTATATGGATGTGTTGGGTTGTTGAAAAGAATTTCAACAGGTGCTTCTTCAACGATTTTACCTGCGTACATAACGATAACGCGGCTGCACATTTCAGCAACAACACCCAAGTCGTGTGTGATGAGAAGAATACTGGACTGTTCTTCTTTCTGAATTTTCTTCATCAAGTCAAGAATCTGAGCCTGGATTGTAACGTCGAGAGCTGTTGTAGGTTCGTCAGCAATGAGAAGTTTTGGGTCATTGGACATAGCCATAGCAATCATAACACGCTGGCTCATACCGCCGGAGAGCTGATGAGGATAGTTTTTGAGAACGCGCTGTGGGTCAGGAATACCAACCTTTTTAAGCATTTCTGCTGCATGTTCTCTTGCCTGTTCCTTTGTCATATCTGTATGAAGAAGGATGCCTTCTATCATCTGTTTGTCGATACGCATGGAAGGGTTAAGGCTGGACATTGGTTCCTGGAAAATCATACACATTTTGCCGCCACGGATGTCGCGGATTTCTGCGTCGGAAGCTGTAACAAGGTTTACACCGTCAAGAATAACTTCGCCGTTTGTGATTTTACCCGGAGTATCTTTGAGGAGCTGCATGATGGAGAGAGATGTTACGGATTTACCGCAGCCTGACTCACCAACAAGGCCCAGAATTTCACCTTTGTAAATATCAAAGGATATATTTGCAACAGCTGTTACGCTGCTTGTTTTGCTTGTAAAAAATTCTGTACGCAGATCTTTTACTTTAAGTAATACTTCTTGTGACATACTTATACTCCTTTCACATTATTTGATTTTTGGGTCAAGAGTATCTCTCAAACCGTCACCGAAAAGGTTGAATGCAAGAACGGTGATAAAGATTACAAGACCTGGGAGATAGAGCATGTGTGGTGCTGTACTGAAGTAGGAACGTGCCTGGGAAAGCATTGCGCCCCATTCAGGGTCTGTAACGTTGGCACCAAAGCCCAAGAAGGAAAGTGAGGAAGCAGCCATAATAGCTGAACCGATTCTCATTGTAAAGTTAACAATAAGTGTCTGTGTTGTGCCTGGGAAAATATGCAGGAACAGAATTCGTGCATCTTTACAACCCAGACTGTGAGCAACTTCTACATAGAGAGAGCTTTTAACTGCAAGTGTTGCAGAACGCATCATACGTGCAATACTTGGAACGGTAAATACCGCAACCGCAATAAATACGTTAACGATACCAGGGCCAAGGATAGCAACGATAGCGATGGCAAGAAGAATGTCAGGGAATGCAAAGAGAACGTCTGCACCGCGCATAACCAGCATTTCAATCCAGCCGCCATAGTAGCCTGCAAGAAGGCCGAGAACTGCGCCTACGATTGTACCAACGATAACGGAGGAAAGAGCAACACCCAAAGTAAGAGGTGTACCTGCAAGGATACGGCTGAAGATATCACGGCCGTAATGGTCTGTACCAAACCAGTGTTCTGCACTTGGTTTTGCAAACAGATTGTCATAGTTATAAGCTGCAGGATCATATGGTGCAAGGCTTGGACCTACGATAGCCAGGATAAGCAGAAGCACGATGATAACAAAGCCTACAACCGCTGTTCTTCTTTTAAGAAATTTCTTTACGAAAGATTTAAATTTACTGTCAGCAACATAAGCGACATTTTCGTCGATATATTCTTCTTCAAAGTTAACGTTCTGCTGCTGCAATTCTTCATTCTGTAATTGTTCTTTATTTGACATAATATCCTCCTTCTATTAATCGTAACGGATTTTTGGATTGATTACGCCGTAAAGCAAGTCAACGAACAGGTTGATGAGAACATACTGCAGTGAGAATATCATCAACAAGCCCTGAATTGCAGGATAGTCACGGTAAGCAATAGAGTCAACCAAAAGTCTACCCATACCAGGAATGGAGAAGATTGTTTCTGTGATAACTGAACCGGACAGCAAACCACCAATCTGCAGGCCCAGGATAGTTACAACCTGAATAAGGGAGTTTTTAAATGCGTGACGGAACATAACTATAGATTCTTTCTGACCTTTAGCTCTTGCTGTACGCACATAGTCTTCTCTGAGTGTTTCAAGCATGGAAGAACGTGAGTAACGTGCCAGAGTTGCCATGATACCAAGACCCATAACAACCGAAGGCAGAATCAAGCTTCTCCAGCTGTCAAGACCGCCTGATGGCAGCCAGCCAAGGTTAACTGCAAATACCTGAATAAGCATAAGGCCTACCCAGAAGCCCGGTGCGGAAAGACCTGCGATTGCAAAAAGCATACCGCCAAGGTCAAATGCCTTGCCGCGCTTGATGGCACACATTACACCAATAAAAATACCTAATACCGGAGCCCAAAGAACACCTGCAAACACAAGCTGAATTGTGTACTGGAAACGGGACATAATAAGTTCTGTAACCGGTGTGCTGGATTTAAGGCTGCGGCCCATATCGCCTCTAAAGAGGTCTTTCATATAATTACCATACTGTACAATAAGTGGGTCATTGAGGCCCCATTCTTCTCTTATTGCTTCTACTTCTTCTACTGTTGCCTCAACGCCGGCAAGAGTTTTTGCTGGGTCACCTGGCAAAAGATGAATAAACATAAAAACAAAAATAGAAATAATGAGCATCAATGGGATTGTTTCCAATATACGTCTGACAAAATATCGACCCATTAAAAATACCTCCATTTTAAGAAAAAAGGAGTAGTAAAATTACTACTCCTTTCTATCTCATTTTTCTTTACTTTGCGAAATAGTAAAAATTAAATATTAGTGGTCAAGACCAATTGTTCTGAATACCATTACGCCGCCTGGTTTGTACTGCATACCAGTTACGTAGCTTCTCTGAGCGTGGATATTCTGGTCGTTGCCAAGGAAGATCCATGGACATTCTTCCCAAGCGATAGCCTGAGCTTTTGCGTATGCGTCTGCGATTTCTTCTGTGTCGGACATTTTGAGTGCATCGTCAAGAAGCTGGTTGAATTCTTCGTTGTTCCAGAAAGCTGTGTTGTAGCCGTTTGGAGGGAATTTTTCACCGTGGAGGATGCTTCTCATAGAACCGTCAGCTTCGTAAGAACCGGAAGACCAGTTTACATACCACATCTGAACTGTTGTTTCTTCCAGTGGAGCGGATGTAAGTTCAGCGTTAGCTGTGGATTCGTTTGGAAGGAGTTTAACGTCAACGTTGATCTGAGCAAGCTGCTGTTTTACGAATTCAGCACCTTTCTGTTCGATTGTTGTGTTGTCAACAATGATTTCTACTGGGAAACCATCTGCGTAGCCAGCTTCTTCCATAAGCTGTTTTGCTTTTTCAAGGTCAGCTGTGTATGGTGTCTGTTCTGCGAAGTAGTAGATGGAGTCAGAGAATACAGATGTTGGAGCTTTTGCAAAGCCGTTGAATACAACTTTTGCGTATGCTTCAGAGTCAAATGCCCAGTTGAGAGCCTGACGTACTCTTACGTCTGCAAATGGCTGTCTGCCGTCTTCAAGTGTGTAGTGTGTGTTAAGTGTTACATAACGGTAAACTGTTGCTGGTGCAACTATTGTTTCGATGCCGTCCTGGCCTTCGAGCTGGTCAACGTCCATAACTGGAACTGGTGTGATAACGTCAGCTTCGCCTGTTTTGAGCATTGCGATACGGGATGTATCTTCTGGAACAACTGTAAATGTAAGGCTGTCTACAGTTGGGCCTGCCTGCCAGTAGTCAGGGTTGCGAACAAGTTTTGTGTAACCACCGTCAACACGTTCTGTGTAGATGAATGGACCTGTACCTGCAGAGTTTTTAGCAAACCAGTCTGTTGCGTTTTCCATAGCCATTGCTTTTGGAGAAGCGATACGGAGCTGGCAGATTTTGTTGATGAATGTGTTGTTTGGTTCTACCAATGTGATAGCAACTGTGTATTCATCAAGTGCTTCTACAGATTCCCAAACTGGAGCATCTTTTGTACCGATTGTTCTTTTGAGTGTAAGGCTGTCATCTGCAAGACCACGTTCGTAAACTGCAACAACGGACTGTGCGTTGAATGGTTCGCCATCGTGGAATTTGATGCCTTCGTTGAGGTAGAATGTGTATGTTCTGCCGTCTTCAGAAACTTCCCAGTCTTTTGCAAGAAGTGGAACTACATTTGTGTCTTCGTCAAATGTAAGAAGTGTTTCGTAAACTTCGTTAAGAATCTGGTTGGAGATACCATTGCTACCAACGTGTGGGTCCATGCTTGTTGTATCTGCCTGAAGTGCAACAACGATGTCGTTGTCAGGAGATTTTGCTGTTTCTGTTGCTGCTGTGCCTTCGCCTTCTGGAGCTGGAGCTGGTTCGGAAGAACCGCATGCTACAAAGCTAAGAGTAAGTGCACCTGCAAGCAAAAGTGCTAATAACTTTCTCATGGGTGGAGTATTCCTTTCTTTTTATGTTTTTTATTGCAAAACCGTATGCCAACGGTTAATACACGATACCGGACGCTGTATGCGCCTTAAATGCAGCAAAATTCACAAATATGTACTATTGTATAATTTAGCCAAGTTTTTATTGATTTTTGTCGCAATTTCAACATTATCATTATACTACTTTACGGGAAAATCGCAATATTTTTTATGCAGATTTCACTTTTTTTGTAAGTATAAACATTTGGAAACGTTTCAATTTGTCAATATACACAAAATTAAAGATATTTGTGCTTTTCCACTAAAAAAACCAAGTTTTTACATTTTTTTCAATAGTTTTTTAATAACCATTTCAAATACACTTTATAAAATTAAATAAACAGAATATATCAACCAGCAATCCCACAAAATGTAAACTTTATATGCCTTTTTGGTTTTGAATATATTTTATCACATAATAGTGCATAATTCAAATGTCAAATTGTTTACAACTTTTGGTAATTTTCACCAAAACTTTAGTATATTTAATTGAATTAATTTTTTATTTAAAATAATAACCATTTCGTCGGTAAATTTTATTAAATTAATCATATTTTTATTATTTTAAATTTTATTTTACATTCCTTTTACACGTTTTAAGCTGTATTATGCTGCTATATCCCGTCACAATTGTTATCTTTTTAACATATGCCAAAAACAAAAAAAATACTGTGCAAAAATATTTTTTATAAAAACTTATTCTTGCACAGCATATTTATTTAATCAACTTTTAGCTTATTCTTTAATTTTATAAAGATACATCTGCATCATTCTGCTTCCGTATTCCTTAAGGGAATATTCTCCGTTGCAGATACACCAGTCATACACAAGCGCGCGTTCGGCTATTGTATACATTTTTATAATCTCCGCAGGAGACATATCATCACGTATATGCCCTCTTTCCTGACCTTCGGTAATTATACGGCGCAGCAGCTTGTAGTATGTGCGGTTTTTATCCAGCAGGTGTTTCTGATTTTTTGAAAACAGATGGGCTGAATACATACGTGCCACCAGTTCCAGCGGATAGTCGTTTTCTATTGTGGAAAAACACTCGTTGCAAAGCACAAACAGTTTGTCATAGCTGTTCATATCCACATCGATTTTTTGCGAAAGCTCTTCATATCTTTCATCAAATATGTAGGAAAAAAGGCTGAGCAGGTCTTCCTTGCTGTTAAAATAATGATAAAACGTACCTTTTGATGTATCGGTTGCCTCTATAATTTCGTCAACTGTTGTTTCATCATATCCTTTTTCACTGAACAGCTTCCACGCCGCATTCAATATTCTGACTCTGTTGTTTTTCTTTTCCATACTGTACCTTTAACAAACCATATGATTTTACTGATTAGTCAAGAAAATCTTTAAGTTTTTTATTTCTGCTTGGGTGACGGAGTTTGCGCAAAGCTTTTGCTTCAATCTGTCTGATACGTTCACGTGTAACATTAAATTCTTTGCCAACTTCTTCCAATGTTCTTGGTCTGCCGTCTTCAATGCCAAAACGGAGGGAAAGAACCTTTGCTTCTCTTGGTGTAAGTGTTGCAAGCACTTCGGCAAGCTGTTCTTTAAGCAAAGCATGTGTTGCTGCTTCTTCAGGCACAGGTGCATCACTGTCAGGGATAAAGTCGCCAAGGTGGCTGTCTTCTTCTTCGCCGATTGGGCTTTCAAGGCTGATAGGTTCCTGTGCAACCTTAAGGATTTCGCGCACTTTTTCCTGTGGCATATCCAGTTCTTCTGCCAGATCTTCTACAGATGGTTCCTGACCGTTTTTATGTAAAAGCTGACTCTGAACTTTTTTAACCTTGTTGATTGTTTCCACCATATGAACAGGGATACGGATTGTTCTTGCCTGGTCTGCGATAGCACGTGTAATAGCCTGACGAATCCACCATGTTGCATATGTGGAGAATTTGAAGCCTTTTGTATGGTCAAATTTTTCAACAGCTTTGATAAGACCAAGGTTGCCTTCCTGAATAAGGTCAAGGAACAGCATGCCGCGGCCTACATATCTTTTTGCAATGGAAACAACAAGACGAAGGTTTGCTTCGGCAAGTTTTTTCTTTGCAATATCATCACCTTTGAGAATTCTTTCTGCAAGTTCAACTTCTTCTTCAAGGGAAAGAAGCGGGAAACTGCCGATTTCCTTGAGGTAAACTTTTACAGGGTCATCGATGGAAACACCTTCTGCAGAGAGGGATTTTTCAAACTTTTCAACGTTCTTTTCTGTAAGAACTTCTTCCTCTTCTTCCAGAATATCAATAACGTCGATATTATTTGTTTCAAGTGTTTCGTAAAGCTTGTCTACCTGTTCAACGTCAAAGCTTACGCCTTCAAGAAATTTGTCGATGTCAGCACTTGTAAGCTTGCCCTGCTTTTTGCCAAGGTCAATCAGTTCCTGAATTGTTGTAATCTTTTTTTCTGTGTTTTTTGTCATTATAATAAATCCCCTTTTACTATTTCTTTTTCTCTTTAAGGCTTTCTATTCTTTTTGCCAGGTCTTCCACACTGGCGGATTTTATTTCCAACTGTCCCATAGGGGCAGATTTCAGGTTATTTATGTGCATCTGCATATCTGCGGCAGTGATTATTATATCAGCTTTGCCTGCATTTATTTTTGCCAGTTCTTTCCGCACATCTCCGTCAAGATAATGACAAAGAAGTGCATAGCTGACATCGTGACCTTCCGCCTTTAATTTTTTATACTCGGTATATGCACTGCGCATACCGCTGTCGGTAAAATCACTTTCGTCAAGCTGACTGTCAACCATTTCAAACAGTTCGTTGTCGCGGATAAGCATACCGATTATATTCTGCTGTGCCACAACCTTTGGCAAGGTGTTGCCCTGCTGGCGGTAGTCCACCTTTGTGGTGCCCGCAACACCTTCCTTGAGCAGTTCCCTGTTACGCTTATAGCTGTTATTGCGGTAAAAGCGGTTGCGGGACTGTTCCAGCTGCAGTTTTATAGATGCCTTTTCGGCACCTGTTTCTTCTGCAAGACGGCTGCAGTAAACATCCTGCAGTACAGGGCTTGGTATCTTTGCCAGTATATCACAGGCTTTTGTCAGATAATCAATGCGCCCCTGTGTGTCTTTTATGTTATGCTGATTTTTCAGCTTCTGCAGTTCAAAATCCAGTGCAGTATTGGCCTTGTCCACAAGATTTTCAAAACTGTTTCTGCCAAATTTCTTAATGTATTCGTCAGGGTCCTTTGCGCCGTCCATCTGCAGAACACTTACCGCCACATCCTCTTTGGAGAAAATATCCATTGCTCTGCGGGTGGCTTTCTGCCCTGCTTCGTCAGAGTCGTATGCTATTACCACGTTTTTGGCATAGTCGGCAATAAGCTTTGCCTGCTGTGATGTAAGCGCCGTACCAAGAGTTGCTATGGCATTGTTGAAACCCGCCTGATGCAGCGAGATAACATCCATATAGCCTTCGGCAAGGATAAAGGTTTCCTTGCCCGATTTTTTGGCAAGATTGAGTGCAAACAGCCCGTTGGATTTTTAAACACCGGTGTATCGCCGCTGTTGAGATATTTAGGGCCGCCTTCATCCCCCATACGTCTGCCGCCAAAGGCAATTACATTGCCCCGCAGGTCTATGATAGGAAAGATAATTCTGTCACGGAATATATCATATATATTCCCCTTGCTGCTGCGTGCAGCAAGATAGGCAGAAATCATTTCTTCTTCGGTGTAGCCTTTGGATTTGAGATAGTTTGACAAATCCTGCCAGCCGTCACTGGCATATCCAAGGCCAAAATTTACTATTGTTTTGTCACTTAACTGGCGCTGGCGCAGATAAACTCTTGCTTTTTTGCCTTTTTCACTGTTGAGGTTAGCGTGAAAATATCTTGCCGCAAGCCTGTTCATCTCGTATATGCGGCTTTTCAGCCTTGACAGCTTGTCGTCTTCGTCAGGCAGAGGCATACCGCTTTGTTGTGCCAGCATTTTGACAGCTTCCACATAGGTAAGCCCGTTTATCTCCTTTGTAAAGCTGATTATATCGCCCCCTGCACCACAGCCGAAGCAATAATAACTCTGTGTTTCGGGGTACACTGTAAAGGACGGAGTTTTTTCGGAATGGAACGGGCAAAGACCTTTGTATATACGTCCGTGACGTTTAAGGTGCACATGGCCGCCGATAACATCGGTGACGCTGTTGCGCTGCAAAAGTTCCTGTATATAATGGGCAGGTATTGCCATAAAACTCCCCCTTTCCTAACAATTATTATTGATGAATATTATATATAAGATGTATGTCAGATTTTTGCACAGATTTATTTATCAAGCTGCCAGGGTTTTGGAATAAATATATTTTCAAAAGCAGCTGATGCAAAGTCGTCACTCATTCCCTGTATATAGTCGGTGACTGCCCTGTCAAGACCTTCCTGCCTTGCTATTACGTGGTACATTTCCGGCATTTTATTTGGGTTTGCCATATAGTACTTGTAAAGTTCGCCTATCAGCTTGTCCACCTTTTTTTCTTCTGCCTTTGCAACAGGGTTAGTGTAAACTTCGGCATACATAAAATCGCTTAATGCTTCAAACTGCTTCTGGATTTCAGGTGCCATTTTTATTTCTTCGGCGGAATTTTCCACCAGAGAATTGATAAGGGTGGTTATTCTTTCACTTTTTGTATGCCCCAGAACATCGGTGCATTCTTTTGGCAGGCAGGCCTCGGTGATAATGCCTGCTGTGATTGCATCTTCTATATCGTGGTTAAGATATGCTATGCGGTCAGCAAAACGCAGCACAACAGCCTCTCTTGTTTTAGGGTTGCCGCTGCGGGTGTGGTTTTCTATGCCGTCTATTACTTCACGGCAGAGATTAAGGCCTTTGAGATTCCGTTCAAGATATTTTACCACTCTGCCGCTTTGTGCACTGTGGGAAAACCCTTCCGGGTTTATTTCGTTAAGCGCCCTTTCGCCTGCGTGACCAAATGGCGTGTGGCCCAAATCGTGCCCCATTGCAATAGCCTCGCACAAATCCTCGTTGAGTGCAAGGGCACGGCAGATTGTTCTGCCAATCTGTCCCACTTCAAGTGTGTGGGTCAGACGTGTGCGGTAATGGTCACCTTCGGGAGATATGAAAACCTGGGTTTTCTTTTTAAGTCTGCGGAAGCTTTTGCAGTGGATGATTTTGTCTCTGTCTTTCTGATAGCAGGTGCGCAGACTGCACTCTTCTTCGGGATATTCTCTGCCCCAGGTATCCTTTGCAAACTGGGCATAAGGGCTGAGTATAAGCTGTTCCTGTCTGAGAATTCTTTCGCGTACTGTCTCCATACATATCCCCCCTATAATATCTTATACAAGGCAAATTGCAAAAAACCTTTATTTTTTTGAAATTTTTTTAAAAAATATCATAAATTTCGTCACTTACAGACGGTTCCTTGCCTTTTGTAAGTACAACAATGTCATTTATAAGCTCCTGCTGTGTACCGCTGAGCATACGTATGGTAATATTTACACTGTCGGTAAACTGTGTGTCGATAATTTTGCCGCCACGGTTCTGACACAGTGTTGTTATTTTATCGTAAAGGGAATAATCCACTGTTATATTAAGGTCAACACACTGCTTGTATGTTAAAATTTCTGCAGCATTAAGCGCCGCCTTTGCGCCCTCGGTATATGCGCGCACAAGGCCGCCTGTACCAAGCAAAGTGCCGCCGAAATATCTTGTTACAACAATTATGGCATCTTCCACTCCGCTGTGGCGCAGAACTTCAAGGATAGGCATACCTGCGGTTTTGCTTGGTTCTCCGTCATCAGACTGGCGCACCACACCCTCGTCCTTTATAATGTATGCAAAACAGTGATGGCGGGCATCATAGTGTTTTTTGCGGATTTTGGCAAGATATTCCTGTGCTTCCGCCTCGGTTTTGGCATGGGAAATATAGCCGATAAACTCGGATTTTTTTTCGTATATAGTGCCTGTAGCCTCGCCTTTTATGGTTTTGTAGTCTGCCATAGCTTTTATTTCCTTTCGGTAAATCAAGTTATGATTTATATATAATCCTTACATTAATTATGCAGTATAACAATTGATATAAAAAAACAGGGCGGTTTTACCACCGCCCTGCAACTTTTTACTAGTCCTGAATGTTGAATTTCTTTTTGAATCTGTCAACACGGCCGCCTGCGTCAACCAATTTCTGTTTACCAGTAAAGAATGGGTGACATTTGGAGCAAACGTCAACGCTGATTTTACCTTTTGTAGAACGTGTTTTGATTACGTTACCGCAAGCACATGTGATAACAGCTTCTTCATATTTTGGATGCAGATTTTCTCTCATTTTGATTTCACCTCTCTCAGTCGATAAGGGTTTCCGTCCCGTATCTGAATAATCACTCAAATATATTATCACACTATATGATAAAAATCAAGTGTTTTTAAGGATATTTTTAAATTTATTATTTAAGGATTGGTTTGATGTCTGCATCAATTTTTGCTTTGATTGCAGATGCTTCTTCCAGATCTTTACCCTTGATGGAGTAGTAAACCTTTACCTTTGGTTCTGTACCGGATGGACGAACAATAACCTGATGACCGCCAGCCAGCCAGTAGATAAGAATGTTTGCTTTTGGCAGGTGAATTTCTTCTGTTGCACCTGTTGCAACTGTAAGTTTTGTAAGGGAGTTGTAGTCTTCTCTTACTTCAACTGTCATACCGCCAAGAGTTTCAAGTGGGTTTTCACGCAGGCCGTTCATGATGTTTTTCATTGTTTCCATACCTGCAAGGCCTTCAAATTCGTAGGAATCCACTTTGTTGAGGAAGTAGCCGAATTTTGCATAGATTTCATTGAGGGCAACAATTACGGAAGAACCGATGCTTCTGTAGTAAGCAGCCATTTCTGCAATCATAAGTGTTGCAACAACAGCGTCTTTGTCTCTTACTCGTGTGCCAACAAGGTAACCGTAGCTTTCTTCAAAGCCAAGAACAAAGCGGTTTTCTTCGCCTTTTGCTTCAAGCAGAGCAATCTGTTCGCCGATGTATTTAAAGCCTGTGAGAACGTTTTTCATTTCCACACCATAGCTTTTTGCAACCTCGTCTGCAAGGCTGGAAGAAACGATGGATTTAACCATTACAGGATTTTCAGGCATACAGCCCAGTTCTATTCTTGTTTTTGCAATGTAGTCTGTAAGAAGAATACCCACCTGGTTGCCTGTGATAAGTACATAGTCGTCGTTTTCTTTAACTGCGATACCAACACGGTCTGCGTCAGGGTCTGTTGCGATAAGGATATCGCCGTCAAGTTCTTTAAGTCTGTCAAGACCAAGCTGCATAGCTTCGCGGATTTCAGGGTTTGGATATGGACAGGTTGGGAAGTTGCCGTCAGGCATTTCCTGTTCTTTAACCACTGTGATGTTCTGCAGGCCTGCTTTGCCGAGAACTGTTCTTACAGGCACGTTGCCGCTGCCGTTGAGTGGGGAGTAAACAATTTTAAGGTCTTCTTTTGTAAAGATATCTTTGCGCAGCATGCAGCCAAGAACATAGTTGTAATATTCTTCTTCAATTTCTTTGCTGATGTATTCAATTTTGCCTTCCGCAAGAGCTGCATCAAAGTCTGTGTATTTGATATCTTTGAAGATATCAAGCTTGTTGATTTCTGCAAGCACTTTGTCTGCGCTGCCGCTTGTCATCTGACATCCGTCAGGGCCGTATACTTTGTAGCCGTTGTATTTTGCAGGGTTGTGGCTTGCTGTAACCATTACACCTGCATCACAGCCAAGGCGTCTTGTTGCAAAGGAGAGCATTGGTACAGGTTTGAGTGCATCGTAAAGATAAACTTTGATGCCGTTTGCTGCAAGAACGTTTGCTGTGATTTTTGCAAACACGTCACTCTTGATACGGGAGTCGTAGGAAACTGCAACAGAAGCTTCTTTGCCCTGTGCTTTAAGGAACTCTGCAAGGCCCTGTGTTGCTTTTGCAACTGTGTAAACGTTCATACGATTTGTGCCTGCACCAAGAACGCCGCGCAGACCTGCTGTGCCAAATTCAAGGCTGAGCAAAAATCTGTCTTTAATAGCGTCATCGTTGCCGTGGATGCTTTCAAGTTCTTTGAGAAGGTCTTCTTCTTTTACTGCATGAAGCCATCTGTCGTATTCGAGATTGTACATAATGTTCTCCTTTTTAATATATAAATTTTTAATAAATTTCATAATTTATCATTTTAATTGTACCCTTTATCAATTAAGTTGTCAATTAAGTTTATTGCAATAAATAAGGTAATATTGTATGATAAAAGTATAAAATTTTTGTACAAATGTACTTGGGGTGAAAAAATGTTAAGCAAACTTTTCAGCTTTGGTGTAAGCGGCATTGACGGATACATGGTAACGGTGGAAACACACGTATCAAACGGTATGCCCGCAATGGATATAGTAGGCCTTGCCGACAGTGCCATAAAAGAATCCCGCGAGCGCGTGCGCTCGGCAATAAAGAACAACAGTTTTACCTTTCCTGCTTCACGTGTAACGGTAAATCTTGCCCCTGCCGATGTGCGCAAAAGCGGTGCGGTATATGATGTGCCCATTATGCTTGGCATACTGGAAAGCACAGGTGCAATACCCAAAATCAGCAGTAATTATGCCTTTGCAGGCGAGTTAAGCCTTGACGGATATGTGCGCGGAATCAATGGTGCTTTGTCCATGGCTCTGTGTGCAAAGGAAAACGGAATAACACACATTTTTCTGCCTGCTGAAAATGCAAACGAAGCAAGTGTTGTTGACGGCGTAAAAATATATGCTGTTGAACACATAAGTCAGATTGTAAAATTTTTAAAGGATGAAAATTCACTTTCTCCGCATATATACCACCCCGATATCACTGCCGAAACCTACCTTGATTTCAAGGATGTAAAAGGTCAGGAAGAAGCCAAGCGTGCTTTGGAAATTGCAGCAAGCGGTCTGCACAATATCTGCCTGAGCGGCCCTCCGGGCAGCGGCAAATCAATGCTTGCCAAGCGTCTGCCTTCCATTATGCCGCCAATTTCCGTTGAAGAAGCCATAGAGACCACAAAAATATATTCCATGGCAGGTCTGCTTGAAAAAAACAGCGGTCTTGTAAAGCAGCGGCCTTTCCGTTCGCCCCATCATTCCGTTTCCACTGCGGCACTTACAGGCGGTGGCCCGTGGGCAAAACCGGGAGAAATCTCCCTTGCACACAACGGCGTTCTGTTTCTTGACGAACTGCCGGAATTTCACCGCGATGCCCTGGAAGCATTGCGCGCACCGCTGGAAGATAACCGCGTGGTTGTTGCCCGTGCAAACGGCACACATATCTACCCAAGCAATATTATGCTTGTAGGTGCCATGAACCCCTGCCCCTGCGGATATCTTAACGATGATTTTCACCCCTGCACCTGCAGTGCCAATCAGATTGAACGTTACAAATCCAAGCTGAGCGGGCCTCTGATGGACAGAATTGATATCTTTGTAAATGTTGCAGGTGTAAAATACGAGGAACTTGCAGGTGATGATTATGAAAGCGAATGTTCGGCAGATGTGCTGCAGCGTGTGATTGTGGCAAGACAGATGCAGGCAGAACGCTTTAAAGGCACAGACATAACTTCAAACGCCACTATTCCATCGGCACATATAAAACAGATGTGCCGGACAAGCCAAAAGGCACAGTCTGTGCTGGAAAAAGCTTTCAAGAGCATGGGGCTTTCTGCCCGCAGCTACGATAAAATTTTAAAGGTAGCCCGCACAATTGCCGACCTTGAGCAGTCCCCGATGATTGAAGAAATGCATATGCTGGAAGCTGTGCAGTACAGAAACTTTGACAGAAAATTTTAATTGATAAACAAAAAGTCTGAACCTATATGGTTCAGACTTTTTTGTTTTTACTGTCCTATCTGTGTCGGCAGAACAAGTTTTTCTTTTGGTGCAAAACCTTTGTCAAACTCATCTGCTTCAGCTTCATCAACAAAATATCCGCCAGGGTCTGTATAACTTCCGCACACATTGTCAAGAACGCCTTTTTTCAGTTCTTTAATCAGAAAAAAGTCGGCATCGGGATATTCTCTGTAGAAAACCCCTTTATTCTTTGCAATTTCAAAGCCGAATTTACCATACAGATTTATATCCCCTGTTATGGCAAGTGCTTCTGCGCCCATCTCCTTTGCTTTTTTCATCGAACAGTTAAGCAGATAAGCACCATACCCTTTACCCCTGTGCTGCGGTGCAATGCTAAAAGGACCAAAAGTCATTATCGGCATTTTTCCACCGCTATTTAATTCTATCCCGGCTTTTGCATACATTATATGCCCGATAATTTCCCCGTCTTTTTCCAGCACAAGACTTAACTGCGGGATAAAATCTTCCCTGCTTCTGAACTGATTAAGTACATAGTGCTCAAGACAGCCGGGGCGGTATACGTTCCAGAATGCTTCTCTTGTTAAAGTTTCAACTGCTTTATAGTCTTTTTGTGTCTCAACACGGATAGTAAGGTCTTTTGTCATTTTTTAATCCTCCTGAAAATTGTTGACCTTCAATTTATGGGAGGCTTTGCGGATTTGCAGCAAACCTCCCGGTTATGCCACAATCTCCAAGGTGTTGTTCTTCTTCAAACAGCAATCTCCTGAAATTAAATTTATAACAAAACCTCAGGCTTTTTTGCCTGAGGTTTATGTATACTTAATAATATATTATTCCACGCCGAAAACTTCTTTGTAGATAGCTTTGCCTGCAGGTGTTGTTGCAATACCGCCTTTTGCTGTTTCGCGCAGCTGTGGAGGAAGCATTTTGCCTACCTTGAACATAGCTTCAACAACTTCGTCAAACGGAATATGGCTTACCTGACCTGCAAGTGCCATATCTGCTGCAATCATAGCATTAACAGCACCGGAAGCATTTCTCTGTGCACATGGCAGCGCAACAAGGCCTGCAACAGGGTCACATACAAGGCCCATAACATTAATCATTGCAAAACCTGCTGCATCAAAACATGCTTTGTCATCTGCGCCTTTCATATATGCTGCTGCAGCTGCTGCCATACTGGAAGCAACACCGCATTCTGCCTGACAGCCGCCGTCTGCACCTGCAACAGTTGCATTTCTTGTAAAGATTGCACCAACTGCAGAAGCAAGAATAAGGGATTCCACCACTTTTTCTCTTGGATAGCCTTCTTTTTCCATCATACCAACAAGAACTGCAGGAACAATGCCGCAGCTGCCTGCTGTTGGTGAAGCACAGATTTTACCCATGGAAGCATTAACTTCGCTGGAAGAATATGCCAGAGCCATGATGTAGTTCATATAGTTGCCTGTTACGGAACCGTCTTTTTTGGAATATTCGTACTGGCAGTTTGCAACGCCGTCCACAAGACCGCCTTTTGTTGCCTGTCTGTGTTCCAGCGCTTTTGTTGCAGAGCCAATCATAACATCAAGACGTGTTTCAAAATGAGCCCAGAGTTTTTCTCTTGTAAGGCCTGTAAGCTTGATTTCTGCATCGAGAGCTACTTCCCATGCACGTTTATTTTCTTTTGCACAAAGGTCCAAAAGTTCCTGACCGTTTTTATACATAAATTAGCCCTCCTGTATATTAACAACCACTACTGAAAGCACGTTGTTAACCTGTCTTAAGTCGTTGATTACACTTTCCGGAATAATCTGGTCACATTCGATAAGGCAGTAAGCTGTATCACCTTTGGATGTACGGCTAACCTTCATTGTTGCAATGTTGATATTGTCGTATGCCAGAATAGCACTGATATCACTTACAACACCTTTAACGTCGTTCTGTTTAACAATAATTGTGGACAGGGATGCGTTGAATTCGCATGCAAGACCATTGATGTTTGTGATAAGAATGCGGCCGCCGCCAAGGGAAGCGCCTTCCACAAAATATTCTGTGCCGTCCACAAGGCAGAATGTAATTCTTGCTGTGTTTTCGTAAGGACTTACAATTTCTGTTGGGTAAAATTCAAATTCAAGACCACGGCTTTCGGCAATTTCAAAGCTGTTGCCAAGTCTTTCATCATCTTCGCTCATACCAAGGGCACCTGCAACCAGAGCATAGTCTGTAAAGTGGCCTTTGTATGTGCTTGCGAAGGAACCGCCAAGGCCAAACTTAACCTTGTTGAAAGGCTTGCCTGCAATTGTCATTGCTGTTTTTGCAAGTTTTGCAGCGCCGGCTGTGTGCGAACTTGAAGGACCTATCATAATTGGTCCAACTACGTCAAGAAGACTGATATTCATAGTTTATCCTCCATATAATTTTTCGCAGCTTTATAAAGTTACGTGATTACTGTATAAATCTGATTTAATTTTATCAACAGTACAAATTATTGTCAATAATTCAATATATGTAAAATACCGCTACTGCACAAATACATCATCCATTGGGGGCTTTTTATCTGCCGTGCAGGTTTTATAGTTGTTTTCTGTCAAAAAAATTGCTTTTATTATTTTTTTACATATTACTTGCACATTTTTTACAAATAATATACAATATATGCTGAGATATTTTGGAGTGATGTTATGTCATACGAAAAAAAGAAAAAATTTATTGTTGATATTGTGTTTTACACATTTATAGCTGCAATAGCATTTTTTGCGGTAAAATATGCTCTGGGCTGGATAATGCCTTTTGTCATAGCCTTTGCTGTTTCGGCAATTATCTCCCCGTTTGCAAACAGAATTTCTGCCGATTTAAAGGTCAAAAAGAAGTTTGCCGCCTGCTTTTCAGCCTTTCTGTTTTACAGTGTGGCTGTCGGGCTTATAGTTCTTATCGGCTTCGGGCTGTACAGTGCTTTAAAAAATCTGTTTTCAGACCTGCCCTATATCTACGAAAGCAATATAGCACCAACCTTTGCTGCGCTTGCTGTATGGCTGCAGGATTTTCTGATGGGCATAGACCCCGCCTTAAGCAGTGCCCTTCAGGAATTTACCGCCAGCTTTACCGAAAATTTTGGCAGTATGGTTTCTGACATTTCCGTTGGTGCAATAGGCTGGCTTTCTTCGTACATCACCAAAATCCCCTATTTTATAGCTGCTGCTTTTATATCGGTTATTGCAACATTTTTCATTGCTTCCGATTACGAAAACATACGCGCTTTCATCATCCGCCAGATACCTGAAAAATGGCATCTTTTCCTTGGAGATGTACGCCGTTACAGCCTTAAAACCCTTGGCAGATATTTCAAGTCCTATGCCCTTATAATGACCATTACTTTCTGCGAGTTAAGTGTTGCCTTGTGGCTGCTGGGCGTGAAAAATTTTGCCGTTATTGCACTTATCATCGCTGTCTTTGATATAATCCCTGTATGCGGCAGCGGCGGTGTGCTGATACCCTGGGCGGTGTTTTCGCTTGTTCAGGGCAGATTTGCTTTTGGCATAGCAATGCTTATTGTATACGCTATAATCACGGTTATCCGCCAGATTATCGAACCTAAAATTGTCGGCGACCAGGTGGGGCTGCCCCCTGTTGTAACACTTATGGCAATGTTTCTGGGTGTCAGGTTTACGGGTGTTTTCGGCCTGTTTGCCTTTCCTATAACCCTTGTTATCCTCAAAAATTTAAATGACAACGGACGTATAAAGTTATTCAAATAAGTTGCTTTTATCTGAAATCTGCAGCTTATTTAATATAAATTTTGCATTTTCACAGTAAACTATTCACACAAAAAAGGAAGAAAAAACTTATGGAATTATCACAAGCTTTAACTCTTTTTGGCGGTCTTGCACTGTTCCTTTACAGTATGAACATGATGAGTGCCGGTCTTGAAGCCGCAGCAGGCAACAAGATGAAATCCATTCTTGAAAAACTTACATCCAGCACTTTTATGGGTGTTATCGTAGGTACCGTTATCACCGCAATTATACAGTCTTCATCCGCAACAACAGTTATGCTGGTAGGCTTTGTAAACAGCGGACTTATGCAGTTGAGTCAGGCTGTAGGTGTTATCATGGGTGCAAACATCGGTACAACTGTAACAGGTTTGCTCATCACCCTTGACATCAAAGAAATAGCTCCTGTTTTTGCATTTATCGGCGTGTGCTTTATCGTTTTCTCCAAAAAAGAAAAGCTTAACCACTGGGGCAAAATCATTGCTGGTTTCGGTATTCTTTTTATCGGTATGGATATGATGAGCAGTTCTATGTCCGGTCTCCGTGATTCCGAAGTTTTCGTAAATGTTATTACCGAGTTCTCCAATCCATTTATCGGTATTCTCGCCGGTACAATCTTTACAGCGATTATCCAGTCATCCTCCGCATCTGTCGGTATTCTTCAGGCTTTGGCCATGAGTGGTGTTGTTACGCTCGACAACGGCATTTATGTTCTTTTTGGTTTTACTATCGGTACCTGTGTAACAGCAGTTCTTGCTTCTCTTGGTACATCCGTAAATGCAAAGAGAACAACTCTTATTCACCTTCTGTTCAATATCATCGGTACAGCTATCTTCCTTGCAATATGCGAACTTGTTCCGTTTACAACATGGTTTGCAAACCTGTTCCCTAACAACCCAAGCGCACAGATTGCAAACGCTCACCTTGTATACAAAGTTGTAACAACAATCATCCTGTTCCCATTTGCAAAACAGCTGGTTAAACTTGCAACAATTATCCTGCCTGAAAAAGAAACAGAAAAAACTCGTCCAAGTCTTGCAGAACGCTGCAGTCATCTTTCTACATACAATATGGGTAATATGGCAATTATCATTTCTGCTATCCGCGAAGAACTTGAATATATGTATGCTATCGCAAAAGAAAATGTAGCCTTAAGCTTTGAAGCTGTGCTTGGCCATACCATGGAACACGAAGAAACCCTTAAAGAAAACGAAGACAAACTGGATATGCTTAATGCACAGATAAGCCAGTATATTTCCAGCATTCTTTCAAAACCAATGTCCGCTCAGGACTCCGAACTTATCAGCGGCTACTTCCGCATTGTAAGCAACATTGAACGCATTGGCGACCACGCAAGAAACTTCTCCGGTTATGTAAAATATCTTACAAGCCACAATATGACATTCTCCGAAAGAGCTCTTGGCGAAATTGAAAGAATGAAAAACGTTTGTCTCGAAGCTATGAAAGCCTTTGACAGCGATATGAGAACATACAATATTGAAGCTCTTACAGAAATTGCTCAGGTTGAACAGCGTCTTGACGACCTGACAGATGCATACAGAAAAGCACAGATTGAACGTATGAAAACAACAAGCTGTGCTCCTGAAGCAAGTGTGTTCTATTCTGAAATGCTTACAGACGTTGAACGCATCGGCGACCATATGCTTAATATTGCTGAACAGTTTGCACAGATGTATTCTAATAAATAATAATATATTTACATTAAAGCCGATGTTTATATCGGCTTTTTTTGTTAAGCCAATCACCTTATGCAAAAACCGTTTCTTAAAAAAATTAATATTTTTGCCAAAAAAGTATTGACAAAACAAAAAAACAGGTGTACTATAATGTCAAATTTAATACATCTCGCAAAAGCATTGATAAGAAATAGTAGATTGTATATTGATTTACAGAGAGACCTTGGCCGGTGTAAAAGGTTATGAAATTGCAGTTGAACACATCTTTGAGCTATTTACCGAAAGGGTTGTCCCAAGTAGACTAAATCGGTTCTCCGCCCGTTACCGCGGAAAAGTATGTTGGTACTTAGTGAGGTTGTTGCCGTGAGGCAGCAATGAACAGAGGTGGAACCACGAAAGATATTTCGTCCTCTTGGCATCGTACAGATGCTGAGAGGACTTTTTGTTTTAAGCGGTTTTATTAAGGTAATGCAGTTTACGGGAAATATTAAATTAACTTTAAATCAGAAAAGAAACAAAAGGAGATTTAATTATGAAAAAACTTACAGCTTTATTATTATCCGCTATTATGATGCTTTCCCTTACAGCATGCGGCAGCAGCGAACCTGCAGCAACACCTGAAACAGAAGACAAAACTGTTGTTATCGGCGTTGACGATACTTTTGCACCTATGGGCTTCCGTGATGAAGCAGGCAACCTTGTTGGCTTTGACATTGACCTTGCAAACGAACTTCTCGCAAGACTTGGCTACGAACCACAGTTCCAGGTTATTGACTGGTCCATGAAAGAAACAGAACTTGAAAACGGCAATATCGACCTTATCTGGAACGGCTACACAATTACAGACAGCCGCAAGGAAAAAGTTAACTTTACACAGGCTTACCTTGACAACAAACAGATTATCGTAACAATGGCTGACAGCGATATCGAAACAAAAGCTGACCTTGCAGGCAAAACAGTTGCAGTTCAGAAAGAATCCAGCGCTTACGAAGCAGTTATGGCAGATGCAGCAACAGCAGCAGCTCTCGCCGGCGGCGAACCTGTTCAGTTTGATACAAACACCGACGCATTTATGGACGTTGAAGCAGGCAGAAGCGATGCTATCGTAGTTGACGAAGTATTGGCAAGATACTACATCAAACTCCGCGGTGCCCAGCAGTACAAAGTATTGGCTGACGACTTCGGCAGCGAAGAATACGGTATCGGCGTAAGAAAAGCTGACACAGAATTCCTTGCTGAAATCGATGCTGAACTTACAGAAATGATTAACGACGGTACATTTGCTGAAATCAAAGGCAGATGGTTCTCCGAATAATCTACAGATACGATTACCTTCTCAGAATTACATATTCGCTCCTTAATAACCACCAATGCTGTAACAGTGCAACATCGTTTGCACTGTTATGGCATTTAAAAGGCAGTATCGGTTAACTGCAAAAATACTATTCAGAGGATATTTTAATGGAAGTTTTAAAACTGATGCCAAGATTTTTAGAGGGCCTGCAGGTTACACTTGGGCTTTGGGCAATTACCCTTATCTTGTCCCTGCCGCTCGCCTTCCCTGTTGCATTTATCCGCAGCAGCAAAAACAGACTTGTAGCAGGTGCAACCAAATTTTATATTGATATTATGCGCGGTACACCACTTTTGCTGCAGATGTGTTTTATATTTTTCGGTCTGCCTGAAATCGGTATTGTATTTGAGCGTTTTACCACTGCAATTCTGGCATTTGTTATCAACTACACTGCATATTTTGCCGAAATTTTCCGCAGCGGCCTTAAAAGCATAGACAAAGGCCAGTGGGAAGCAGGCCAGATGCTTGGCATAAGCAAGCCTGTGCTGTTCTTCAAAGTTATACTTCCCCAGACAATACGCACAGTTATTCCTGCTGTTACAAACGAAGTGACCACACTTGTAAAAGATACCTCCCTTGTTTATGTTCTTGGTCTCAGCGACCTGCTGCGCCAGGGCAAAATATATGCCAACAGCCTTTCCTCCCTTGCTCCGTTTGTAGTGGTTGGTGCAATTTATTTTATTGTTATCACTGTGGTAAGCAAAGGCTGTGAAAAGATTGAAAAATCCTTCAACTATTTTTAAAGGAGACTGTAATGCTTAAAGTAACCAATTTGTACAAAAGCTTTGGAGAACGCACAGTTCTCAACGATATATCCTTTGAGTTGAATAAAGGTGAAATTCTGTGTCTGCGCGGTAAAAGCGGTGCAGGCAAAACCACACTTATACGCTGTATCTGCAACCTTGAAAAAGCCGACAAGGGCACAATAAGCATAAACGGCATTGAAAGCCTTGAAAACGGTAAGCCAAACAAAGCTTATCAGAACAATGTAGGCATGGTTAGCCAGGGATTTGATTTGTTTCCAAACCTCAATGTAATGGATAACCTTACCCTTGCACCTGTAAGCCGCAAGCTGATGACAAAAGAAGAAGCTGAAAAAGCCGCACTTGCTTTGCTTGAATCCCTTGACATAGGTGATAAAGTAAAAAGCTATCCCCGTCAGCTTTCAGGCGGTGAAAAACAGCGTGTTGCCGTTGCAAGAGCCTGCATTTTAAGCCCTTCTGTTCTGTTTTTTGACGAACCTACAAGTGCTTTGGATCTGGCAAGCACACAGGAGGTTGCAAACCTTATTGAAGATATTGCAAAACGCGATATAGCCGTGGTTATTATCACCCATGACGAAGCCTTCTGCAATATGCTGAATGCCAAGGAAATACTGATTGTAAACGGCAAAATTTCCAACTGAATTCCATTTTATCTATACAGAAAAGACCCGGCTGATATTTAATCGGTCAGGTCTTTTTTCTTGCAGATAATTATCATATAATGTATACTTATTTATATATACAAAGCAAAGGAAATACAGTATGGTTTTACCACAGGATTTTAAAGACAAAATGCAGAGTCTTTTAAAAGACGAATTTGAAGATTTTTTAAAAGGCTATGAAAAGGATAATTTTTACTCTTTAAGAATAAATACTTTAAAGGCAGCTTCCAAAGATGTTATGGATAAAAACATCTTTGATTTTACGCCTGTAAAATGGTGCCCTACAGGATATTATTACCCCGGCAACCAGCGCCCCGGCCGCCACAGCTATCATCATGCAGGGGTGTTCTATATTCAGGAAGCAAGTGCCATGAGCGTTGCCGAATGCGCCGACATACACCCGGGAGAAAAGGTGCTTGACCTGTGTGCTGCCCCCGGCGGAAAAAGCACCCAGCTTGCAGCAAAGCTTGACGGTCAGGGCATTCTTGTCTCCAACGAAATTGTGCCAAACCGCGCTAAAATTCTGTCGCAGAATATGGAACGTATGGGGGTAAAAAATGCCGTTGTTACCAACGAAAGCCCCGAAAAGCTGGAAAAATATTTTAAAAACTATTTTGACAAAATTGTTGTTGATGCCCCCTGTTCGGGAGAAGGAATGTTCCGCAAGGAGCCTGCTGTTGTAAACGAGTGGAGCCTTGCACAGGTTGATGTGTGCGCAAACAGACAAGGCCACATCCTTGAAAGCGCCCACAAAATGCTTTCCGACGGCGGTCTGATTGTGTATTCCACCTGCACATTTTCTCCCGAAGAAAACGAGATGACTGTGGACAGCTTTTTACGGAAACATCCCGAATATATCCTTGTCAAACCTGAAATACACAGCCATTTCAGTGCCGGTGTTCCCGACTGGTGCGAAAGCAAAAATACAGAACTTGCAAAAACAATGCGTCTCTTCCCCCACAAAATTGATGGCGAGGGGCATTATGTTGCAGTATTGCAGAAAACAAACGGAGAAAACTGCAAAATAAAAACCGCAAAAGCTGTAACTGATAAAAAACTGCTGCAGCCGTATTTTGATTTTGAGAAAAAATTTCTGAAAAATACTTCTTTTGACAATTTTGCGCTGTTTGGCGAAAACCTGTATTCCATGCCCCATGATTGCCCCGATTTAAGCGGCGTAAAGGTGCTGCGCTGCGGTCTGCACCTTGGCGAAATAAAAAAAGGCAGATTTGAACCAAGCCACTCACTTGCAATGGCACTGAAAAAAGCTGATGTAAAACAGTCTGTTGACTATTTCTGCGACAGTGATGAGATTTTGCGTTATTTAAAAGGTGAAGCCCTTGATATAGCAGAAGATTACAAAGGCTGGTGCCTTGTATGCACCGACGGATATTCTGTTGGCTGGGCCAAGGTAAGTGACGGCACAGCAAAAAATCATTATCCCAAAGGCTTAAGGATAATGATGGCCTGATAAATAATATATTAATTTATACAAATCGAGGTACCCTATTATGAACAAAAAACTTGTAGCTTATTTTTCAGCAAGCGGTGTAACCGCAGAGGTTGCAAAGTCCATGGCAAAAACACTTGGCTGTGATATATTCGAAATCAAGCCTGCTGAGCTTTATACCAAAGCAGACCTTGACTGGATGGATAAATCCAGCCGCAGTTCTGTTGAAATGGCAGACAAAACTTCCCGCCCTGAAATTGTGGATTATCCTGCAAACCTTGACGGATATGACACAGTTTATCTTGGTTTTCCTATCTGGTGGTATGTTGCACCTACAATTGTAAACACATTTGTTGAAAAATATGATTTCAACGGCAAAAAAGTGGTGCTCTGGGCAACAAGCGGCGGCAGCGACTGGGGCAAAACAGTTGAGTTTTTGCAGGACAGCTGCAAGGGCGCAGAAATAGTTGAAGGCAAAGTACTGAGACCGGGCGTAAGCCGTGAAGAATTTGATCAGTGGGTTAAAACACTGTAATACTTATTACAATAAAAAGGTTGGCAGAACAAAAATCTGCCAACCTTTTGTTTTTATAGTTATTTGTGATATTTGCTGCCGCTTAAAATGGAAAAAGCACGGTAAGTCTGTTCCAGCAGCATAACCCTTGCAAGCTGATGCGGAAAGGTCATTTTGGACATTGACATTTTATAGTGGGAAAGCTGTTTTACCCTGTCGGAAAGTCCGTGGCTTGAACCGATGATAAAGCAGATATTGGAAAAACCTTCCACAGCCTTGTCGCTGAAAAGCTTTGCCAGGTTTTCACTTGACATCTGTTTGCCTTCAATGCACATGGAGATGACATAGCTTTGTTTTGGAATGTTTTTTATAATCTCATCTGCTTCCCTGTCCAGCGTTTTCTGAATAAGGGTATCATTGAGATTTTTTTCCATAAGCTGAACATCTTCAAGCTGAACAATTTTAAGATTGCACATGGTTTTAAGACGCTTTATATATTCGTTGCAGCCGTCCAGCATAAAGCCTTTCTGCACCTTGCCCATGGCAATTATTGTTATATTCTGCATAAATTCACCTCTTTAAAACTGCGTAGGTGCTGTAATTTCGTGACGTCTGTTTGCTTTGATAATTTCCACGTCCTTTGTCACATCGATACCCTTTGTCATAGCTGTTACGGCAAGCTGTGAAAGGGCTGTTGATGGTGTGTTATTGTTGTTTGACAAGTGACACAGATGCATTTTTTTAACGCCGTTTTCCAGCAGTTTTGCCGCTGCATCACTGCACTGAATATTGCTTAAATGTCCGCGGTTTGATGCTATACGGGTTTTGAGATAGTATGGATAATTTTCGTTTTCCCTCAGCATTGCGTCGTCATAGTTTGACTCGATAACCGCAAGGTCTGCACCCATAAACTGCTTTAAAATACTGTCAGTAACACAGCCAAGGTCTGTTGCCATTGTCATTCTTGTTCCCTGATTTGTATGTATATTAAAGCCCATACAGCCCACAGAATCGTGGGGTGTTTCAAAGCCTGTTACAAAAAAATCACCTATATTGTGTCCTGCCATATTCATATCTTCCAGCACAATGTGAGAAGATATAAGGTCATTGTCTGCAAGGTAATCCAGGGTTGCACAGTTGGAAAACACAGGTATATTCAGTTTTTTTGTAAACACCTTTAAACCGCCCACATGGTCGGAATGTTCGTGGCTGATAAGTATACCCTGCAGATTTTTAAGTTCAAGGCCAAGGTCCTTAAGCGCATTTGCCGTAAGCCTTGCCGACTTACCTATGTCTATAAGTATAAATCTGCCATTGTCTTCCAGCACAGAGCAGTTGCCGCTGGAACCTGAGTAAAGTGAAATGTAATTTGCCATTTTTCCTCTTTGAAAGATTTTATAATACAACGCGGACAAACAACAAGCCATCTGTGCGCTGATACTGTCCGCAAGATAATGATTTTTAAAAAGGCAAGGTAAAACACCTTGCCTTTTGCTTTAATATGCTTTTTTAAGTTCTGCTTCTTCAGGAATAACAACCTTCTGGATGTCACCGCCAAGAGCACGGATTTTTTTAACGATATCAACATAACCGCGTTCAACGTGTTTGATTTCGTAAACTTCGCTGTGACCTTCTGTACACAATGCTGCAACCACCAGAGCTGCACCTGCGCGCAGGTCTGTTGCAGAAACAGGTGCCGGCTGCAGAGCATCAACACCTTCAAAAACTGCTACTCTGCCTTCCACCTGAATGCTTGCGCCCATTTTGTTGAGCTCGTCACAGTATTTGAAACGGTTGTCCCATATGCCTTCGCTGATGATGGAAGTGCCTTTTGCAAAGCAAAGCAGCACACCCATAACAGGCTGCAGGTCTGTAGGGAAACCAGGATGAGGCATTGTTTTTATATTGGTGTTGTTGTATTTGCCTTCACGGCCGATAACACGCACGCTGTCGTCATATTCTTCAACTGTTGCACCTATAACACGCAGTTTGCTTGTGATAGGTTCGAGATGTTTTGGAATAACGTTTTTGATTGTGATATCACCACGGCTTGCAGCTGCTGCCACCATAAATGTACCTGCTTCAATCTGGTCAGGAATTATGGAATAAAGGCCGCCGTGCATTCTTTTTACACCGTGAATCTTGATAACATCAGTACCTGCACCGCGAACATTTGCACCCATAATGTTAAGGAAGTTTGCAACGTCCACTATGTGCGGTTCTTTTGCAACGTTTTCAAGGATTGTTGTGCCTTCTGCCATAACTGCAGCAAGCATTGCATTGATTGTTGCACCTACGGAAATTGTGTCAAAGAACACATGGGCACCGTGAAGATTTTCGCTTTTTACATTAACCATTGCATAGTCAATGGAATGTTCTGCACCAAAAGCTGTAAAAGCCTTGAGATGCTGGTCAATAGGACGTGCACCAAGGTTGCAGCCGCCCGGCATCGGTACACTGCCTTCGCCAAAGCGGGAGAGCATGCTGCCAAGGAAATAATAGGAAGCACGCATTTTTTTGCCAAGTTCCAGCGGAACCTGTGTTGTATTTACTGTTGATGTGTCTATTTCCAATACTGTTGGAGCAAGCCATTTTACCCTTGCACCAAGTTCTTCCAGAATTGCGATTTCTGCGCGGATATCGCTGATGTCCGGCACATTTTCCAGCACACAAACATCATTTGCAAGAACTGTTGCAGGCAATATTGCTACAGCAGCGTTTTTGAAACCGCTGATTGTAACTTCCCCTCTAAGAGGCTTGCCGCCTGAAATAACATACTTTTCCAAATCAGTACTCCTTCAGAGTTAACTTAAATATATTGTAATATGTATTGTCCTTATTTATTCTGCTTAAATCTGTGAATATTATACAAATAAACCATTAAAAGTTTGTAACCTTAGATAGTATACCACGAGTTTTAAAAATTTCAATAGTTAATATGTATTTATTAAATAGAATAATGTTTCAGACTTTAACATACACCGGTTTACCAGAACTTGTATGGGTCATAGCGGTGGTTGCCGCTCTTGATTTCAAAGTGCAGGTGGTTACCTGTACTGTTGCCTGTGGAGCCCATACGTGCAATAAGCTGACCTTTCTGCACCTGTTCACCATAACCTACAAGGAGAGATGAACAGTGGCCGTAAACGGTCTGATATCCGTTGCCGTGGTCAACTATAAGGTATACACCATAGCCGCGGTTTGTATATTTTGCAGTTGTAACAATACCGGAGTCGGAAGCATAAATAGGTGTACCGTAAGGACCTGCAATGTCAACACCGTTGTGGGCAGGATACTGACCTGCAAAACCACGGCTGATACGTACACCGCCGCCTGTAGGCCAGCCAAATGCACCTGAACCTGTGTTGGTGAGAACACCCACGCTTGGCAGATAGCGGCCAACTTCGATAATTTCTTTTACCGGTTCTTTTACAACAACTGTTTCGATAACAGTTTCGCTATGTGCAATGCCGTCAATGTATGTTACATCAACAGTAACTTTGTTAAGACCTTTTTCACCTTTCTGCACTGTTTTTGTTGTGCCAAGGTTCATGGAATTGTTTGCACGCTGTTCGGTTGAATATGCTGTTTCAACATCACGCACTTCGCGCACAACCTCTTTAACCTGCAGGAACGGCACTGCCTGACTTACAAGCACCTGGTCACCAACCCAGAGGCCGCCGCCTTCAAGTTCAGGGTTAAGATTGTACAGTTCGCGCAGACGCAGACCGTTTTTGCTTGCGATAAGGGACGGAGAGTCACCCTGCACAACTGTATACCAAACTTCACCTTCCACAAGGCCTGTTATTTTTTCGGTAAGCTGACTTTCGTCAACAATTGTATCTGTAAAGAAGATGCCTTCTGTAAGAGAAACATTCTGAACAAAACCTACTGTTTTGTTTTCATCGCCATCTTCATATGGTTCCAGCATACTGTCTATGGCATTCTGTACAGGTTCAACGTTTTCAACAGCACCGTGGAACTTGCCGTCAACATATAAGCCTGTAGCAGTTACAATATCTTCTTCTGATGCCTGCAGGATAGCGTCGGAAAGCTGTCTTTCGTCAACTACTGTATTGCCCATTTTTGTTGTAATTTCAATTTCAGGCTTCATGGACCACTGCTGGCTGTCATCCAGTGTAACAAGTTTGTTCTTGATAACGCTGTCGGCATTTTTGAGCACTGTGTAGTTGTCGATAACACCGATTTCCTGGCCGTCAAGTGACACTTTTACCGCATAGCTCTGGTTGAGACCAAACGCTATAACGCCAACCATAACCGCAAAGCACAGCGCAGGAACAAGATAGCTTACAAACACAGGGAAAAATTCTCGGTTGTTTTTAACACCCTGTGCCACATATTCGCGCACCTCTTTGCCTGTCTGTCTGGAAGCATCTTTTTTGCCTATTCTTCTCAGCCTTTTTATGTAAATAAGCGCACCTTTGATACGTGCAAAAGGCAGGCCAAGGTCATCCAGAATGCCGTCCAGCAGTCTGTCTGTAAAAATACGTACTTCCTTGAATATTCTTTTTAATTTTCTGTAAAGGACATATGCAGATTTTTTTATCTTCTTCAGGGCCAGAATAACTGTAAGTTCAGCCATATAGCCCAGACGGTAAAATACCGCAGTAAAAAACTTGCTGACACCCTTTGCTGT
>JAFSAW010000049.1 GCA_017442085.1 Oscillospiraceae bacterium | reverse complement strand
CCTGTTGCACGGTCAACGCTGAATACAACAACCACAAGGCCGTCCTGAGAAAGATGGCGGCGGTCGCGCAGAACAACACTGCCTACGTCACCAACACCAAGGCCGTCAACAAAAACCTGACCTGCCTGAACGGAATTGTCCACCTTGATTTCATCTTCACTTACGGTAATGACACCGCCAAGCTCGGCAATAACGATATTCTTTTCGTCAATGCCGGCACCCTGTGCAAGCATTGAATGCTTTTTAAGATGCTTGTATTCGCCGTGAATAGGGATAAAATATTTTGGTTTTACAAGGTTAAGCATCAGCTTAAGCTCTTCCTGTGCGGCATGGCCGGAAACGTGCACATCATACATTGATTCGTATATAACTTCTGCGCCAAGCTTCATAAGGCCGTTGATAACCTTTGTAACCATCTTTTCGTTGCCCGGAATAGGTGTTGCGGAGATAATGATAAAATCGCCTTTTCCAACCGAGAACTGACGGTGTGTGCCGCCGGACATACGGCTGAGTGCCGAAAGCGGCTCGCCCTGGCTGCCTGTTGTGATAAGCACAATCTGTTCGGGCTGATATTTGTTTACCATTTCAGCCTCTATGATTACACCTTCAGGCACATTGAGATATCCAAGTTCCAATGCCATCTGGATGTTTTTTACCATACTTCTGCCGCTAACCGCAACCTTGCGCTTGTACTGTACCGCAAGGTCAAGAATTGTCTGCAGACGGTATATGTTGGAAGCAAAGGTTGCAATAACAATGCGTTTTTCCTTTGCTCTTTCAAACAGCGGCTGCAGGCTTTTTGCAACGGTTTTTTCACTTGCTGAAAAGCCAAGACGTTCAGCATTTGTGCTGTCTGCCATATATGCCAGCACACCTTTTTTGCCGTATTCGGCAAAGGTTGCAAGGTCGGTTGTTTCGCCCTGCGGCGGTGTGTAGTCTATTTTAAAGTCACCTGTTGTGATAACAGTGCCTGCAGGAGATTCTATTGCAAAACCGACAGCATCGGGAATTGAATGGTTTACATGGATAGGCACCGCTGTCATACAGCCAAATTCAATTCTGTCTCCCGGATGAATAACATTGATTTCTGCAAATTTATCAAGGGAATGTTCTGCAAGTTTATTTTCGATAAGGCCCTTGGTAAGGGGTGTGGCATATATAGGGAAATTAACCTCCCTGAGAAGATACGGCAAGGAACCTATATGGTCCTCGTGTCCGTGTGTTATTACAATGCCTTTAATGGAATCTTTATTTTCAATGACATAAGAAAAGTCAGGAATAACAAGGTCAACGCCAAACATTTCGCTGTCCGGGAAAGAAAGACCGCAGTCGATGATAAATTTATCTTCACGGCATTCAAAAACCGTCATATTTTTGCCTATTTCTCCCAGGCCGCCAAGCGGTACAATGCGTATTTTTTCATTCACTGCCGGAGTTTTGCTTTTTTTATGTCTGTACTTTGGGTGTGGCATAGTTCCTCCTTTTATGCAACAATCAAACACCTGGCAACAATTCTGTCAGGTGGCGGAAAATTTATTTTGTTAACGAACACATTTTCAAATTAATTATTATCCAAAGACGGATAATCTAAACGACGTATATACTATTATATGATACTATTTTTTCGGTTATATTGTCAACCTGACATACCACAGTTAAATGTTTGCACTTGAAATTTGCATATGTTATCCTATAATATAATTATTACGTATATTATAATATATTATAACAGATAATACAACAAAGGATGTATATGAAACGGATTGAAATATTTACCGACGGTGCCTGCAAGGGCAACCCGGGCCCGGGCGGCTGGTGTGCTATTTTAAGATATAACGGTGTTGAAAAGATGATAAGCGGCGGCGAAAAGGAAACCACCAACAACCGTATGGAGTTAAGCGCCGTGCTGTTTGCCCTTAAAGCACTTAAAGAACCTTGTCACATTACTTTGCAGAGTGACTCAAAATATGTATTGGACTCTCTTTCAAAGGGCTGGGTTTACGGATGGCAGAAAAAGGGCTGGAAAAAATCTGACGGCAAGCCCGCACTTAACGTTGACCTGTGGCAGCAGCTGCTGGAAGAGATAAAAAAACACGAGCTGGACTATGTGTGGATTAAAGGCCATGCGGGTCACCCCGAAAACGAGCGCTGTGACACACAGGCCGTAAAGGAAAGTGAAAAGTTTATTTAACACATCAATCCCCCATATAAAATTGACGGAGGACATATATTTGGAAAACAAAAAAATTCTTATAGGCGTATCTGGCGGCGTTGACAGCTCGGTATGTGTTGACCTGCTGAAACAGCGCGGCTTTGAAGTTTTTGGTGCAGTCATCAACTTCAATGACCATTCCGAATCTGCCATAGAAGATGCACACAGAGTATGTAAACATCTCAATATCCCTATCTGTGTTATTGATGCCAGGGACAGTTTTGAAAAAAATGTTGTGGAACCATTCTGCAAAAATTACATCAGCGGAAAAACACCAAACCCCTGCGTTGTGTGCAACCCGCTGGTAAAGCTGAAATCTCTGTGTGACAAAGCTGACGAAATGGGTATATTCTATGTTGCCACCGGCCATTATGCACAGATTGTGGAAGAAAATGGTATTTTCTATGTAAAAAAGGCTTCCAATCCTGCAAAGGACCAAAGCTATATGCTTTACAGACTGCCGCAGAATATTTTAAAACGTCTTGTTCTGCCTCTCGGGCAGTATGAAAAGCCTGAAATAAGGGCAATGGCGCAGGAACTCAGCCTGTTTAATGCCGACAAGCCTGACAGTCAGGAAATCTGTTTTATTCCTGACGGCAATCACGGCAAGTTTATAGAAGACAGAGGCTACAAAATCAAAAAAGGCTTTTTTATCTCCCCTGAAGGCAAAAAACTTACACAGCACAAAGGCATACACAATTACACAATAGGTCAGCGCAAAGGGCTTAATATTGCCCTGGGCAAGCCTGCCTTTGTAAAGGAAATCTGTGAAAACGGCAATATTCTGCTGGGCTATGCGGGAGAAGAATTCTTTGACGGTGTGACTTTGGAAAATCCTGTATACACAGATGGAAATCCGTTTGCAGCAGGTGATGAATTTACCGTTAAAATACGCAGTGCTGCAAAGGGCGACACTGCTGTGGTGGAACACAGCACCCATGACAAAATTATTCTGCATTTTCCTGCACCTGTACGTGCTGCTGCAAAAGGGCAGTCGGTTGTAATCTACAAAGACAATATTGTTGTCGGCGGCGGATTTATTGCAGATGCAAAAGCATATATCAACAAGGATTAAAAATATGAACGTATACGATTTTGACAAAACAATATATCACGGAGACAGTACAGCACATTTTTATCTGTACTGTCTCAGAACACAGCCTGCCACATGGAAATGGCTGCCTTATCAGGCTGTATGTGCAATACCTTTTGCATTGAAAATTATGGAAAAAACCGCCTTTAAACAGCGTTTTTACAAGTTTTTTACCAGCGTTAAGGATATAGACAAAACAGTTGAAAAATTCTGGCAGATACATAAAAAGAATATAAAGCCATTTTATACGCAGACACAGAAAGAAGATGACGTTATAATTTCTGCATCTCCCTATTTTCTGCTTGAACCTATCATAAAAGAACTGGGCATAAACAGCCTTATGGCAAGCAACGTTGACAGATTTACAGGCAGATATGACGGTATAAACTGTCACGGCAAGGAAAAGGTGCGCCGTTTTTATGAGGTTTATCCCGACGGTGTGATTGATGAGTTTTATTCCGACAGCTTATCCGACTCTCCTCTGGCAGATATTTCTAAAAAGGCATATATGGTAAAAGATTTTGACCTTTTGCCATGGCCTGGAAAATAATCCGTACAAATAAATTATACTGACAGTTTTTACTTAATTTTTTGTTGACAAAATCCCTTTAAATAGAATACAATTAAAGTTGCGGAAGAATGTATTCTTCAATATATTATATTTAAAAGGATGTGGTACCAAGTGACAAGCGACCCTTGCGGGAGTAATTATATTTTGATAAATCAGCAACGCTTGTATTTGGTGCAGTAAAAAAACTACACCTTCTTTTTGGCGTTGGCTGAAAAGAAGGTTTTTTATTTGCTTAAAATTATTTAAGGGGGATTATTGCAATGGACAACGAAAAATTGAATAAAACCCAGGATATAATTGACACTCCTGCCGAAACTCTTATTGATGATGCAGAAATCATCAAAGAAGAAGAAGAAAAAGAAGTATTTGTTCTGGCAGACACCTTGCCTGAACTGGACGAAGAAGAAGCTGCCGAAGACAGCACTGACAACAGTTCCACCGAAGATGAAGCCGAAGAAGATGTAGAACTTATCGACATCATCACCGCCGATGACGAAGAGATAGAAGAACAGGAATACGACCTTAAGGAAGCCCTGCTTACCAGTGACCAGGACGAACTTGTTGACGTTATCGAATCTGCCTATGCCATCGACGTTGATATTGCGCTGGAAGAATTTACCGACGACGAAATTATCTCCTTTGCCGAAAGAATTGACGCCGAACATATGGCACAGATTTACGAGCAGATGGACGAAGACCTGCAGTTTCGTATTGCCGAACTGTTTGGCGTGGACAATATGCTTAAAATGTTCAAATTTATGTCCAAGGACGATATTGCGGACATTCTGGGTGATTTGCCAATCAATATGCGCAAGAGAATTCTGCGCATGATGAAGCGCAAGGATATTATGGAGATTGAACATCTTCTGCTTTATGAAGATGATACTGCCGGCGGTCTTATGACCACCGAATATATTGCCCTCAACGGCAAATGGACCGTTGAAAAGGCACTTAACAAAATCAAGGAAATTGCACCTAAGACAGAGGTTATTGAAACTATATTTGTTCTCAACGGCAGAAAAGAGCTTATAGGTACCGCTGACCTGCGTGATATTCTTGTAGAGGACAACAATACCACTCTTGAAGAAATCATGTACGACAACATCGTAAGCGTTCCCGCAGAAATGGACCAGGAAGAAGTTTCGCACATTGTTTCAAAATACGACCTTAAGGTTGTGCCTGTTGTAAACCGTAAAAACAGTTTGCTGGGTATTATCACTGTTGACGATATCATCGACGTTCTTTTTGAAGAACAGACCGAAGATATTCTCAAAATGGCCGGTGTGGGTACTGACGAAGACGTTGACAACTCGGTTATCAAATCAGTAAAAATGCGTCTGCCATGGCTTATGGTAAACCTTGTAACAGCCTTTGTCTCCTCCACTGTTATCAGCGTATTTGAGGGCACAATTGCACAGGTTACTGCTCTTGCGGCTGCTATGCCTATTGTTGCTGCGCTGGGCGGCAACACCGGCAACCAGACACTGTCGCTTGTTATACGCAATATCACTTTGGGTGAACTTAACCTTAAAGACGACTGGAAGCTTGTTACCAAAGAAATTGCCCTTGCCCTTTGCAACGGTGCTATAATGGGCTTTATTGCCGGGCTGGTGCTTGCAATGCGCTACGGCAGCATTTATCTTGGCATAATAATGCTTGTCGCTATGATTGCAAACCTTACAATTGCAGGCATAAGCGGGTTCTTTATTCCGCTTATTCTCAAGGCTCTCAACGTTGACCCTGCCCTTGCATCTTCCATTTTCCTTACCGCCACAACCGACATATGCGGTTATCTGGTATTTCTTGGGCTGGCAAAAATGTTTCTGCCTTTGCTGTTGTAGCAAATTTAATACAAAACAAAGTGGGTATCGCTTTTGCGATACCCTTTTTTATGCTTATTTTGATTTTTTAGCTGCAGATTTTTCTGTTTTTTTATCGTTTGCCTTTTCCAGCTTTATGTTGGATTTTTTTGCTTTTGCCGCTGTTTTTGTGATATTTGTTGCACCGGAAATATGCTGCTGCACCGCTTCGTTTATTTTGTCCTGGGGTGCAGGTGTTGTGGGATACCAGCCTTTTGCATTCATCTGTTCGAAAATTTTAAACTGAATATCGTGTTCTTCGCCAAGTATCTTCATAAGCTTGGCTTTTGACTGTTTGCTGGAACATTCGCCTGCATAGTTGTTGTAATTCTGTGCAATAAATTTCTGGCTTGCCAGCATATCGGTCATCATTGTTTTGTCGTCGTAGTTTGCCATAACCCCTCCTACTGTATCTGTGCAAAGATAATGTTGTAATGTTCCTGATGTCTTGCCGCTGCTTCCTTGCAAAGCTTTTTAAGCTGCGGGTCCTTGCAGTTCTGCGCATAATAGTTGAATTTGTCCATTGTTGCCTTTTCCTGAACAAGCAGTTCGTTGTATGCACCAAGTTCTTTTTCGGTAATCTTTTTCATTTTTTACTCCTTTTTACCATTGTTTAACCTTAATATTCCACTTTTTTTGTAATTTATACAAATAGACTTTTCAATTTTGATATGGTATACTTTTTGACAGTTTGCGCATTGGGCGCACAAGAGGGGTTAAAATGTACAATAATGTTATAAAGATTATCAACAATCTGCTGGATAACAGCGAAAAGGATATTGTATGGGTTGCTATCGACGGGCCGTCTGCCAGCGGCAAAAGCAGTCTTGGCAATTTTATAAACGATAATTTTATCTGCAATGTTTTCCATATGGACGACTTTTTTCTGCCACCGGAAAAGAAGACAGCCGAAAGACTGAACGAAACAGGCGGAAACATTGACTGGGAAAGATTTGAAAAAGAAATTATCGGCAATGTTAATTTGGGACAAAACTTTACCTTTAATGTCTATGACTGCCACAACCTTTCATATTTTGAAACAGGCAAGGTTTTCTGTAAAAGACTTAACATTGTAGAGGGTGTTTATTCCATGCACCCACAGCTTATAGACAACTATGATTTCAAAATATACCTTGATGTTGACAGCGAAAAACAGAAACAGCGCATTCTAAACCGCAGCAACGAAAAAAAACTTGCACGCTTTGTAAACGAATGGATACCGCTGGAGAACAGATATTTTGAAGAAACAGATTTAAAAAACAGATGCGATGCTGTTTTTGATACAAGTGAATTATTTTAATCTGATTTTATTGCATATGACAAAAATCCTTATCAGTGCTGTAAGTACTGATAAGGATTTTTTATTTTATTCTTCTTTTAAATTACCATAAACATCCAGACGGCATTTAAGCCAGTTTTTGCCCTCTACAAGCCGTGTCACCATCATTGCGGCAACACCATCCCCCGCTGCATTTATCATCGTTGCAGGCGGGTCAACAAGAAAACCTACCGTTGCAATAATCGGGAATGCTTCCATGGGGAAACCGTACAAAGTCATAATAAGCATCTCGCCGATAAGGCCGCCGCCCGGAATACCCGACATAACCACACCCGACATAATTGCAACCAGTATGGCAAGGGAAATTGTTTCAAAGCCTGTAAATTCCCGCCCGTAAATGCCAAACAGAATAGCTATTTTAAGTATTGCCGCAAAGCAGCTGCCGTCCATATGTGCTGTTGCACCAATCGGCAGCACAATTTCACGGATATCTTTTGGCACGCCCATTTTTCTGCAGGCTTCAAGGTTTACGGGCAAGGTTGCTATTGAACTTTGTGTGGCAAGGCTGGTTGCTGCCGGTGAAAGTGCATTTTTGAAGAATATTTTTGCCCCCTGTATACCTGCCGCAAAATAAGCATAGATAAAAAATCCAGCTGCAAAATAGACAATACACAATGGATAATAAAGCCCCAGCATTGTTCTGGCATATACCCCCAGCAGCTGCGGGCCAAGGTCTGCAACAAGATAGGCAAAATATGCCCCCAGGCCTACAGGCGCATACATCATTATATAATTTATCATCTTCATAAATATTTCTGCCATAAATGACAGGCCTTTTGCCAGTTTTGCCCCCTTTTCGCCAAAAGACGAAACAACAAACCCAAAGAAAATGGACATAAGTATAAGTGGCAGCATATTCTGACGGGAGAGAAGCTGGGAAAAATCCCCCACTGTCAGTGCTGCAACAATCTGCTGCGGCAGACTTTTTGCTTCCACGGTTTCTGCTGCGGCATCAAGTGTTATTTCAAGCCCTTTTGTAATATCCATAACATTTACTGCAACACACATTATTGCCGAGGATATAAGCCCCGTTATTACAAAAACCAGCAGCATATATCCAAGTATTCTGCCAAGGCGTTTCATATTTGCCATTGATGCAACCGCAGAAGAAATTGAAAAGAACACCACCGGCACAACAACCGAGAAGACAAGATTGAGAAATACATCTCCAAGCGGTTTTAACTTAACACCAAAATCCGGCGAAAACCAGCCGATTAAACTGCCTGCTGCTATCCCGCACAGCAGTACAAGCGGAAATTTATATGACGTCCATATATTGTTTTTTATTTTCTGCATACTGTTCCTCCTCTTGATAAAATTTACAGGGACTGCGCCTTGATTTATTGACACAGTCCCTGATGTTTTCAGATTTAATATATGCCACTTCAGGTGCAATTATGTTATGTTTTTTCCAAAAAGGTATATTTTGCGAAAAACTGATAATATTATTGTCAAATACATTAAAGGAAACTTACAGTTAACTTTAAATCTTATTTAAAGGAGCATAACAGATGAAAAAATTTTTAGCTTTAACAGCTTTGCTGGCAATCTGCCTTTCTGCTGCCGGCTGTACGGCAAAGGAAAACGACAACAATACAAACAGCGATATGATTGACAGCATAGGCTACCGTGTTGGTGTGGGCAGTTATACCACAACAGCAGATTCTTCCCCGTCTGTAGAAGGTGAAAACGGTAAAGGTGTGGTGAGCACCACCTATGCTACAGTTGTTTTTGACGAAAACAACATTATTCAGAAGGTATACATTGACGAAGTGCAGAGCAAAATTTACTTTGACGGCAACGGTCAGCTTGTAAACAGTGACAGCTACAAAGAAATACGCAGCAAACGCGAACTTGGCGACGAATATGGTATGAAAGCTGCATCCGGCATCGGCAAGGAATGGTATGAGCAGATTAACAGCCTTGAAAGCTGGCTGGTTGGCAAAAATATTGCCGAAATATCTGACAGCGTTGCAGATATGGGCAGTTACGGAACAAATGGTGACTATGCCGACAGTATTGTAAACGGTGCAGAAAACGCTGCTGACGGAATGGCTGAAAACGCTGTTGACGGCGCAAAAAGCATTATCAACGGAATTGCTGACGGCGCAAGAAATATTATGGGCGGCAATGGAAACAATGCGAGAAACGCAGAAAACAACACATCTGACGGTGGCACTGACACAGCCGAAGGCATTACAAATGATACAGCACCGCTGACAGACGGCAATGCGGACAATATGACAGGTGATACACAGACTGACAGCACACCCCCTGCCCCTGACCGCACAGACAACAACGGCAACGGCACAATGAATGGCACAAATTCTCTTGACTGGAAAGAAGATTTAAAAGCAAGTGTTACAATTGACCTGACAAACATTCAGCGTGCACTGCATAAAGCATATATAAATGCAAGATAAATTTATTATTAATGGATTTGACCGTTAATTATGCGGTCAAATCCTATTTATTTTTACCAGGTAAAATGTTATTCTATATACAAGGTGATTGTATGTATTTTAAATATGGTGAAAAGGAAACCGAATATCTTAAAGCCAGAGATAAAAAGCTGGGTGAAGCTATAGATAAAATAGGGCACATATACAGAGAAACCGATGATGAACTGTTTTTGAGCATTGTAAAACAGATTGTAGGCCAGCAGATTTCTGCCCCCGCATTTAAAACCGTGTGGAAAAGGGTTGAGGACAAGCTTGGTGACGTCTGTGCTGAAAATCTTTGCGCAATAAGCGACGAAGACCTGCAAAGCTGCGGATTATCCTATCGCAAGGTCAATTATATAAAAGATTTTGCACAAAAGGTGCACAGCGGTGAATTTGATGTGGACAGCCTGCAGAATATGTCTGATGAAGAAGTTGTAAAAATCTTGTCATCACTTAAAGGCATTGGCGTGTGGACAGCGGAAATGCTGCTGCTTTTCTGTATGCAGCGTCCCGACATTGTCAGTTTTGGTGACCTTGCCATTGTGCGCGGGATGCGCATGCTGTACCGCCACAGAGAAATTGACCGCAAAAAATTTGAACGGTACAGAAAAAGATATTCGCCTTACGGCTCGGTGGCTTCGCTTTATCTGTGGGCAATTTCTGCAGGTGCAATACCACAGCTTACCGACCCTGCACCGAAAAAGAAAAAGGAGAAATGATATGTACTTTTGTGTTACATACGAAAGCCCTATAGGTCCGCTGCTTCTTGTAAGCAAAGAAGATAAACTGATTGGGCTGTGGATGTACAACCAGAAATATTTCTGCCCCCTTGACAAACAGCCTGTGGAAGACAGCAAAAACATTGTTTTGCAGCAAGCCGTAAACTGGCTAGACAGATATTTTGGCGGCGAAAAACCCGACATAAAAGAACTGCCCCTTGCACCAACGGGCAGCAGCTTCCGCAAGGAAGTGTGGAATATACTGTGCAGTATACCTTATGGAGAAGTGATGACCTACGGGCAGATTGCAGATATTATTGCAAAAAGACACGGCAAACCAAAAATGAGTGCCCAGGCGGTAGGCGGTGCGGTTGGACACAACCCGATTTCCGTAATTATCCCCTGCCACCGTGTTGTAGGCACAAACGGCAGTCTGACAGGATATGCTGGCGGCTTAAGCAAAAAAATCACCTTGCTAAAGCACGAGGGTGTTGACACCGACAAACTGATTGTACCAACAAAAGGCACTGCCCTTTAAACAATAAAAATTTACATAAACGGAGATGAGAATTATGACTTTATATTCCTGCATTCTGTTGCCTGTCTCGGTAATTTTTGCAATTTTAAGTTTTAAAATATACAACGGCAAAACCGAACTTATACACGATTATCACCAGACCAATGTTAAAGACAAAGAAGCCTATGGCAAAGGTTTCGGCAAAGCATTGGGTGTTATTGCCGCGGGAATATTTTTAAGCGGCATAGTGGGATTGCTTGGCGAAAGTGATACAATAGCAATGGCTGCAGTAATTGTCTTGTTTGCGGGACTTTTTGCAGGCCTGTGGTGTATCTACAAGGTGCAGAAAAAATACAACAGCGGCATTTTCTGAATTATAAAAGGAGGAATACTATGGGGCCTAATCCTGATGCAATTTATCCTAACGAAAATATAAAACAGGTTGTTTACATAAAAAATGTTGTTACCAATCCAAACATTATCGTTGGCGAATACACCTATTATGACGACATAAACGGTGCTGAAAAGTTTGAAGAACACGTTACACACCATTATGATTTTATTGGTGACAAGCTGATTATCGGCAAATTCTGTGCCATAGGCAAAGGTGTTGAATTTGTAATGAACGGTGCCAACCACCGCATGAACAGCGTGACCACCTATCCGTTTAATATATTCGGCAACGGCTGGGAAGAATTTGCCCCGTCTCTTGAAGATTTGCCGTTAAAAGGTGACACTGTGGTTGGCAACGATGTGTGGATTGGACAGAATGTTACTGTAATGCCGGGGATACATATCGGTGACGGTGCAATAATCGCCGCAAATTCTGTGGTTGTGAAAGATATTCCTCCATACTGCACTGCCGGAGGAAATCCCTGCAAGGTGATAAAAAAGCGTTTTGATGATGAACTTACAGAATATCTGCTGAACCTTAATTGGTGGAACTGGGATGCAAGCAAAATTTTCAGAAATATGGGTGCACTGTGCAGCGGTGACCTTGAGAGAATAAAAGATATAAAAGACTGATATATAAACAAAAAACACAAGGTATTTCTGTACCTTGTGTTTTGCTTTTAACTTTCGAATTTTAAATTTTCCAGAATGTATTTAACCAGATAATCTATTCTGTCGTCCTGATTTGTAAGTTTAAGATAGCCAAACAGGCTTTCAAAACCTGTGGATGCACGGTATTCCTCCACCGTTGCATGTTTTGCAACAGATGCCTTTGTGGCGTTTTTACCGCGGCGTACAAACCCCTGTTCTTCCTCGGTCAGTATATCGCTGAGAAGTTCAAGTGCCATAAACTGCCCTTTTGCGCTTACATAATTTACCGTCATTTTGTTGAGCTTGTTTATCTGATAGCGTTTTTCCTGCACCAGATATTCACGGATAGCCAGTGAATAAACCGCATCCCCCACAAAAGCCAGCGACAACGGGGACTGTTCTCTTATATCAACCATAATATCCCCTTAGATTACATAGTCAAATTCAAAGTCTTCGATGCGGATTGTGTCGCCGTCTTTAACGCCCATTTCTTCAAGACGGTCGATAATACCGCTGTCACGCAGACGGCGCTGGAAGTACTGCAGACTTTCGTAGTCATCAACGTCTGTGCCGTTAAGAATGCGCACAAGCCATTCTGCTTCTATGTTGAATGCACCGTCATCTGTGCGGAAGATGTTGAAGGCGTTGCCGTCTTCCACAATTTCAGGTTTAACAAATTCAGGTTCGTAAATGATAACCGGCGGCAGTTTCTGCAGTTCATTGAACACAATACCCGGCAGTTCTTCAAGGCCCTGACGTGTTGCCGCAGAGATAACAAACAGCTGAATGCCTTCTTCTTCGCAGAATGCGCGGAACTCTTCAATCTGTTCTTCCGTTGCAATATCAGCCTTGTTTGCAATTGCAATCTGAGGACGTTTGGAAAGTTCTTCACTGAAAGATTTAAGCTCGGTATTGATAAGCTTAAAGTCATCAATAGGGTTTCTGCCCTCGCAGCCGCTTACGTCCACAACGTGCAGCAGCAGACGGCATCTTTCAACGTGACGCAGAAAATCGTGACCGAGGCCGATGCCTTCGCTTGCGCCTTCGATGATACCAGGGATATCAGCAGCCACAAAGGATGCTTCTTCGTCTACACGCACAACACCAAGCACAGGTGTGAGTGTTGTAAAGTGGTAGTTTGCAATTTTTGGTTTTGCGGAAGAAATTGTGGAAATTATTGTGGATTTGCCAACATTTGGAAAACCGATAAGGCCAACGTCTGCAATAAGCTTAAGCTCGAGTGTTATGTCGTATTCTTCACCCTTGAAACCCGGTTTTGCATAACGTGGAATCTGATGTGTAGGTGTTGCAAAGTGCTGGTTGCCAAGGCCGCCCTTGCCGCCTTTTGCAATAATGTAATCCTTGTCCTGTTCGGAAACGTCTGCCATAACCAGACCTGTTTCGGCATCCTTGATAACTGTACCGATTGGCACACGGACAATAAGGTCTTCGGCACCTTTGCCGCTCATATTTGCACCGCGGCCGTCTTCGCCGTTGCGGGCAACATATTTGCGTTTGTATTTAAAGTCCATAAGTGTGGACAGGTTGCGGTCTGCACGGAAGATTACATTGCCGCCTCTGCCGCCGTCACCGCCGTCAGGACCGCCTGAAGCAACATATTTTTCTCTGTGGAAAGAAATTGCACCGTTGCCGCCGTTGCCGGCTTTAACGTGAATGCGTGCTATATCTACAAAATGAATTGCCATATATATTTACCCCTTTCGTGATAATAAAAGGTTGATAGTTCTTAACTATATTAGTTTACCATAATTTAACGGGATTATAAAGATAAATGTTTGCTGATATTTAAATTTATATGTTCTTACATACAGATTCTTCGCTTATGCTCAGAATGACAACAAACACTGCAGAAAATTATAAATATCTGTTTCACAAACAAAACCCGAGCATAAAAATAAGCCCGGGTCAATTTGTTCACATTATTTTGCGTAAACGCTAACTTTTTTGCGTTCGCGGCCGTATCTTTCAAATTTAACTGTGCCGTCGATAAGAGCAAAAAGTGTGTCGTCGCTGCCGCGGCCAACATTTTCACCTGGGTGAATATGTGTGCCTCTCTGACGAACGATGATGTTACCAGCTTTTACTGCCTGGCCGTCTGCTCTTTTAGCGCCGAGTCTTTTGGATTCGGAATCACGACCGTTTTTTGTGGAACCTACGCCCTTCTTATGTGCCATGTCTATATCCTCCCTTAAATATTAACCAACAATGTTTGTGATTTCAACTTTTGTGTAAGGCTGTCTGTGACCCATTCTTCTTGCAGAACCTTTTTTAGGTTTGTAAGTGATGATGTTGATCTTTTTGCCTTTGCCGTTTTTGAGAACTTTAGCTTCAACTTTTGCGCCTTCAACTACTGGTGTACCGAATTTAGCTTCTGCACCTTCGCCTACGAGCAAAACCTGATCAAAAACAACTGTTTCTTCTGCTTCTACGTTAAGTTTTTCGATGAACAATACATCGCCAACTGTAGCTGTGTACTGTTTACCGCCAGTAACAAATACTGCTTTCATGTTTATAATCCTCTCATTAAATAAGTCTCGCTGAACCTGGCGTGTACCCGACGGGTACAACTTAAGCCGTTTACATGCGGCTATAATATATTACTATAACTGACACAAAATGTCAAGCATAATTAACAAATTTTTCCGCTATTTTTCTACGTTTTCTGCAGATTTTACGGTGTTTTTCAAGAGGTTTACACGGGTCATAAGGCCAACTCCGCCCGGAACAGGTGTAATTTTGCTGACCTTGCCGATACAGCTTTCAAAATCGGCATCGCCGCAGATTTTACCCTCTGCATTGCGGTTTATGCCAACATCGATAACAACTGCACCCTCTTTTATCATATCACCTGTAAGGAAGCCCGCCCTGCCGATAGCGATGATAACGATATCTGCCATTTTTGTTTTTTCGGCAATATTTTTTGTTTTGGAGTGGCAGATTGTAACTGTTGCACTTTTTTGTGTAAGAAGCGTTGCAACAGGTCTGCCGACAATGTTGCTGCGGCCGATAACCACAACATCCTTGCCTTCCACATCAATACCTGCATATTCCAGCATATTTACACAGCCCTGAGGTGTGCATGGAATAAAACAGTCTTTGCCGATATTCATATTGCCAACATTAAGTGCTGTAAAACCGTCAACATCCTTTTCAGGTGCAATTGCATTGATAACTGCATATTCGTCAATATGCTTTGGCACAGGCAGCTGAACAAGAATGCCGTGAACGGTTTCGTCTTTATTGAGGCTTTCAATAACAGCGAGCAGTTCTTCCTGGGTTGTGCTTTCCGGCAGTGCAATATTGTCCGAAAGGATATCACACTCTGCGCAGTCCTTGTGCTTGCCTTTAACATATGTCTGGCTTGCAGGGTCTTCGCCTACTATGATAACCGAAAGCTTTGGCTGTATGCCTTTTTCCTTAAGTGCTTTAACGCGGTCTGCAATAAGGCCCTTTTCGTAGGCACTTACCTCTTTGCCGCTGATAATTTTATCTTCGTACATATAATTTACCGCCTATCTGTCGATTTTTCTTTCTCTGTCTCTGTTGTCATACATCTGACTGATTTCGGCATCTGTCTTCGCTTTGCCTTTAAAATCAAATCTATTATATACGATAATTGCCACACCTGCAACGATTGATAAAATTGCAACAAGCTGGCTTGCACGCAGGCCTGCAAAAATTTCAAGGCTGTCGGTGCGCAAACCTTCGATAAAGAAGCGGCCCAGACCATACCAGATCATATAAAGGCAGGCAATCTCACCTTTGAATTTACGGCGTTTAAAGTAAAGCTGAAGCAGTATAAAGCCCAGCAGACACCACATTGATTCGTAGAAAAATGTTGGATGAACAGGCATTGACGGGTCAACCATAATTCCCTGCTGTGCCAGTGTTGGCTGAACACGTTCAAGATATGCAGTTGTACCCTCGCTTATCATGCCAAACACACTGTCGGTATTTGTGCCAAAGGCTTCCTGATTCATAAAGTTGCCCCAGCGCCCGATTGACTGACCGATAAGTGTTGCGCCAAGAATGATGTCGCAGTAGTCAAAAATATTGATTTTGCGGATTTTGCAGCCCACCATACCAAGCAGCAGACCACCGATAACACCGCCGTAGATGGCAAGGCCGCCGTCACGGATGTTGATCATATCAATAAAGCTTTCATATTCAAAAGGTGCAAATGCAACATAATATGCACGCGCTCCCACTACTGCACCAACTGTTGTAAAAAGAATGGCATCGATAAAATGGTCGGTATTTATGCCAAGCTTTGGTGTGCGGTAAAATACTGTAAGCAGCATCATCATAACACCTATGCCGATAAGCAATCCATACCAGTACACATCAAAACCAAAAGGTGAAAATGCCACACGGTTTATTGTAAGGTCTATGCCCAGTTTGGGAAACTGTACGTTAAACATATTAATCCTCCGACGGAAGAGCTGTAAACACTGTGCGCTTATCGGTATTGAACATTGTTTTCAGCTGTGCGTTTACATCTTCCAGTGTAATTTCTTTAAAGATTTCAAGTGAATTGTAAGCTGTGTTGCCTTTAAAGTACTGATTTACAAGGCTTGTGGCAACTTCTTCCACATTTTCAAAGTCCACAACCATGCTGCCGTACATAGCATTTTTGCTGATTGCAAACTGTTCTTCGGTAATACCATCTTCCTTGATTTTGTCAATTGCCTGCTGAACTTCGCTGACAAGCAGTTCCGGGTTATTTGTCTCACCGCTGATAATGCTTGCATAATAGTCGCTGCCTGCAAAAATTTCGCCCTCAAAGGTGCCGTTTACCACGTTGGAATCGTAAAGCTTGTTGAACAGTTCGCTTGTGGAGCCTGTGAGAATATCAATGATAATATCGCCGATAATTCCCTGTTTTGCAGTAACTTCGCCCTCAACCTTTTCTTTGAAGCCAATAGCCACCAGCGGCTGGGAAATAGGCATTGTAATACTTTTTTCAGAGTACACTATTGTTTCCGGTTCGTCGATTTTTTCGCGTATAACAGTGTGTTTTTCGGCTGTAAAACCAGCGCGCTCAACTGCATCGATAAGCTGCTGTTCGGTGATGTTGCCTGCAACAGAAAGCACCATTTCGCTTGGTGAATAGAATGCCTGTGCACATCTGTACAGCATTTCCGGTGTAATCTGTGCAATGCTTTCCACTGTGCCTGCAATATCATCCTTTACTGTATGGTTGTGGTAAAGCCCTTCCAGCACACCGAAGAGCACCCGCCAGGAAGCACTGTCATCGTACATTTTAATTTCCTGACCGATAATCCCCTGTTCTTTTTCCACAGTTTCCTTTGTAAAGTAAGGCTGTGTTACAAAGGAAAGCAGAATGTCAAGGGACTGGTCTATATTGCTGGTTGCCGAAAAAATGTAGCAGGTTTTGTCAAAGCTTGTAAAAGCATTTGCATTTGCGCCTGTCTTTGCAAATTTTTCAAAGGCATCACCATCTTCGTTTTCGAACATTTTGTGTTCCAGAAAATGTGCAACACCTGCAGGAATTTCCATATCTTCGCCGTCAACGGAAAAACGGCGGTTTATGCTGCCGAATTTTGTGGCAAAAACTGCATGAATACCGTTGTGTTTTGGCATTGGATAGCAGGCAATTGCAAGGCCGCAGTCAGTTCTGATAAGGCTGTACTGCTCGTTTAATATATCACTTTTAATAACTTGTCTGTCCATATTTTATCCTTTTATTTTGTAAGTTTGTATACAACATTAAGGTGAAGCAGGCTTAGAACATCCTTAATCTGCTGTGCTGTAACTGCCTGCACCTTTTCTTTTACCTGCTGTGGTGATGTCCATGTGCCGCGGATAGCCTCGTTGAGATACCAGGCTTCCAGCCCGTGAAGGCCATCCTGAACAGCATCAAGACTGTTGAGCAGCACCAGTTTTGTCTCGTCAATTTCCTTTTCGGTGATTTCTCCGCCGATAAGGTCTGCCAGCTCTTTCTGAACTGCTTCCACAACCTTGTCACAGTTGTGATGTTCAACACCGCTGTCCACGCGCATACTGCCTGTAAAGCCGTTGTAAGCCGCTGCGCAGTAATAGCAAAGGCTTTGTTTTTCGCGCACATTTTTAAACAGTCTGCTGCTTGCGGTGCCGCCGTAGATAGCACTTGCAACAAGCATATGATATCTTTCTTCTTCGGTAAGTTTTCTTTTGCTTGTATAGAAAAGACAAACCTTGCCCTGAACAATGTTCATGTTTTCGCTGTAGGTTTCTGCCTCTGTTTCATCCATAACTTCAATAGGCAGAATTGTGCTGCTGTGTGTTTTGTCTGCAAAAGCCTGTGCAAATTTTGCTGTTATTGCATCGTCCTGCTGTGCTGTTACAAAAATTTCCACTGTGCTGTCTGCAAGCATTTCCCTGTAGCAGTTGTACAGGTTGGTTGGATTGATGCCGTCAACCTCTTCAGGATAACCAAGGCGTTCAACACCGTTTTTGCTGTCGCCGAAGAATTTGCGCTGTGCCATTTTTACACAGTAACCGCGCTTATCATTGATTTCGCCTTCAATTTCTTCGCGCAGTTTTACCTTTTCAACCTCCAGCCAGTCGCCGATAAAACCGCCTTCTTCCACACACGGACGGAATATAACCCCAAGCAGAACATCTGTCATCTCTGCCAGCAGGTCTTCGCCATTAAGGCAGTACTGGTTTTTTATACCCTGTATTGTAAAGCGCAGCACACGGTTCTGTCCCACAACAGATGTTGTTGCAGAAAAGGATGCACCGTACATCTGATTGAGTTTTTTGGAGAACATACACATATCGGGATAGTCCTCGTAGCCACGTTCCATAAGTGTTGGCAGCACCGCATACATTGTTGCCTTTTCCTTTTCGTTTGGCAGGATAAAACTGATGCTTATGCGGTTTCTTTTAAATTTTTCATTTGGCAGAAAGGTAATAAATACGCCGTCTTTTATCTTTTCTCTTTTCATATTTTCTCCGTTTATATCAGTCTGCCTGAAGGCAGTTTTTATTTGTATACTTTAAAATAATATTTTACCAAATAATTGTGTATAAATCCAGTAAAATATAAAAAGGACCGCAAAATCTGCAGTCCTTTCGCCTATCTTATCAGTTTTTTGTGTATTTCGTGTATTGCCCAGTCGGCGTGAGAGCGTTCAAGTATTATAGATATCTTGATTTCACTGGTAAATATGCTCATAACGTTTATGTCGCTTTCGTACAGAACCTCCAGCAGTTTTGTTGCAATGCCTGATTGTGTCTGAATTGCCGCCCCCATAACAGAGATTTTTGCAATATTTGATTTGATAATTATATCTTTGAACTGCAGGCTGTGCTGATTTGCAGCAAGAACACGCTCTACAGCCTGTCTGTCTTCGGCTTTTATGCAGAAGCTGATATCCTGCTGATGCTGGTTTGCCGCAGGCAGCATAATGGAATCCACATACAGATTTTCATCACTCAACGTTTTGAAGATATGATATGTTGCACCCTTTTTATCCGGGATTTCAGTAAGTGTTACAACCGCAAGGTCAGTATCTTTTGTTATGCTTTGAATAATCTTTTCGCTCACGCCCGAAACCTCCTTGATTGTTGTGGGTTCATCATCGTCAAATGACAGAATTTCCAGCCTTATGCTGTTGCGCTTTGCCGCAAGGATAACCTCCTGGCTGATATCGTTGTATCCGTTTGCCGAAAGTTCCAGCGCTTCGTCATAATCCATCTCGCGTATTTTTTCCGCCTGTGGAAAAAGATAAGGGTCTACAGAATATATGCCGCCGCGTTCCATATAAAACTGACATTTTTCCGCAAAAAGCTTATGGGCAGACACAACTGCCTGCTCCATAGGATTTTCACTGTATTCCACATCAACATTTTCCATACAAAAGTCGCAGATATTTGTGCTGTGGGTATACAGCTTGACTTTATACGCAAGCCTTGTATACCTTTCGCACGCTGCCCGCACCTTTTCGGTGTCGGAAAAATCGCTGATATACTGAACAATATAAGCCATTATCTTATAACTTCCTTTGCAGAGATTACAAAGCTTTGAGAATTGATATCTTTAAGCAGTGTTTCAAGACTCTCGGTCATCTCGCTTATGCGCAGGTCAAGAGAAACACTTGCCGCACCGTCTGCAGGTGCCGACTGTGTTATTGTAACAATATTTATATGATAGCTGGCAATAAGCTTTAACAGGCTTTGCAGCGCACCAAGCACATCCTTGAGCACAACAACAACTGTTACAACGGTTTTCTGTGTTTCGTGAGACTCGAAAACCTTGTCCTTATACTTGTACAGCGCACTGCGTGAAATGCCCACAGCCTTTGCCGCTGCAGAAAGGCCCTTTACCTCCCCTGATGCAAGAAGCTGTTTTGCCTCGATAGTTTTGATAAAAACCTCAGGCAGTACATCGCTGTCCACCAGTAAAAATTTACCTGCCATATTTTTCTCCCATTAAATATCCGATTATTTGTGCATTATGTTGAAAGTTTTTCACTAAATTATAATATTATTTAATATTATACATAATAAATTTTAAAGTTGCAATATTTTTGTTTGCGTACGGCGCACACTTTTATATATAAAAAAATCAGAGACTCTGATAAAGTCTCTGATTTTGCATTTTGTAATTTTAGTGAACAAGGCAGATACTTGGCAGATTATCTTCTGTATAATAACCCTGCTGTCTGTTTGGACATGCATCACCTGCAAGGTCACCCGTGTCGCCACAGAATGTCATTGTCACAACACCGCTGGCTGTAGGAAATTCTTTATATGGCAAATCAGCCTGTGCCTTTGTCATAACGTTTTTCCATGCCTGTGTAGGCGGATGCTTGGAGTATACAACTGTAAGCGGAATCTGGTCGTCATAACCCCACCAGCCTGCTGTGCAGTAGTAAGGTGTAAGACCGATAAACCAGTGGTCCTTATCGTCGGAAGTTGTACCTGTTTTGCCGATACCTTCCATACGTGCAGGTGCACCTACTGCTGCTGCAGTACCGCTTGTAACAACCTGCTTGAGTGCACGGTTCATAATATATGCTGTTTCAGGGGAAATTGCCTGAACAGTTGTAACATTTGTTTCAAGAATTACATCGCCTTCGGCATCTTCAACTGTTGTGTAGCAATGCGGTGTTGTGTAAACACCTTCGTTGCCGAACATAGCATATGCTGCTGCCATTTCCAGAGGAGAAATACCCCAGGACATAGCACCCAGAGCCATTGGTGCATGGCTGATGTCGGCTTCGCTGAGTGTGGAAACGTGAAGTGTATCCTTTACAAAGCTGTAGGAATTTTTAACGCCAACCATATCAACTGTTTTTACAGCAATTGTATTGAGAGATTTTGCAATAGCAGTTACAACAGGAACAATTGTATTGCTTGGCTCGCCTGCATAGTTGCGCGGCCAGTCTTTCATTTCGCCTGTTTCTTCGTCTTCAATCTGCTTGAAGTAGCTGTCTTCAATACCTGTGGAGTAGTTGATAATGCCATAGTCGATGCCAAGAGCATATGCACCGATAGGTTTCATTGTGGAACCTACAGGACGTGCTGCGTCAACTGCACGGTTAAGGCTGCGGTTTGTTGTTTTTTCTCCCAGACCGCCCACAACGCCAACAATTCTGCCGTCATAGTCGATGGAAACAAGAGCTGCCTGTGGTGTTACCACCTTTTCTTCCCCTGTCTGTTTGTCCTTTACAACAGCTTCCTTTGCATATTTGCTGAATGTACCGCTTTCATCGGCAAATTCTTCTTCCATTGCTGTCTGAACATTAGGATTCATTGTTGTGTAGATACGCAGACCTTCGTTGTACAGCATATGTGTTGCTGTTTCACGGGAGTAATCGTATTCTTCCATAAGGTCATTGATAACCTGGTCAATAACCATATCGGTAAAGTAGCTGTTGATATTTGTGTTTGTGCTCTGTGTGTGTGTTTCAACAAGGCCAAGGTCAGAAGCAATTGCTTCGTCATATTCCTCCTGTGTCAGATAACCCTGATTGAACATAAAATAAAGCACGTCGTTTCTTCTTTCAAGGCAGTTTTCAGGCTGCAGGAAAGGATTGTACTGTGTAGGGTTTTTGGTTATGCCTGCAATCATTGCAGCTTCTGCCGGTGTAACTTCACTTGCATCCTTGTCAAAGTAAACTTCGGCACCCGCCTGAACACCTGCAAGCATACCGGAAAGGCTTATTTTGTTAAGATAAGCTTCCATAATCATATCCTTGGAATAGTTCTTTTCCAGAGTAAATGCACGGAAGATTTCCCTTACTTTACGCAGTGCACCGTCAAGACCGCTTACTGCACGGTCATCAATAAGGTTTTTAACCAGCTGCTGTGTAATTGTGGAAGCACCCTGACGGGACGAGAACAGTTTGATTGGTGTGTATTCGTTGATCATAGCGGCAATTGTACGCTTGATGTTTACACCCTTGTGATTGTAGAAATCCTGGTCTTCAACCGCAACATAGGCATTGATGATATGCGGTGAAATTTCGTCCAGGTCAACCCATGTTCTTGTCTCGGTGTCGTTCTGCAGAACCACTGTTTCCACATATTCGCCTGTTGCCGGGTCAATGTGGAAAAGGCGTGAGGACTGGTTGTATTTAACGTTTGTAAGGTTTAAGTATCTGTCGTCATCTTTTGTTACATCAACAAGATATGCCGAAACTGCAACCGCAGCAACAGAACCTATCATTACACATACACAGGCTGCAACCGCACCCCAGTAGAGAATAAACTTAAGCCAGCCTTTTTTGCCTTTTGATGTTCTTTTTGCTTTTGGCGCATCAGATGTCTTTTTGGTTACTGTCTTTTTTTCAGCAACAGTTTTTTTAGCAGTATCAGCTTTTGCTGATGTTGGTTTTTTAACATACTTTTTGATAGCCGTTACCTCCCATTTAATACATACTGCAATATGTACAGGATTATTGTATTTTTACTGCAAAACCGTCAATTCTAAATATAAGTGAGGTTATATTATGAAAAAACTGATTATTGCACTTTCTACAATATTTTGTACCATTTTAATAATGGTAAGCATTTATACCTTTGTGCCCCGCCAGCAGCCTGAACCCGCTGACGATATACAGGTTGAATACACCGTAAAAGATTACGGCGGCAAGGTTGCCGTCTTTGAAAACGACAGCAGCACCCCTGTGGTTGTGTACGAAATATACACCCATCTGCTGCCCGAAAATGATATCGAGCTGCTGCGCAGAGGCATAAAAGTAACCACGCAGGAACAGCTGCAGACCTGCCTTGAAGATTTGGGACTGTGATTTTGCCTGCAAAGCACAAAACCCCATTAAAATACAAATACTCTATGTTATTATACTTTTTTTGCTGACAAAATTCAACACTAAAAATATGACAATTTGGTGTTATATTTCCGCGTTATTTTTAGTGGTTATTTTTTTAACAGATATGTCGGTGTTTATTGATTATTTTCATCACATATGATATATTTATTAAGATATAGCTACTATTATAAGGAGTGTTGAATTTTGTCAGTTTTAGATTATCCGTTTGACAGTGCACTTATTCTTCAGAAAAAGAAAAGACTTAAAAAGGAACTTCTGCTTAAAGAAGGCCTTATCGAAAAGAAAATCGCAATTTTAAGCGGTTCCACAATAGGTGAAGTGCAGAACATTCTTGAACTGTTTTTGCTTAATTATGGCATCAAGCCTGTGTTCTGGCAGGGACAGTATGCAAGATATTATGAAAATCTTGTTTTTGACAATGACCAGCTTAAAGAATTTGCACCTGATTTTATATACATACACACAACAGCAAAAAACCTTGAAAATCTGCCTGTCCCTGCAGACAGTGCCGAAGATGTAAAGGTTAAGCTGGAAAACGAATATGCAAAGTTTAAAACCTGCTGGGAAGCAGCTTTGGGCCTTGGTGCAATTGTTATTGCAAACAACTTTGAAAAACCTTTCTACCGTATGTACGGCAACAAAGATGCAGTTGTACCGCAGGGTGTGGTTAACTATACAACCCGCCTTAACCTCATGCTTGCAGACTTTGCAAACGAACACGAAAACTTTTATGTAAATGATATCGACTACCTTTCCACCCTTGCCGGTCTGGACAACTGGTTCAATCTTGAAAACTGGTATCTTTACAAATATGCAGTTTCAGTAGACAGAATACCGGAACTTGCCTTCAGCATTGCAAAAATCATCAAATCCGCTTTGGGCAAAAACAAAAAGAGTGTCATCTGTGACCTTGACAACACCCTTTGGGGCGGCATTATCGGCGACGACGGCGTGGAAGGCATTGCAATAGGCAACGAACAGCCTGCAGGCATGAGCTATACCGAGTTTCAGAGCTATCTTAAAAAGCTGACAGGTCTTGGCATTATGCTTAACGTTTGTTCCAAAAACGAAGAAGCAATTGCAAAACAGGGCTTTGAAAAGCGCAAGGAAGCACCGCTGAATGTGGAAGACTTTATCTGCTTCAAGGCAAACTGGGAGCCAAAACATCAGAACATTGCAAACATTGCAAAGGAAATCAACATCGGCGAAGACAGCTTTGTATTTATCGACGACAACCCCGTTGAACGCGACATTGTGCGCAACAGCCTTGCTGTTACAGTGCCTGAAGTTACCTGCCCTGAAGAATACATAAAAGCAATAGACCGCGCAGGTTTCTTTGAAATAACAACCTTTACAAAGGACGATGTAAAACGCAACGAGATGTACAAGCAGAATGCACAGCGCGCACAGGCACAGGCAAGCTTTGGCAACTATAAAGATTATCTGCTGAGCCTTGATATGAGCGGTGAAATCGGTGCTTTCAGCACAGCACACTGCGAACGTATTACACAGCTTATCAACAAGACAAATCAGTTTAACTTTACAACCCGCAGATATACCCAGGGCGAAGTTGAAGAAATTATCGCAAAGCCTGAACAGTATATTTCTGCATATGCAAAACTGGTGGATAAATTTGGCGACAACGGCATTACAACCTGCTTTATTGCATCAGTTGAGGATAAAACAGCAACAATTGACCTTTGGGTTATGAGCTGCCGTGTATTCAAGCGCCACTTTGAATTTGCACTGTTTGACTATTTTGTAAAACAGTGTGCACAGCGCGGCATTACAACAGTTAATGCAAGTTATCTGCCAACTGCAAAGAATGTGATTATCAGGGACTTCTATGAAGAACTTGGCTTTACTCTTGTAAGCGAAAGCGAAAGCGAAAAGAAATATACATACACAATCCCTGCAGATTATCAGAACAAAAACGAAGTTATTAAAATGGAAGAGGTATAAATTATGACAAGAGAAACAATTTTGAAAGACCTTGAAGTTATCTTTCAGGACATCTTTGATGACGAAGATATCGTGCTGACAGAAGCAACAAACAGCGATGACATCGAAGACTGGGACAGCCTTGAACAGATTAACCTGCTGGTTGCCATCGAAAAAAAATATTCCATCAAATTCAAACTTGATGACGTTGCAAAACTTGCAAACGTTGGTGACATGGTAAGCCTTATTGAAAAAATGCTTGGTTAATAAAAAATTCAGCCTGCGGAAAACAAATTCCGCAGGCTGTTTTTATGCACATATTCTGTTTTCTGCATCCATTTTTGCAAAAACCTTTTTGCGCACCACAAGATAGCAGATAAGATGCACCGCAAAGGTGATTGACCAGGAAACAGGATAAGAGATATAAAGGCTGAACTGTGTGTGGAAAATCTGGAAAACTGTAAAAATCCACACAACGCGCAGTGCACAGGCACCAAGGAGAGAAACCACCATTGGCATAATTGCATAACCCATACCGCGTATGCTGCCCACCATAACATCCATCCAACCGCAGATAAAGTACATTGTTGATATGATTGCAAGGCGGTTCATACCGTACTGTATAACTGCAGGGTCTGTTGTGTAAAGGCCAAGGAAAACTTCGCCGAATATATATGCAAGGTTGCCTATTACCGCACCCACAACAGTTACAATACCAAGACAGCAGATGAGAATTTTGCCGATTCTTTCCTTGTTTTTTGCACCGTAGTTCTGGCTTGTAAAGCTTAAGTTTGTCTGATAGAAAGCATTCATAGCTGTGTAAACAAAGCCTTCGATATTTGCCGCAGCTGTGTTGCCTGCCATAACCAGAGAACCAAAGCTGTTTACAGAGGACTGGATAAGCACGTTTGAAAGGCTGAACACCATGCCCTGAAAACCAGCAGGCAGACCAATGCGCAGCATTTCGCCCATTCGCTGTTTATTGAATGTCAGATTGTATACATTGAGATGAATTGCACCCTCGTTAAGTGTAAGACAGCGCATAACAAGCACGCAGCTTACCAGCTGGGAAGCAACAGTTGCCAATGCAACACCCGCAACACCCATATGGAAAACTATAACCAGAACAAGGTTGAGACCTACATTGATAACACCTGCTATCATAAGAAAATACAGCGGGCGTTTTGTGTCGCCAACCGAGCGCAGAATTGCCGCACCGAAGTTGTAAAGCATAAAGAACGGCATACCCGCAAAGTAGATGCGCATATAAAGCACCGACTGGTCGATAACATCGGCAGGTGTGCCCATAATACCTAAAAGCGGACGGGAAGCAAAAAAGCCTATAAAGATGAGTGCCACACCGCCAACTGCCGCTGTGATGATGGATGTGTTTATAGTTTCCTGAATACCATCAAGGTCACGGGCACCGTAATAGCGTGCAACAAGCACGTTTGTACCGATTGAAATGCCCACAAAAAGATTTATAAGCAGATTGCACAGTGCACCTGTGGAGCCAACTGCTGCAAGAGCCTGACTGCCTGCAAAACGTCCTACAACAATAACGTCTGCCGCATTGAACATAAGCTGCAGAATGCCTGAAAGCATAAGCGGAAACGCATACCGCAGAATGTTTTTCACAAGAGGACCGTGAATCATATCCATTTCGTAAGTTTTTTTCATTTTATCACCTGTATATAATGTTTTATAATAATCAAATAAATTACTGCTGTTTTTCAGCATTAATCAGTATATAACTTTTAAATTAAAATTCAATACTTTTCATAAAAATTTATATAAAAATTTGTTATACTGCACAAAATATATTGTTATATCCTCACTGCTTTTATTTGCCACCTGAAGCGGTTAAAAATAAAAACTCCCGTCATCATTATGACAACGGGAGTTTTGTAAAGGATGTCTTTCCGGTAAATTGAACCTTATCGTTTATTGTTTCTTGTAGCTTTGAATAATCCTATTGCAAAAAAGACGGCACTGACAAACAAAATTGATAACAACACTATAAGTTGAATATTTCCGTTCAGGCATTGTTCCCAGTTGTGGAAATCCACCTGATAGAAACCGACGGAAGACGTACCGAACATAACCATTGCCACATAGTTTGCACAATAAAGTTCTATTCCAATGATGGTGCTACAGATTCCTGCTTTAATCAATGTATCAATACGAAAAGTACATACTGCCGCACAAATAATAACGGGGGCAAAACCATACACAGCCATAAGGATTGCATTTCCGAGCATAAACGGCTGTCGTATACGGATGCACATCAACATCAAAATTGTCAATATAAGTGTGACTGTAAAGGAAATGATGAACTTATAGCGGGAATAATTTGTTTTTGACAACAAGATAGGTACAAATGCCAGTACATACCCCATCAGGATGCCTACGCAAGCAGTTAAAAACCACGACAAGCCATTGGTATATACCGCACAGGTGAACAAAAGTAAACAAATGGATAGGTATGTTGAAACAGTAAATGCAAAAAGTTTCTTCGTCTCAAAAAAACAAGTTACTGTTGGTACAAATGTATAGGCACAGATCAATGCTGACAATACTACAAAAAACCAGGACAGCGTGTGGTCTGTGGCAAGGTTGCAAATAAAGCAGGTTACAAGTGCAATACCATAGGATATTGTAGGAATCCAAAACCATGTGCCACGGATTGCACGGAACTTACTTGCTTCATGCTTCATTTTCCTTGTGTCTGTATCTATTGAAGCAGTAATCAATTCGTGTTCGCTTATATCAAGAACACGGCAAATATCGGAAATCAAAGTAATATCGGGATAAGATACCCCACGCTCCCATTTGCTTACTGCACCTTCGGTAACAAACAATATTTCTGCCAGGTCTTTTTGTGAATAATTTTTTTCGGTTCGTTTGGTTTTTATAAACGTGCCAAATGTTTTTTTATCAGTCATATCGGTTTACCTCCGCACATTATTCTACGGTAATCGGGATAAGCCGTCAATGGACTGTTAAGCCACCCCCCCTTTTTTTGATATGTCGGTGATAAATTTTAACCCGTATGTTAGATATGTTCAACTTAATCTGTCTGTTCACCATATTCCTTCCAAAGCAAAAAGGTTATGTACTATTTCGTGTTGCAAGACACAAGTTGTTTATGCTAAAATAAATTGATAACCTTATTATACGGAGGTATTTTATGAACAGCTATAAATTTGCAGACCTTGCAGTTGGTTTATCCGAAAGTTTCGAGGTGGAAATTACCGAAAAGATGATGGATAAGTTTATAGACATAACAGGCGACGTAAGCCCTATACACGTAAACCGCGAATACGCAGTTAAACACGGCTTTAAAACAAGGGTATGCCACGGGATGCTGTTTGGCAGTATGTTTTCCACTATGGCCGGGGTTTATCTGCCCGGCGAACACTGTCTGCTGCACAGTGTGGAAACAAAATTTTCCAGCCCTGTGTATCCGGGTGACAAACTGACTGTAACAGCAAAGATAAGCGAAATAAACGATACCTTTAAAATTGCAACAATAAAAGGCAATATAAAAAATCAGGACGGCAAAACCGTGTGCAAAGCCGTTTATCAGGCAGGGGTGAGAGAATAATGAACAAAACCTATCTTATCACAGGGGCAACCAGCGATATCGGTCTGGAACTTATAAAAACCGTTGCAAAGGACGGTGACAAGTTTTTGCTGCAGGGCTTTGGTGATGCTGAGGCTTTGAAAAACTTCTGCAGCGAAAACGGCATTGATGCAGAATACTTTGATGTCAATCTCTCCGACAGCGAAGCAACAGATAAATTTGTGGCAGCACTGGGTGAATATTCCCCTACCCATTTTGTACATCTGCCTGCACTGCGGGTGGTAAACACAAAATTTAAAAGCTTTGATGAAGAGCGCTTTCTGCTGGATATGAATGTTCAGGTTATGAGTGCCGTTAAAATATGCAAGGCAGTTGTGCCAAAAATGGCAAAGGCAAAATTTGGCCGTGTGCTGTTTATGGCAACAAGCTATGTGCTGGCAAATCCGCCAAAAAATACAGCGGCATACATTATGGCAAAAAACGCTGTTGTCGGCCTTGCAAAAAGCCTTGCTGCTGACTATGCACCAAATGGTATAACAGTAAACTGCATAAGCCCAAGCATGATAGAAACCAAGTTCCTTGCCGAAACCAGCCATCTTATCGTTGAACAAGCTGCACAGGCACACCCTATGAAACGCAACGCAACAGTTAAAGATGTTGTGCCTGCCATGGCATTTCTGCTGAGTGATGATGCAGGGTATATCACCGGGGTAAATCTTCCGATAACAGGAGGAAGTATAATTGAGTAACGAAATAAAACGTCTGCCCCTTTGTGAAAAGGCAAAGCTGGTGGAATTTATGAACACATACTGGGGCAGTATCCATCCCCTTATAAACAACGAACAGCTTTTTAACCACTACTACGCTGACGGTGAATGGACAAACTTCTATTACCTTGAAGACGAAGGCGAAATGGCTGTTGTGTGCGGCTATATAAAATGTGCCGAAAAGGAAAACAGCGATATATGGGTATCCATATGGTGTGCAAAAAAAGGCAAAAACGGCCTTGGCCTTACCCTTATGGGCAAAATGCAGGAGCTGACCGGTGCACGGGTAATGAGCTGCAACAATATCCGCAAAAAGACAATGAACTTTTATACCTTTTTAGGCTATCACCCTGACGAAATGAAACATTATTACCGTCTGCGCGATTTGCCTGAATATAAAATGGCTGTTGTTAACAACAAAATCATTCCAGAATGTCCAAAACCCTCTGCAAAGCTTGTGGAATTTGCGGACATAGATGCTGTTAAAGCAAACTTTGACAACTTTGGTGCTTCTTCCCCACAAAAAGACTGCTGGTATATTGACCGCAGATACTTTAACTATCCGCATTATGATTACAAAGTGTACGGCATAGAAAAAGACGGCAGATGTGACAGTCTTGTGGTTTTCCGTGTAAACGAAAGCGATGAAGGCAAGGTGCTGCGCCTTGTGGACTACATTGGTGCCCCTGCTGATTTTGCCAGCCTTGACGGACACATCGACAGCCTTATGCAGCAGTTTGACTGCGAGTTCTGCGACTGTTACTGCTATGGTGTTGAAGCTGAAAAAGCAGGGTTTGTGCTGCGCACCGCAGAAGACACAAATATTATCCCAAACTATCTCAACCCGCTTGCACAGGAAAACATTGATTATTATTTCTTTACATCAGACACCGAAAACTTTGTTATGTTCAAGGCTGACGGCGACCAGGACAGAAAAAATCTGGGATAATATAACTATTGCAAACAAAAAATCCTTTGTTCCCGCTTGAGAACAAAGGATTTTTATTTTGTAAAACTAATTGATTTTGCGTGCTATGGCAATACATATGCAGGCACCGATAACAGAAACTATAAGACCTGCCAGACCTGATACTGCATGGAAACCTATTATACCAAATATAAAGCGGCCTACAAAAGAACCTGCCATACCAAGAATGATATTTAAAACCCAGTTGCTTTGCGCACCCATAATTTTGGTTGCAATTGCACCAACAATAAGGCCAACCAGAATTGCACCTATCATAATATTTCCTCCGTTTACTTTTACCATTTTTGTAAATTTTATAATAAAAAATACCGATAGTCAAACATTACACATAAATTTCATCAAAAAACGGCTTATCCGCAAAGATAAACCGTTTTTATATAACAGTATTTATTCAGCTGTTCTGCCAAATTCGTAGTCATTGCCAGGGAGAATAGCGTTGAGTGCAATACCAAGGATTGCTGCGATTGCAAGAGCTGTAAGTGTGATTGTTGTGCCGGCAACTGTAAATGTGATACCGCCGATGCTGTTGAAGCCGAGAGCGGAAACCAGGATAACTGCAGCGATAATCAGATTGCGGCTCTGTGTAAAGTCAATCTGATTTTCAACAATGTTTCTGATACCAACTGCGGAAATCATACCGTAAAGGATAAGGGAAACACCGCCGATAATTGCAGCAGGAATGCTGTTTACAACAGCGTCAAATTTTGGTATACAGGAAAGGATGATTGCAATAACTGCTGCAAGACGAACGATTGCAGGGTCAAAAACTTTTGTAAGAGCAAGAACACCTGTGTTTTCGCCGTATGTTGTGTTGGCAGGGCCGCCGATAAAGCCTGCAAAGCTTGTTGCAAGACCGTCGCCGAGAAGTGTGCGGTGAAGACCCGGGTCTTCAATATAGTTTTCGCCTGTTGTAGCGCTGATAGCGGCAATGTCACCGATGTGTTCCATCATTGCAGCGATGGCGATAGGCATAATTGTGATGATTGCACTGATATCAAACTTTGCAAAGTTTGCAGGGATAACAGGGGAACCAAACATATCTGCAGCTGCAACGGATGTAAAGTCAACTGCACCTGTTACAAGAGCAATAATGTAGGAACCCACAACGCCGATAAGGATAGGGATAATCTTAATTATGCCTTTGCCCCAGATGTTGCAGATAACGATAATTGCAAGTGCAATAATTGCCAGAGGCCAGTTTGTGCTTGCATTTGTAATGGCTGTAGGCGCAAGGATAAGACCGATGGAGACGATGATAGGGCCTGTAACAATCGGCGGGAAGAATTTCATAATCTTTCTGATGCCGAAAACCCTGATAAGCCCTGACATAAGTATGTAAATAAGACCTGCTGCAACTACACCGCCACAGGCATATGGAAGCATTTCTGTATTAGGGATTGTAGCCTCGCCGTTTGCATCAAGCAGTTTTGGTGCAACAATTGCGAAACCGCCGAGAAATACAAAGGACGACCCCAGAAATGCAGGCACCTTGCCCTTTGTGATAAAGTGGAACAAAAGTGTGCCCACACCTGCTGCAAACAGTGTTGTGGAAATGTTGAGGCCTGTAATGAGCGGAACAAGCACTGTTGCACCGAACATTGCAAAAACGTGCTGAAAACCAAGCAAAACATTTTTGCCTGTCATCTTAGGCAAAATTCTTTGTTTTTCCATAATAAACTCTCCTTTTACAATTATAATTTTAAACTGACAATATTTTAGCAGAAATAGTTTGCAATTTAAAGTATCCAACGCAAATATGCAATATTTTTCTATATTGACTTTTTTACACAATAAGAGTAAACTATTTTATGCAAATAATTTCGGGGTGTGGCTCAGTTTGGTAGAGCGCTTGGTTCGGGACCAAGAGGTCGGGTGTTCGAATCACCTCACTCCGACCAAAATCGCAGCATTTAATTGTGCTTGTCACAGTTTACTTGCTGCGATTTTTTCATAGGGGGATTTTCCCCCTGCATGACGCATATACAGCGGCTTATATACAAAGCAAAGCGGCAGACGATTAAATAAACCGTCTGCCGTTTTTTATTCTTCAAATATATCCAGTAAAGCATCAATATTATCGGTGGAATATTCTATTTCCGCCGAATAAATACGCGCAATTTCTGCCAGAGTTTCAATATCTATACTGCCGTATCGGTTAAAATGCAGTGCCGCTGCCCATTTTATCATACGGTAGCTTTGCACCGCAAACTGAACTCTTGCAGCAAATCTTCCGTCATCAAGACTGTCTGCAAGATGGCGATATGTAAAATAATGCAGAAGCTGTTCAAAGGCTGTCTGCAGAACATCTTCTTTAAGCTCCAGCAGGGCATTTTCTGCGTTTTCAATACTGTCCAGCACCGTATCCCAGACATTGTCCAGCCGTTCAAGTCTGCGGTAAATCTGCACCCACTGCTGCGGTGTTTTTTTTCTTTCGGTTATACCGCAATATGCAAGCACATCTTCTGTGCGGCTGTCCACTGTTTTTTTTCTGTTCTGCAGTAAATCCCAAAGCTTCTGACGGATTTTAAGAAATTCGCTTTCTTCATCCCACAGCACTTCGTCTGCATCAAAAAGGGTAACAAGCTGTGTTTTTTTCTGTTGAGAGAGGATAAGCACAGCAGCTGCCTCGCAGGACATGCCAACGCCGATTTCTTCCCTGTCAGAATAAAAATTGCGGTATCTTGGGTGGTCATCACAAATCTGGCAAAGGGCTTCTGTGCCAAGATTGATTATTATGTCACAAAGACCTTTTTCGTTTAAAAGCGGACATCTTTCGTCTTCTTTAAGACAAAAATGTGCTGTTTCGCCATCTGCGGCAATATTTGCCTTCAGTCTTTCGCCAAATTCACCGCCTATTGAATTGTAATAATCCAGTGTATCAGCATCAATGTCAATTTCCCAGCCTATGCAGCAGCTGTGACGGCATTTATCAGCGATACATTTAAACTGTTCATAATAATCCGGAGCAACAAGTTTCATACTATTATACCTGAGCTATATATTTTTCAGGCAGGCTGTCATATCCTGCAACTTTAATGGCATCTGCCACCGTCTGTTTCCCTTTGAGCACAAGCAGCTTTGATGTACCGTGTGCAATAATGCGGTCATTCTGGTCTTTTACCACAGCTTCGCAAAGACATATACTGCGGCCCTGCTTGATGGCTGTTGCCACAGCTGTCAGTTTGCCCTCTTTTGCCATGGCAAGATTTGTCACAGATACATCCAGTGTAGTAAATCCAGCATCTTCGTCCATATCGCAGTATGCAGCCCAGTAGGTTACAGTATCGATAAGTGACGCGTTTGCACCGCCGTGAACTGTGCCAAAAGGGTTCATATGGCGGTTGTCAATATCCATCTCTACCTTTGCATAACCTGCACCTGTTTCGGTAATCTTCATGCCAAGAAGTGTAAAATACGGACTGCTGTTGGCAATATCCACAAGCTGATTGATGTGGTCAGGGTTTATTTTTCTTTTGTTTTCCATTGTATAATCTCCCGAATGACAAAACAGAAAAGCTGTATATAAGATACAGCACAATTATATCCACAGTTGATATTTTCCCACAAATAAAAAAAGCCCCAAACCAAATGTTCGAGGCTTTTGGTTGGGCTAGCTGGATTCGAACCAGCGGGATGACGGAGTCAAAGTCCGTTGCCTTACCGCTTGGCGATAGCCCAGCATAAAAATGGGTAAAAAAAAATGGGGTGGAAGATGGGATTCGAACCCACGGTCTCCAGTGCCACAAACTGGCGCTTTAACCAACTAAGCTACATCCACCGCATTTAAATGGCGCGCCTGAAGAGACTCGAACTCCTGACCCACTGCTTAGAAGGCAGTTGCTCTATCCACCTGAGCTACAGGCGCAACTTGATTGCTAGAAAATAATAACATATAAAACGGGATATGTCAATAGAAAAAATTAATTTTTTCTAAAAAATTTTTACGCAAAATTACATTATTAAATTAAACAGTTATTACAAACAAATTAAGTATTTATTTGCAATTTATTATTTCTATTTTTTTATGCTGATAGAAAAATTTCAAGAAAAGTGTTGACTTTTCTCTCCGGGTATGTTATCTTTTAACTAAAGTTAGCACAAGCTAACTTTAAGTTTCACAATTAGTTTCCCTTATTCCTTTTTAGAAAACGCCTTTGGGCGTTTACCTTTTACGTCAAGGTTAGCAAACGCTAACTTTGTAAAAAGAAATAATACATTATGAAGCTTGTGTATCCTCCTCTATACATTATCACATCTGCCATTACATAAAAGCCGGAATGATGTACACAATAAACAAAAGCTTTTACTGTTTAGTACACAAGTTTCATAGTTGTGTTATACAACAAAACATTCAGGAGACAACCAATGTCAGAAGACTTATTGATAAACCACTGTTCCCCTACCCTTGCAGGTGTTAAAACAGGCAATCTTTTCACCTGTTCATACACAACAAAGGACGAACTTATCTGCCGGATAAGACAGCTGAACAAAATACTTGTGCCAAAAGGTCTGCGCCTTTTGCCTATGCGTTTTTACAACGGCAAAGTGCTTATCTATCTTTACCGCCCAAGCCAGCTTAAAGGAGACCTGGACAACAGCACTGCCGTCAAGCTGCTTAAACAGTGCGGATACAGCCTTGAAAACAGCAATTCCTGCGTTGTTCAGCTTATTGACAAGCTGCAGAACAGCAAAGATTTTCCTCACGAAATAGGGCTTTTTCTGGGCTATCCGCCCGAAGATGTTGACGGATTTATGCACAGCAGCCGCGTTGGCTGCAAACACACAGGTGTGTGGAAGGTGTATGGCGATGTTGAAAAAGCAAAACAGACCTTTGCACTTTACGACAAATATACACAGCTTTACAGTCTGCGGCGTTCCATGGGACACAGTCTTGAACAACTGGCAATTTCCTTTTAACCTTATATATACCCTCGTAAAAGAGCTTTGCTTTTTGGGCAAGGCTCTTTTCACTTTGTCTGACAAAAATATTGAACACTGTATATCTGCAGGTGTATAATTGAGAAAACTTATCCTTTTTTCAGAGGTAATATCTATGGACAAAAAACAGATTATTCAAACCTACCGCCAGCTGGACTTTGACCTGGCCTGTGTGCACAGCGTACTCAACAGCACAAGAGAAAACAAAATGGTGCTTTTTGTGCCGTCAAAAGAAAACTGTGAAAAAATAAAAGCACAGCTTGATGCTCTTAAACAGCGTATTAATGTGCTGGACACACCGTCAAGACCTTTTGAATTTATAAAAAATCATTTTAACGATTTTTTGCACAATCTCAACCTGCAGTATGACAGTATGACAAACAACCCGCAGGGATATCTTTATTCTGTCGGTTGGAAAATTGTGCCGATGATTCTTGATGCAGAAGATTTCACAGCAGGATATGCCATTCTTTGTGCCCGCCTTGGCTGTGTGAAAAACATTGTAAGTGTACTCAAGGACAACTGCACAGATGCAAAGCAAAAATCAGCCCTTGCCGATGCCATAGGATATATGAAAAACAATCTGAACGTAAACAAGGTTGAATACCGCAGTTTTTACGAATTTCTGGGCAAAGAAAAAGAACAGGCCCTTATGTACACCGTGGAAGAACTGGAAAGCTATCTGTCCAAGGAACAGTCAGCCCTTTCCGACGGGACTGCCGAAGAATATTCCATGCTTGCCGATGATGCAGTGCTGCCGCAGGATATTGAAAAATACCGCACAGCACTTAAAGTTAACATTGGTGTAAACCTTGATGAACTTTTGCAGTGGTATGAAAGCGAAGTGGAAAAAACCCGCAAAGAGTGCTTTGATATAGCAAGAAAGCTTGATATTCCCGAAAATAATCCGCAGTCCATGGCAGAGGTCAACGATATTCTGCTTAAATATGCAGGACCTGCCGACAGCGCAGACGAAATGTACGAAAGGGCAAACGGCTATATAAAACGCACAAGGGCAATTGCACACGAATATGTGTGGCTGCCGGAAGATGAACAGTGTGTTATTTCAAAGGTGCCTATTCAGCTTAAAGTGGCTTATCCATGGGGCGGATATGAAGGCGGTTACCGCTTTAAATCTCCGATTGTGGGCAGAATGTTTCTGAACAACTATAATTACAAGGCAATCACAGACGGCTGGATGAAGATAAACACTCTGCACGAAGCATATCCGGGTCATCACGTACAGCACGTGCGCAGCATTACCGACCCGATACCTGAAACAATGAAAATCGGTGCAAAAAACGTGCCGTTGCACGAGGGCACCTGCCTGCGAACAGAACGTGTTTTTGAATTTGTTTTTGCCGAAGACCCGTTCTATCCGCTGTTTGTTGCCTATCGCCGTCACCATACTTCCGTGCGCATCAAGGTTGATTTGTGGCTGCGATATTTTGGAAAAACCATCGGCGATGCAGTTGACCTGTATCAGCAGGAGCTTGGCTTTGACCGTCAGACTGCACGTTTTCAGGTACAGGCACACGAAAATGACGAGGGTTATTTCACCAGCTATTACTACGGTATGAAAAAGCTGTGCCAGTGGGAAAAGGATTACGGCTTTGACAGCAAAACCTTTACCGCAGCACTGTTTGAAGTTGGTGGCGTATCACTGGAAAACTTTAAGCTGTATCTTGATATGACAGACGATGAAAAATATTCTCTCACCCACGATTTCGGCAGTCTGTATCAGTTTGAATAATTGTATACGATAAAATGCGACAAATTGCGACACTGATTTAACACATAATTACCATAAAAGTTGTTTTTTACAATTGTATTGTTGTTTTTCGGCTTTATAATAAAAGTATCAACAACCTTTTATCTACCAAAACAAAGAAAAACTGTGTTCCAGCAAGGTTCACAGTTTTTTTCTTTTACTTTGATATATATTTGTGATACAATATCTGTATTACACAGGTGTATATGCCTGTCAGTACCGAAAGAGAGATTATTGATGTTTGATAAAATTGTTCTGATATTTCTGACCTTTGCATTCTATATTGTACTTATCCGTGTGGTAAATTATATTTTACCCGGTTTTATTGCAGTTTCTTCCCTTGGCATTGTGCAGATAGCCGTGTTGGTTGTGCTTTTGGTGCCAAGTTTTCTGCTTGCCAGAAAGGCTGTTAAATATTTGCAGGGTGAATGATGTCAAATTTTTAATACCAAAACTATTATATATAGCTCCCTCTGATTAGGACGCGGTCAACACAGTTGGCTGAAGGAGAGTAAAAAAGCGAAAACATATAATACCTGCTGATTTTCTGAAAGCTCTCCTTGTTTAATATCATTGATTTAAGATAATCACCATACTGACGAGTCTATATAATAAAGAAAAATGTCATTCTGAGCGCAGCGAAGAATCTTACGGCTCCCTCTGACGAGGGAGCCGTCAACGAAGTTGACTGAGGGAGATAAACCCGGGAGATTCTTCGCCTCTTAAGCTCCTCAGAATGACATATTTTTGTTTACTTAATAACATTGCAACTAAAACTGCACTTTATCAGTAAAAACAAGATATCCGAACATACTGCCGACTGGCAACAGGTTCGGATATCGTAAATCCGGCTGTCCTTGTTGG
>JAFSAW010000048.1 GCA_017442085.1 Oscillospiraceae bacterium | reverse complement strand
TGACCGGTAAAAATTTCCAGCGGATCACCTTCTCTCATCCGCATAGTTCTTCTTATTTCCTTTGGAATAACAATTCTGCCCAAATCATCAATACGTCTTACAACGCCCGTTGCTCTCATACCAAAATGCTCCTTGAATCTTTTTTTATATTATCTGCCAGTAAAGGTGATTTTATACTGTTTTTAAATTAATTTAAAAGCACACTGCCCTAAAATTAAAAATCTTAATCTATTTGCCGCAAAAACACTTTTTAACAAAAAACTTTAAAATTTTTATTTTTTTCAAAAAAAGGCTTGACAAAGTATCCTTTCGGTGCTAATATAATATAGCAATTTGCGCTGGTAGCTCAGCTGGATAGAGTACTTGACTACGAATCAAGGGGTCAGGGGTTCGAGTCCCTTCCAGCGCACCATAAAGCAGGTAACTTCGGTTATCTGCTTTTTTGTTTTTATACATATATTTCCGCGGGACTCGAACACGTCGGGTTCTGCCCGAATAAACAATCGTCGCATACTGCGGCAGCTTGGGCGCAGCCTTGTCTGCTCGTTGTTTTTACTTCGTCCGCCTCCCTGCATCTGCCACCGGCAGCGGTCGGCTCCCTCACCCTTCCAGCGCACCATAAAGCAGGTAACTTCGGTTATCTGCTTTTTTGTTTTTATACATATATTTCCGCGGGACTCGAACCCGTCGGGTTCTGCCCGAAAAAACAATCGTCGCATACTGCGGCTGCCTGGAGCGCAGCCTTGTCTGTTTTTTGTTTTTCACCCTTTTATATCCTTGCCATACCTTTAAAAATATGTTTCAATATTTTTATAAACACATTTTCACACGGAGACTGATATGGCCAACATTATTGAAATAACCGATTTTTCTTCCCCGCAGCTTGATGTTTACGCCCGTTTAAGCGAAAATCAGCTGCTGCATTATAACGAGCCCCACGGTGACGGCCTTTTTATTGCCGAAAGTCCAAATGTAATTATGCGTGCCATCAGTGCGGGCTATGTGCCGCTGTCTTTCCTTGTGGAAGACAAGCATACAGAAACACAGGCAAAGGAAATTTTGTCCCTCTGCCCTGACGTGCCCGTTTACACCGCCGCCTTTGATGTGCTTGCACAGCTTACAGGCTTTAAACTTACCCGCGGAATGCTGAGTGCCATGCAGAGAAAACCTTTGCCTTCCCTTGAAGAAATATGCCGTGACAAGCGCCGTATTGCCGTGCTGGAAAACGTGATGAACCCCACCAACATCGGCGCAATTTTCCGCAGTGCCGCCGCACTTGGCATGGATGCGGTTGTGCTTACCGAAGGCTGCAGCAACCCGCTGTACCGCCGTGCCGGCCGTGTAAGCATGGGCACTGTTTTTCAGATACCCTGGACCTTTGCAGACCAAAGCTGGCTGTGCCGTCTTAAAGATATGGGGTTCAGAACCGCCGCTATGGCACTTTGCGACAACACCGTTGACATTGACAGCCCGCAGCTTATGGCAGAAGAAAAGCTGGCAATTGTTATGGGCACCGAGGGTGACGGCCTTGCACTGCAGACAATTGCAGACTGCGATTACACCGTCAAAATCCCAATGGCACACGGGGTGGACAGCCTTAATGTTGCCGCCGCCAGCGCTGTTGCATTCTGGCAACTTGGCAGATAACTTCTGCACACTGTAAACACACGGAGGCAGGCTATGCTTTACAACACAAAAAACAGCACAGTAAAAACCCCAAATTTTTCTATGGATTATATCCGTTTTGGCAGTGGCAAAAAGGTTATGATAATGCTGCCCGGCCTTGGCGAAAGCCTGCGCAGTGTAAAAGGCACCGCACTGCCGATGGCATTTATGTACCGCAGATTTGCAAAGGACTATACCGTGTATATGTTCAGCCGCAGAAATGATATGCCTTCCGGCTTCACCACCGCCGATATGGCAAAGGACCTTGCTGAAGCAATGGATGCCCTTGGCATAGAAAAGGCATATGTTGTCGGGGTTTCCATGGGCGGTATGATAAGCCAGCACCTTGCGGCCGACTATCCCGAAAAGGTGGAAAAACTTTGCCTTGCCGTAACCTGCCCAGACGCTGACCCAACTGCAGAAACCGCAATAAGCCATTGGATAAACCTTGTCAGAAAAGGCGACTATAAAGCCTTTATGGACAGCAATGTAAAACTTATATATTCAGACAGCTATTACCGCAAAAACCGTCTGCTTGTCCCATTTGTAAGCCTTGTTACAAAGCCAAAAAGCTTTGACAGATTTTTTATACAGGCCAAAGCCTGCCTTGCCCACAATGCTTGTGACAAACTTTGCCGGATAACCTGCCCCACACTTGTTATTGGCGGCGAAAAGGATATGGTTGTGGGCGGTGATGCCAGCCGTAAGCTTGCCGCTGCAATAAAAAACTCCACCCTTAAAATGTACATCCAATGGGGGCACGGCCTGTACGAAGAAGCCAGAGATTTTGCAGACACCGTTGCAGATTTTTTTGAATAAAAAGAAAAATAAACCATAATAAAAATTTTCACCAATAAAACAAAATGTCATTCTCCGGAGCAAAAACTCCTCGGAATGACATTTTTTCATTATATCAGATTAATAATTTTCAGTTTCGCCCGCTTTAATGGCTTTTCATTACATAACCCTTGTGCCGTTGATGTTAACCTCAAAACCCTTTTCAAAAAATGCTGCAGCTTTGCGGCACAGCATCATGCGGTCTAGGAAAATTTCAAAATACTCGCTGATAAGGCTTATCTTTTCGTCTATTGTAAGATAAAGGATAAATTTTTTGTTTTCATCATCAAGTGCCAGCTTTGACTTTTCCACCGCATAGTTTACACGGTCGTGTATATCGGTGCTTATGGTTGCGCGTTCCTCTGCGCGCACACGGCTGCGGCGTACATCGCTTTTGTCAGCAAGGATAAGTGCCGCTGCAATTTCGTTTACAGGGTATGCTGTTTTTTCGTCGTGATTGCCTATGGCTGTCACCACGCGGGAAATATCCTGAGCCTTCATCCCCATTTTATCCAGCAGTCTGAAAGCCATAACCGCCCCCGACTGTGCATGGTCAATGCGGTTTACCACATTGCCTATATCGTGCATATATGCGGCAATCTGTGCAAGCTCCACCGTTCTTTCGTCATAGCCCAGCTTTTCCAGTATGCTGCCTGCCACATCTGCACAGCGCACAACGTGTGCAAAGCTGTGTTCGGTAAATTTCATGCTTTCAAGGGTTGCATCTGCCATTTTTATATATGTTTTTATATCTTCGTTTTCTCTTACTTCTTTATAGGTAACCATATATTCACCTCTTTTTATTTTTATCTGCTATTTTTATTTTAACATAACAGTGTTATATTTCAATGATATATCTGTATAATTTATGTAAAATAAAACCCGCATCGGTGTGATGCGGGTTTGTTTTTATATTACAGCAGCTGAATGCCGTGTTCTTTGCAGTAGTCAATTTCGCTCTGTGGCCATACGGAAGACTGCACTTCGCCGATATGTGCCTTCTGCAGCAGGAACATACACAGACGGCTCTGACCAACACCGCCGCCGATGGAAAGCGGAAGCTTGTTGTTTACAATGTTCTGGTGGAAATCAAATTTAAGTCTGTCCATTGCATTTGCTTCTTCCAGCTGACGCATCATACTTTCAGAGTCAACACGGATACCCATGGAAGAAAGTTCAAGTGCAATATCAAGCATCGGATAGTAAACAAGAATGTCGCCGTTGAGCTGCCAGTCGTCATAGTCAGGTGCACGGCCGTCGTGTTTTTTGCCGCTTTTAAGCTTGCCGCCGATTTTCATAAGAAATACTGCGCCGTATTCCTTTGCGATAGCGCGTTCTTTCTGTTTGTCTGTATAGTCAGGCCAGCGGTCTTCAAGTTCCTGTGTTGTAACAAATGTAATTTCTTCAGGCAGAATATCCTTAAGCTGCGGATATCTTCTCTGCACAGCTTTGCTTGTCATTTTGATTGCACCGTAGATATCGCGCACAACCTGTTTGAGATATTCTTCTGTGCGGTCTTCTTTTGTGATAACCTTTTCCCAGTCCCACTGGTCAACATAGAGAGAATGAATTGCATCGCATTTTTCATCACGGCGGATAGCGTTCATATCTGTGTAGATACCCTTGTGTGTTTCAATGCCGTATTCGTGCAGGGCATAGCGTTTCCACTTTGCAAGGCTGTGTACAATTTCCATAACTTCGCCTGTTTCAAGCACGTCAAAGGTTACAGGGCGTTCAACACCGTTAAGGTTGTCGTTGAGACCGCTGTTTACATTTACAAACATAGGTGCAGATGCACGGTTAAGGTCCAGTGCATCACAGAGTTCTGTTTCAAATTTATGTCTCAGGAACTGAATTGCAGCCTGAGTTTCTTTTATGCTGAGTTTAGACTGATATTTTTCCATAATAATTGCCTGCTTTCAATAAATAATTTTTGTCCGTATATTTTAAATTATATTTTAATAATATTACACTGCAACAGCCAAAAGTCAAGGAATGAACGGCAGTAAAGCCGATTTTTGTGGTTAATTCCTATTTGCTGTTGTATTCTGTGGTCTTTTTCGTCTTTTTGCCATAACCTGCTGGCGGCGGCGCTTGCGTATTCTGCGGCGGTTTTCTATTATAACCATCTGGCGCAGAACAAGATATATAAATCTCAGCACCAGCACAGCCAGTGCGGCATACAGCAAAAACAAACCTGCCTTAAGCATAAACGGCATTCTTTTCGGCTGCACATTTATCATTGTTTCGCCCAGCATAACAGAAAAATTCTGCACGCCGCAGGTCAGCCTTGCGCCGTCTTCCATATAATATATTTCAACCTGCCCTGTGGCAACGGTCCTGTCGTTATTTGGCGTAACCGTGCTGAAATCATACAGCAGGTCGTGTTCGGTAAGATTTTTTGGTATGGTTACTTTAAAATTTTCGATGATATAGTTTTCGCCGGGTATCTCCAGCTTTGTGCCGTCAGCAGTTGTCACCGCAGGGTTTGCCTTGCCGCTGATTATATCGGTGTTTATCTCAAGGTTGTAAAACTTTCCAAAGCCGTAATCAAACAGCGCCATGGTATCGTCAAACTTGTCCTGCTTGTGCTCGCTGGACATAACCACCGCAATAAGTGTCACACCGTCCCGTTCTGCCGCTGTAACCAGAGTGTGCCTTGCCTCCTCTGTCCAGCCCGTCTTGCTCATCAGCAGACCTTCCACGCGGTCGTATCCGTTGATAAAGTTGTTGGCATTCCAGAAACTGCGTGTCTCGCTGCGGATATTGGTATATCCCATATCATACCGGTTGGTGCTGAAATAATCGCAGAAACCGTCCAGCTTTATTGCCTCGGCAGTGATAAGCGCCATATCGTATGCGGTTGTGTAATGGCTGTTTTCGGGCAGGCCGTGAGGATTGGTAAAATTGGTGTTTACCGCACCTATCTCCCTTGCCCGCTTTGTCATCATAACGCCAAACTCTGCGTTGCTGCCTGCTATATGCTCTGCAAAAACATTTGACACATCATTTGCCGATTCTATTGCCAGGGCATACATTGCATCCTTTACCGAAATCTGTTCCCCCGTGTCAAGCGCAATATGGCTTGAGTTGTAGGGCAGATTGTGCACCGAGTTATAGCTTGCGGTCATCTTTTCGTCAAGGGTGCAGTTTTCAAGTGCCAGCATACCCGTCATAATATTTGTTA
>JAFSAW010000047.1 GCA_017442085.1 Oscillospiraceae bacterium | reverse complement strand
CTTCTTGACATTGCACCAGAACTTCCGGGCGCTGTTGAATTTATTGAAAAAGCAAGCAAGCTCTGCCACGTAAGCGTTGCACACACATCTGCAAACTACGACCAGGCAATTGCAGGCTTTGAAGCAGGCGCAGACCACGTTACACATCTGTTCAACGCAATGCCACCAATGGGTCACCGTGACCCTGGCGTTGTTGGCGCTGCACAGGATAAAGCAAGCTATGTTGAAATTATTTCCGACGGTATTCACATTCATCCTTCCATCATCAGAACAGCATTCCGTCTTTTCGGTGATGACAGAATGTGCCTTATCAGTGATGCTATGCGTGCCTGCGGTATGCCTGACGGCGAATACAGCCTTGGCGGCCAGAAGGTATTTATGAACAACGGCAAAGCAACACTTGAAGGCGGCACAATTGCAGGCAGTGCAACTGTACTTGCAGAATGTGTACGCCGTGCAGTAAGCTTTGGCATCAAACTTGAAAGCGCAATTAAAGCTGCAACAATCAACCCTGCAAAATCCGCAGGTCTTTACGATGTAGTTGGCAGCCTTAAAGAAGGCAAACAGGCAGACGTTGTTGTGCTTGACAAAGACCTTCAGCCAAAACTTATCGTGCTTGCAGGCAAAGTACAGAACGTTTAATTTAAAAACAAAAGTTTCGCTTATACAAATCAATTTATCTGAAAGGAAATTTCACCATGAGAGTTATTGTTACAAAAGACTACGAAGATCTTGGCCGTGTTGCCGCAAACATCATTGCTGCTCAGGTTACACTTAAACCTGAAAGCGTACTTGGCCTTGCAACAGGTTCTTCCCCAATCAGCACATATAAAAACCTTATCAAAAAATACGAAAACGGCGACCTTGATTTCTCCCGCTGCTACGCTGCAAACCTTGATGAATACGTAGGTCTTACAAAGGACAACGACCAGAGCTATGCATACTTTATGTATGAAAACCTCTTTAAACACGTAAACATCAAAATGGAAAACACAAACATTCCTGACGGCACAGAACCTGATGCTGCAAAAGAATGTGCACGTTATGATGCAGTTATCAAAGCTTTGGGCGGTGTAGACCTTCAGCTTCTCGGCATCGGCCACAATGGTCACGTTGGTTTTAACGAACCTGCAGACTGCTTTGCAAAAGGTACAAACATCATCAACCTTACACAGAGCACAATTGATGCAAACACACGTTTCTTTGAAAAGAAAGAAGATGTGCCAACACAGGCTTACACAATGGGCATCAAAACAATTATGAGCGCAAAGAAAATCCTTCTCGTTGCTAACGGCGAAGGCAAAGCTGAAATCATCTACAAAATGGTTGCAGGCGAAATCACACCACAGGTTCCTGCATCTGTTCTTCAGCTGCACAACGATGTTATCGTAGTTGTTGACGAAGCTGCAGCAGCAATGCTGAAAGAAAAAGCACCAGAATATATCGAAGGCTAATTTGCTGACGCCATTGATATTTCCATACTGAAAAGATTAACCCGACAGTTTATGAAAACTGTCGGGTTATTTTTATCTGAACATAATCAGCGATATTAAAACTACAGACAATATTATAAATGCAAATATGATAAATACAGCATACTTTGGATTTGCAATTGGTTTGATACTTTTGAATTTTCCCATCTGAACTGAATTGAACAGCCATATAAACAACAGCACAGCCACAATGGCAACGGGCGCTGCTGCAAGAGCTGTCTGTGTGTGAGGACGTATAAAATTCAACATAGACATTCTCCTTTCGCCTTTTATCTGTATTTTCAGTATACCATACATAGTTATTTTATAATATGGATTTTTTGTAAAATATTGTAAACAACCAAAATTAGTGCTAATATAAATTTTGTAAAATCAAAACTTAAGGAGCGGGCATTTTGCCCTTTTGATATGACAGTTTTTTCTTCTACCTTAAATCAGACAGCTTTTCTGTTCTGCTTTATATTTTTTGGCTGGGCAATTGCCAAAGGCGGTGTGCTGCAGCAAAACAGTGTCAGGGTGCTTTCCAAGCTGGAAAACAATCTGTTTATTCCCGCTTTGGTTATGGGCACCTTTATCGAAAATTTCACAACAGACCGCCTGGGCGAAATGTGGCGGTTTATGGCAATAAGTGTCGCCATTGAACTTTGCGTAATTCCCCTGGCAGTTGCCATTCCAAAATTGCTGACAAAGGACAGCTTTCTGCGCAGGATATGCACCTATGGCCTTGCCATATCCAACTGGGGCTTTATGGGCAACGCCGTTATGCTGGGGCTTTTCCCCGAAATATTCTTTGAATATATAATTTTCACTCTGCCGCTGTGGATTGTAAACTTTATCTGGGCAATGCCTGCACTGCTTATGCCGTTAAGCGACAGGCCAACCTTTAAAGACAAGCTGAAAAACCTTGCAAATCCTATGTTCTGCGGTATGGTTATCGGCATGATAATCGGCCTTGTACAGATACCAATGCCTGCATTTTTTGTCAATGCGGTAAATGCGGCAGGCAGCTGTATGTCCCCTATGGCAATGTTGCTGACGGGCATTGCGGTTTCCCGCATAAATCTTAAAGAAACCTTTACCGATGTTAAAATATATCTGATATCACTTATACGCCTTGTTGCAATACCTGCTGTTTTTTCTGCTGCACTTTCCTTTATACCTATGTCACAGACAGCTTATATCTGTGCGGTGGTTTCCGTTTCAATGCCTCTTGGCATGAATATTGTGGTTATACCTGCATCATACGGGCAGGAAAAACCCATATGCAGCGGTCTTGTAATTGTATCACACCTTTTATCCTGCATAACACTGCCGGTTATGTTTTCAATCTTTTTATAATATTATTTTGCTATGACTTTATTTACACAGACTTTAACACAAACTCTGTTGCTGCTTACCTTTGTGGCAACGGGATATATACTTGCCAAGCTTAAAGTGGTTGGTCAGGACAGCGTGGGTGTGCTTTCCAAACTGGAAAACTGGCTGTTTATGCCCGCTTTGGTTATGGGCACCTTTATAGAAAAGTTTACGGTGGAAACAATCAGCACCACCTGGAAGATACTGCTTGCAGGCTTTGCTGTGGAGATTGCCGTTATACCGATTGCCGCTGCCGTATGCCGCCTTATACTTAAAGATGACGAATATCTGCGCAAGATATCGGCATACGGGCTGGTTATTCCAAACTTCGGCTTTGTGGGCAACCCAATTATGCTGGCACTTTTCCCTGAAATTTTCTTTGAATATCTTATATTCACCATGCCTTTCTGGATTGTGCAGCAGCTGTGGGCAGTGCCAAGATATCTTATACCAAACGAAGCAGGCAGCAAAGGCCTGCGTGCAACCGCAAAAAATCTTGTAAACCCTATGTTTGCAGGCATGCTTATCGGTATGATAATCGGGCTTCTTCAGTTGCATATACCTGACTTTATGGCAGATGCAATAAAAGTTTCGGGCGACTGTATGTCCCCTGTGGCAATGTTGCTTACAGGCATTACCGTTTCTGCAATAGACCTGAAAAAGACCTTTGCCGATTTGAAAATTTATACTTTGAGCGTTGTAAGACTGGTGGCAATTCCGCTGTTTTTTGCCGCTATTATGAATATTCTTGGCACAGGACAGACCACCTTTATATGTGCGGTATGCGCCCTTGCAATGCCCCTTGGTACAAACAACATTATCGTGCCAAGCGCCTACGGGCTGGACACAAGCCACGCGGCAGGCATGGCAATAATATCACATCTTATGTGCTGCATAACCATACCACTGGTCTTTATGATTACACTGTAAAAACAAATACTCATCAGATAAAAAATGTCATTCTTCGGCATAAATGCTTAAGAATGACATATTTTTTGTTTATATAACAATTTTATTTTCCTGCACCGTTATATACCATAGCCCTGTGTTTCCACTTGCGGCGGCGGTATGCAATAAATGTAATTACCGCACCAAGCACCCAGCTTGTAAGCAGAGATATAAACAGTGCACGGTAGTTGCCTGTTGGCATCTGCGGTGTTCTTGTAAGATATGCCAGTGCATAGGCCAATGGCACACGCACAATTACTGTTGTGAATATGGAAATCCACATAGGGCTCACAGTATCGCCTGCACCGCGCATTACACCGGACAGACACTGTGTAACAGCCATTGCGATATAGCCCACAGCAAGAATGCGCATCATACGCATACTTAAATCAACCAGTTCTGCCGTGTCGGTAAAGGCATACATAAGTATATTGCCAAACAGAAGGATGATAACGGTGATTGTTGCTGAAACACCTACTGCAATATATGTGCCGACTCTTGCGCCTTCTTCCACACGGTCAAATCGACGGGCACCGACATTCTGGCCTGCGTATGTGGTAAGTGCTGTGCCAAAGCTGAAGTTAGGCATCATCGCAAAACCGTCAACACGCATAATGATAACGTTTGCCGCGATAACCATCTCGCCAAAGCTGTTGGTGAGAGACTGCACCATAATCATAGCCATGGAGAATATTGCCTGAGTAAGACCTGACGGCAGACCAAGGTTTATAACCTCCATTGTATAGCGTTTTACAGGCTTAAGTTCCTTTACGCCAAGGTCGAAGATTTCTTTGAGCCTAAGCAGTTTAAACAGACACATAACAGCAGATATGGACTGTGCAATAACAGTTGCCAGTGCAACACCCGCAACACCCATGCCAACAACCGCAACAAAATAAAGGTCAAGCACAATGTTGATGACTGTGGCAATAAGCAGATACACAAGTGCTGATGTGGAATCGCCAAGCCCGCGCAGAACGCCGCCAAGGATATTGTAAAATGCCATGCCGCCCACACCCATCATAAGTATCATCAGATAGTCGTGGCACCAGCCGATAATGCTGTCCGGTGTACCAAGCAGATGGAGAATAGGGTCCACCGCAAAGTAAGAAACTATCATAATTATAACTGTGGAAATTAAAGTGAGCGTGATGCTGTTGCCGATACTTTTTGAAAGATTTTCTCTTTCCTTTGCACCGAAATACTGGCTTACCATAATGCCTGCACCTGTGGAAATTCCCACAAACAGCACAAGCAGCAGATTGAAAATAGGGCTGGCAGAGCCAACAGCGGCAAGAGCATTATCCCCTACATATTTGCCAACCACAATGCTGTCAACTGTGTTGTACAGCTGCTGTGCAACGTTGCCTATAAGCATAGGTACCGCAAAAAGTATTATCTTTTTGGCTGGTGAACCCTCGGTCATATCCGACGGTGCAAAAAGTGCTTTTATATTCAAAATTACCCCTCCAGTAACAGTTGTTTCAATTAATTACATACAACTGAATTATTGTAATGCTTTTGACAGTTAATTTCAATATATTTCGCAAAAAAATCGCCGTGACAGAATTTATCACGACGATTTGCTTTTATATAAGTCCGTATCCGAAAACAAGGCACACCCAGGCAGTTGCAGCACCTATAATGCCAACCAGACCGCCGATGCGCAGATAATCCTTGAAGCGGTAGCCTGCAACCTGAACTATTGTAATTGATGTTGTTGCAACAGGGGTTGCCATTGCAAGTGAACAGCCGTATACACACGCCAGAGCTATAGGCATTGGGTTACAGCCAATTTTCATTGCAAGAGGCACGCCGATTGCTGCCAGCATGGAAACCAGCGAACCATTGGACATAAACTGAGAAAGCACAAAGCCTGTAATCAGGAATATTGTAACCAGTGCAACCGGGTTTGTAACAACTGATTCGAAGTTTTTCATAAGGAAGCTGATGATAACTTTCCCTACCCCTGATGATACAAAACCTTTTGCCATAGCAAGTGATGCACCCAGCACCAGCACTGCCGACCACGGCAGGTCACGCATTGCTTTTTTGCCGTCAACACATCCGGTAATAACCAGTATCAGTGCTGCTGAAACCGCAATAAAACCGATATCCCAGCCAAAAGGACGAACCATAAACAGAACCATTGTAACCAAAAATACTGTTATTGAGATAACCGCCTTGCGCTTGTCGATTTCACCGTCAGGCATTTTTTTCTGTGTCAACAACCTCTTCAAAATCAAAGCACTTTGCCATATAGTCATAAAGAAACAGCCAGAAACAAACTGCAACTGCAAGCACCATAACAATTGCTATTGGTGCAGTGGTGAAGAAATTCATTGTCTGCGCGCCTGTATAGCTTAAAACCTCATTTGCAAGCAACGGTGCAGTACAGCCTACCAGTGTACCTGTGCCGCCAACCAAAGACCCCATTGCCAAAGGCATATATGTATTCTTTTTTGTTATATGTCCATTTGATACAGATGCCAATGAAGCGATAAACGGCATAAAAAGCGCAACTATTGCCGAGTTATTTGCAAAAGCCGACAGAACTGCCGCTGTTATAAAAACAACAATAACAAACAGCTTTTCCCTTTGTCCTACAACCTTGCCAAGCAAAGCCCCAATCTCGTTGCCCACACCGCTTTCCAGTATGGCATCTGCAACTATAATCATACCTATAGTCAGCAAGGCAGGTGTACTTACAAAACACGAAAATCCATCATTGAAGGTAAGTACATTTGAATACACAAGTGCAAACATACCTATCAAAGATGTTACTGCCACAGAAAAAACCTCTGTGATATACATAACAATCACTATACCGATAATGATTAAAGCAATTGTGCTTTGTCCCATACAAGTTACCTCACTTGTCATATTTTTTTAATAAAATCAAACAATATAATTGTATAATTATTCCCGGTTTATGCCAATTTCTTACAAAGCAAATTCACACATTATGCACATATCTGTGTAACAATGTTACATTTAATACTGTTGAAATAAATGGAATAATATGTTAAAATAACCTTGTCCGAATTCAAAGAGTTTCTGAGAACAGGATTAAAAATTCATATCGTACTGCAACTGCGGGGTACGTCCCGGCATTAAAGGCGAAGAAATAAAGTTTTAATATTACAGAATATTTTTTCTGACAGATATGTTCTATCAGGATATTTGTTCTGTCACCTTTGTTTTCCATGCCTTTGGCATGGATTTTTTGTTATCTGATATGAATAGTACATTTCAAAAGGAGGTATGTTATGGAAAACAGAATATCTGTAATCAGCATTATTGTTGAAGAACTGAGCTCAACTTCTGTTATCAATTCCCTCTTGCATGAATACGGACAGTATATAGTGGGCAGAATGGGCATTCCCTACCGTGAAAAAGGTGTTTCCATCATCTGTGTGGTGCTTGATGCACCAAATGATGTGACAAGCAGCCTTTCGGGCAAACTGGGAATGGTAAAGGGCGTAAAAACCAAAACCGTTACTGCAAAACAATCCAATTGAGAAAGGCAAATACCATGAAAAAATTTTTATCTATCATTATGTCCGCAGTTATCCTTTGCGGCGCACTTACAGCCTGTTCTTCTGCACCTGCAGAACCTGAAACAGAACCAACACCTGCACCTGAAGTTGTTGAAGGTATGGAAATCAACATTGCAGGTATGAAAGGTCCTACAACAATGGGCCTTGTATCTATGCTGGACAAATCCGCAAAAGGCGAAACAGAAAACACATACAACTTTACAATGGCAGGCGCTGCTGACGAAATTACACCAAAACTTGTTCAGGGCGAACTTGATATTGCTGCTGTGCCTGCAAACCTTGCAAGCGTTCTCTTTAACAACACACAGGGTAAAGTTCAGGTTATCGCAATCAACAACCTTGGCGTGCTTTATGTTGTTGAACAGGGCGAAACAATCAAAAGCTTTGCAGACCTTAAAGGCAAAACAATCTACTCCACAGGCAAAGGCACAACACCTGAATATGCACTCAATTACCTTCTCAGCCAGAACGGCGTTGACCCTGCAAACGATGTAACAATCGAATGGAAAAGCGAAGCAACAGAAATCGTTGCAGTGCTCAAACAGGACCCAACAGCTATCGCAGTGCTTCCACAGCCATTTGTAACAGTTGCTCAGACTCAGGTTGAAGGCCTTAACGTTGCACTCAGCTTCAATGACGAATGGATTGCTCTTGACAACGGCAGCAAGCTTGTTACAGGTGTTATCGTTGCAAGAACAGATTTTATCAACGAACATCCTGACCATGTTAACCTTTTCCTTGACGAATTCAAAGCAAGTGTAGAAGCTATCAATGCAGATGTTGAAACAGGTGCTGCACTTGTAGAAAGCTTTGACATCGTTAAAGCACCAATTGCCAAAAAAGCTATTCCAAACTGCAACATTCAGTTTATGGAAGGTGCAGAGATGAAAGAAGCTGTAAGCGGCTATCTGCAGACTCTCTTTGACCAGAATCCAAAAGCTGTAGGCGGTGCAATGCCAACAGACGAATTCTACTACGAAAGATAAATAATGAAAAACAAATCAAAATTTGAAAAATTTATTGCCGTTGCCGCAGCATTGGCGCTGTGGCAGCTGGCAAGTGTGATAATTGACGAAGAAGTGCTGCTGGTTTCTCCTTTAAAGGTTCTCGTCCGTTTAAGTGAACTGATTTTTGAAAAGGAATTTTACAGTGCGGTAGCTTTCAGCTTTATAAGAATAACCTTTGGTTTTGTGCTTGCAGTTGTAACGGGCACAGTTTTTGCAACTGCGGCATACCGCCGGCATACAGTTGAAGTGTTTTTGTGGCCCTATATGTCAGTGATAAAGGCAACCCCTGTGGCTTCTTTTATCATTCTGTGCCTTATATGGCTTGATTCTTCTTCCCTGCCAATATTTATATCTTTTCTTATGGCGCTGCCGATTATCTACACCAATATACTCACCGGCTTTAAAAGCACCGACCCCAAACTTTTGCAGATGGCAGAAATATTCCGTTTTTCCTTTAAAAAGAAACTGGCATATATCTATCTGCCAAATATAAAACCTTATTTTATATCCGCCTGCTCGGTGGCGCTTGGCCTTACCTGGAAAGCGGGAATTGCCGCAGAAATTATCGGCATACCTGACGGCAGTATGGGCGAAATGCTGTACAATGCAAAACTGTACCTTGCCACAGCCGACCTTTTTGGCTGGACAGTTACAATTGTGTGTGTAAGCATTCTGTTTGAAAAACTGTTTATGAAAATTATAAACACAGTGTTTAAGAAACTGGAGGATTTGTAATGGATATAATTATAAAAGATTTGTGCAAATCCTACGGCGAAAACAAAATTCTCCGCAATCTGAATGCCGTTATTGAAAAAGGCAGAATCACCTGCCTTATGGGACCAAGCGGCGAGGGTAAAACCACACTGCTCAACATTCTTATGGGCTTTGAAAAAGCTGACAGCGGCAGCACGGAAAATATACCACATAACAAAGCCGCAGTATTTCAGGAAAACCGCCTTTGCGAAAGTTTTTCCGCTTTTACAAACATAAAGATTGCAAATGACAGCTTATCTGACGAAACCATAAAAGCGCACCTTGAACAGGTTGGGCTGGGCGATGCAGCAGGTCAGAAAGTGTGCACCTTAAGCGGCGGACAGAAACGCCGTGTGGCACTGGTGCGTGCTGTGCTGGCAGAAAAGGATATACTTTTTCTTGACGAGCCTTTCAAAGGGCTTGATGAAGATACAAAAACTGCTGTTACAGAATATCTGCTGCAGAACACTGCAGATACAACCGTTGTTATGGTTACCCACGATATTGACGAAGCATCAAGCCTGGGAGCAAAGGTGATGTACCTTAAAGACGGTCAGATTTTATAACCACAAATTTTGATTTAATACATTTAGTTTGATTTTTTGAACTTTACTGTTCAGAATCCCTTGAATTTTACAAAATCCTCTGTACCTCCTGTGCAGAGGATTTTTTGTTGCAACTTTGCGCAATTTCGTATACAATAACTGATAGTATCAAATTTTTATTTTTCAAAGGATTTTATATTATCAGATGAAATATTCCATTGACAGACAAAACAATCAGAGTGCATATATACAGCTTTATCATCAGCTGCGAAATGACATAATAAACGGCATCTATCCTTTTGGCAGCAAACTGCCCAGCAAGCGCCTGCTGGCTGACGAAAGCGATGTAAGCGTTATTACCGTTGAACACGCCTATTCAATTCTGTGTGATGAAGGATATACCGAAGCACGCCAGCGCAGCGGCTATTTTGTTATTTACAAGGAAAAGGATTTTATATCTTCTGCCGAAAACACATTTTCTGCAGTCCGCACCGAAACTGCCGGCCATTTGTCAAAAAACGAGTTTCCCTTTTCCGTGCTTGCAAAAACCATGCGCAAAGTGCTGAGTGATTACGGCGACAGCATCCTTGTAAAATCGGATAACCGCGGATGTGTCCAGCTGCGCAATGCAGTATCGGCCTACCTTGCCAGAAGCAACGGCATGCAGGTTAAGCCCGAACAGATAATAATCGGTGCAGGTGCAGAGTATCTTTACGGACTTATTGTTCAGCTTCTTGGCAAAAACCGCATATTCGCCCTTGAAAACCCGTCTTACAGTCAGATAAAAAGTGTTTACCGCGCCAACGGCGTAAAATGCGATATGCTTGAAATGGGTCCTGACGGCATAAAAACAGGTGAACTTAAGCGCACAGGTGCAACCGTGCTGCATATAACCCCTTTCAACAGCTATCCAAGCGGTGTTACCGCCCGTGCCTCCAAAAGATATGAATATCTGCAGTGGGCAAAGAATAAAAACGGCTATATCATAGAGGACAACTTTGACTCGGAACTTACTGTTTCCAGCAAAAATGAAGACACGGTTTTTTCCCTTTCCGACAGTGGCAATGTTATATACATAAACACTTTCAGCCATACAATCGCCCCTTCCATGCGTGTTGGCTATATGGTTTTGCCTTATAAACTTTTAAACCTTTTTGAAGAAAAGCTTGGCTTTTACTCCTGTACAGTACCTGTTTTTGAGCAATATGTACTTGCAGAACTTATAAACAACGGCGACTTTGAAAGAAATATAAACCGTATAAGACGACAGCGCAGAAAAAATAAGTAATAATTTAAAAAGGATAAATTATAATGTCATTCTGAGCGCAGCTAAGAATCTCCTTGTTTTATCATACCGAGAGATTCTTCGGCATAAATGCCTCAGAATGACGTTTTTTATTATATTGAACTGGTATTTTTAAATTCCGCCTAACTTAACGTCATTGGTCTGTTCCCATCTTTTTTGATATCATATTTCAATCTGGTTATATAAAATTGTATTTATTTGGTTATTTATCTATTACCAATATAAGCATATACTGTATACAGTAACAAACTTATACGGAGATGAAATATATGAAAAGCAAAAAATTTACAGTTAAAGACCTTGCTATGATTGGTGTTATGGCTGCCATTGTTTTTGTAGGCAACAAGATTCAGCTGCCAAAAATTCCTACCCCTCTCGGCCCTACAAGAATACATATAGGCAACGTAATGTGCATACTGGGCGGCTTGCTGTTTGGTGCTGTACCGGGCGGTCTTGCTGCAGGCATAGGCGGTGCCATATACGACCTTACCGACCCTTTTTATGCAAAAGAATTCTGGATTACCTTTATCCTTAAATTTGGTATGGCCTATGTTGCAGGGCTTATTGCAAGCGGCAAAAAGACAAAAGTTAAAATTATCCTTGCTGCTGTTATCGGCTCTCTGAGCTACGTTGCACTTTATCTTGGCAAAACATTTATTGTGGAATATCTGATTATGGGCAATCCGTGGCAGACAGTTGTTGGTGTTCTTATAACAAAAGGCACTGCAAGCCTTATAAATGCACTGCTTGCAATGGTGGTTTCGGTTATTCTGTACCATATGATAGAACCTGCCCTTAAAAGTGCAGGCATTCTTGATGCAAAACACAAATAAAACAATTTTTACCGCGAATTTATATTCATAACAAATAAAAACACTTATATCAGCTATAAAAGGAGAATATTATGTCATATCCAAGAGTTCTCACCATTCAGGATATTTCCTGTGTAGGCCAGTGTTCACTTACCGTTGCACTGCCTGTTATATCTGCCTGCGGCGTTGAAACCTGCATTCTGCCTTCCGCCGTGCTTTCCACCCATACAGGCGGCTTTAAAGGCTTTACCTTCCGTGACCTTACAGAAGATATGCCTGCAATAAAAGACCACTGGGTAAGTGAAGGCATTAAATTTGATGCCATATACAGCGGATATCTTGGCAGCACAAAGCAGATTGATTATGTTGCTGATATCTTTGGTGCGGTTGACAAGGAAAACACCATAAAGATTGTTGACCCGGCTATGGCAGACCACGGCAAGCTTTATTACGGCTTTAACGGCGAATTTGTAAATGCAATGAAAGAGCTTTGCAAGGTGGCTGACTATGTTATCCCAAACATTACAGAAGCTGCATTTCTCACCGACAGCGAATACAAGACAGATTATGACCGCGAATATATTGATATGCTGCTGGCAAAATTCAGTGCCATGGGCTGTAAAAATATAATTATCAGCGGTGTTTCATACGACGCTGACACAACCGGTGTTGTGGTTTATAAAGACGGCGAATACAGCTATTATAAACACCAGAAACTTTCCCGCAGCTGTCACGGCACAGGCGATATCTTTGCAAGTGCATTTGTGGGCAGTGTTGTAAAGGGCAAACCTGTTTTTGAAGCTGCAAAAATTGCCGCAGACTATGTTGTTGAATGTATAAAAGAAACAATAAAGGACGAAAGCCACTGGTACGGTGCAAAATTTGAACCTGTGCTTGGCAAGCTTATAGAATCCTTAAACAGATAAATTCTACCTCCTCATACAATAAAACCAAAAGGGACTGTATCTGTCGATACAGTCCCTTTTACTGTCAAAAAATCCCCGCAGAAAATCCGCAGGAATTTTTTATGCTTTATTTCAAAAATTCATTTTTGCTGAGCGCTTTGAGATAAGCGTTCAAAAAGCCCTGAATTTCGCCGTCCATCACAGAGTCCACCCTGCCGTCTTCAAAACCTGTGCGGTGGTCTTTAACAAGAGTATATGGCATAAATACATAGCTTCTGATCTGGCTGCCCCATGCAATCTCTTTCTGTACACCCTTGATATCCTCAATTTTATCAAGATGTTCCTGTTCTTTAATCTGTGCCAGCTTTGCACGCAGCATCTTCATACACATATCCTTGTTCTGAAACTGGCTGCGCTCGTTCTGACAGGCAACAACAATGCCTGTTGGAATATGTGTAAGACGAACAGCAGAAGATGTTTTGTTAACGTGCTGACCGCCTGCACCTGAAGCGCGGTAAACATCCATTTTGATATCTTCTTCACGGATTACAATTTCGCCGTCATCTTCAATTTCCGGCATAACCTCACAGGAAGCAAATGATGTATGTCTTCTGCCCGAAGCATCAAACGGAGAAACGCGTACAAGGCGGTGAACACCGTGTTCGCCTTTCAGGAAGCCGTAAGCATTTTCGCCTTCAACAGAGAAAGAAACGCTTTTAACGCCTGCTTCATCACCTTCAAGATAGTCAATTGTTGATGTTTTGTATCCTGCCTTTGCGCAGTATTTGCCGTACATACGGAACAGCATTTCGCACCAGTCCTGGCTTTCTGTGCCGCCTGCACCTGCATGAAGTGTAATGATGGCATTGTTTTTATCATATTCACCTGTAAGCAGGTTTTTAAGACGCAGCATCTCTATCTGTTCTGTAAGGTTGTCTGCTGTGGATACAATATCACCTTCAAGACTTTCGTCCTCCAGTTCTTCGTACAGTTCAATCATAGCTTCGATATCATCAACCGCTGTAATAATATCATCGACAGACTGTTTTTTATCCTTGAGCACTTTAATCTGACTGAACACCTTTGCCTGTTTTTCAGGGTTTGCCCAGAAATCAGGGTTTTGTGTGTCAACCTCCAGCTTTTCAATCTCCATAAGAATATGGTTGTAGGACACTGCATCCTTCAGGTCGTCAATCTGCCCTTTTGCATCTGATGCTATTTTTTTATAATCGTCAATTATTATCATAATTTCCCTCAATTTTCACAAATGTATACTAATATATAATATCATAATAATATTTCACAGTAAAGATTTTTCATCTTTACTTTTTGCGATTATTGTAATAATATGTAATTATGTATATATAAATAGGAGTTTTTATATGGTTAATTTTATCGGCTGCACCTGTGATGTGTGCAAAGAAAAGTTTACAGCAGAAAGCGATGTTGTTGTATGCCCTGAATGCGGCACACCGCATCACCGTGACTGCTACAGCAATCTTGGTCACTGTGTGCACGAAGAAAAACACAGCGAAGGCTTTGAATGGCAGGCTCCACAGCAGGAGTTTCACTTCAATGACAATCGCTGTCCAAGATGTCAGACACAGAACCCAAAAGATGCTGTATTCTGCGAAAACTGCGGCATAGCACTTGCACCTCAGGCAAAACAGCCCCGTCAGGACGGCCCTGTGTCTCCAAGCTTTGAAGATTTCAGACAGCAGCATCAGAAAACATCTGTTGTGCCTCCTGTACTTCCAAAATCCCTGGAAGGTGAGTCTGATGGCGTAAGCTATAAGGATATGGCCATTTACATTGGTGAAAGCGCACCGTACTATATCTATCATTTTAAAAATCTTAAAGCAAATATCAAACATTTCCGTCCTTTTTGCTGGTCTGCATTTTTCTTTGACGGTTTTTACTATCTTTACCGCAAGATGTGGTTTGAAGCTTTAAGCATTTTTATCATCAGCCTTATCTTTTCAGCGCCAAGTATGCTGATTATGTTCAGCGAGGCAGGGCTTGTTGACTCTTCCATTCTGGCTTCTGTGGGCAATATTGATACTCTGGTTATAATTGGTTCTGTGCTCACCTTTGCATACAAGGTATTTCTTGGATATTGGGCAATACCAAGATACTACAAAAAGGTTTGCCGTGACCTTAAGCGCATAAAAGCAAACAGTGCAAGCAACAACGATTATTACCAGACAATTATCAGAAAATCCGGGCCAAGCAAGGCAATGCTTTATATGGGTATTGCATTCTGCATCCTGTATCTGTTTATCTAAAAGTTATATTTTATGGTGGTACACACAGCATTTGTGCCACCATAATTTTTATATAAAAATTTGTGCAAAAAAACAAAATTTTTTCGAGAAATTTATTGACTTATACAGTTTTTATTGTTATAATAAATTGCTGACTGAGAAAGTCAGAATCCTTGCCCTGTATTAAGGCAGGGCCAATAGTCCAGAAGGAGGTGCAATATAATGCAGAAATACGAAGCAATGGTTGTTATCAGCACAAAACAGGAAGAAGATGTTATCAAAGGTCTCGTTGAAAAATTCACAAGCCTTATCTCCGAAAACGGTACTCTCGTTTCTGTTGATGAATGGGGCAAAAAAAGACTTGCTTACATGATCAACAAAGAAACAGAAGGCTACTATGTGCTCTACACATTTGAAGCTAAACCAGAATTCCCTGCAGAACTCAGCCGCAGACTGAAGATTACTGAAGGTCTTCTCCGCAGCATGATTATCGCTCTTTAATTAGGAGGCAAAAAATGAATGTTGTTTGTTTAGTTGGCAGACTTACTGCTGACCCTGAACTTCGTCAGACACCTAATGGCACAAATGTATGCAGCTTTTCAGTTGCAGTAAACCGTGCTTTTGCAAATGCAAACGGTGAAAGACAGGCAGACTTTATCAACTGTGTGGCTTGGCGCCAGACTGCTGAATTTATCACAAGATATTTCAGAAAAGGCCAGAACATCGGTCTTAACGGCACAATCCAGACAAGAACATATCAGGATAAAGACACAGGTAAAAACCGCACAGCATTTGAAGTTGTTATCAACAACGCCTATTTTGTAGAAAGCAAGGGTACATCCCAGACAAGCTACAGCAACGGCGGTTTCAACAACTATCAGGAAACTTCCAAACCGGCAGGAATTCCAGCATCTTTCTCCACAGGCGAGTTAGATGATTTCTCCAGCATCGCAAGTGATGACGGAGATTTACCGTTTTAAATTTTAAGAAGGAGGCTTATTATCATGGAAAGAAATGATAGAGAATTTAAAGGCGGCCGTCCAGTAAGACGCAGCCGTAAAAAAGTTTGCAGCTTCTGCATGGAAAAAGCAGAAACAATCGACTACAAAGATACAGCAAAACTCAGAAAATACATCTCTGAAAGAGGCAAAATCGTTCCAAGACGTGTAACTGGCACATGCGCACAGCACCAGAGACACCTTACAACAGCTATCAAAAGAGCTCGTACAGTTGCTTTGCTTCCATACACAAACAACTAATAGCTTTGCTGAAATGACAAATTAAGGTCGGGATATTCCCGACCTTTTGTTTTTGCAAAAAAAGATATAGCATATGCTGCAAAAAACAAAGGTTACTTTGAAAGCAAATCAAAGTAACCTTTTCTTTTTATTTACTGTGTTCCGCTTTCCCCGCCTGTGCTTACTTCCGGTGTAACTTCAGGTGTTGGTGCCGGTGTTGGTTCTGCTGTAGGCGCAGGTGTTGGTGTTGGACTTGGTGTTGGGCTTGGAGTCGGAGTAGGTGTTGGACTTGGTGTTGGACTTGGTGTTGGAGTTGGTTTTGGCGTCGGTGTTGTAAAAGGTTTGTCATTGGCAACATAAACAACCAGAACTTCATCCTTTGCAATTTCTTTTCCTTCTTTTACACTTAAATCTGCAACCATACCTGCAACAAACTCTCTGGTCTGGTCAACATATTCCTTTGTATACTCTATACCTGCCGCTTCCAGTTTTGCAGCAGCATCATTAAAGCTTATACCTATAATATCTGAAGGCACATATACTTTCTGCGGGCCTGTGCTTACAGTGAGATACACTGTGATGCCTGCAGTGACCTGACTGTTTGCCTCAGGGGACTGCTGACAGATTTTGCCTGCCGCATAGGTATCACTGTAAGCCTCCAGCTTCACAAATCTATAATCCTGCTGGTAATTGCTGTCTGCAATAACCTGGGCATAATCCTTGCCCAGAAAATTCGGCAGATAGGATGTTTCAGTCTGTTCAGATGACACTGGCAGGTTTTCGTCTTCCGTTTCCGGTTCTGCGGGCTGTGTGCCGATACTTTTAAATGCAACAATCAGCACCGCTATAAAAGCAACTGCCACTGCTGCATAAACTGCGATTTTTTTGATATCCTTTTCTTTTATCTTCTGTGGCTGGACAGGTTTTACAACTTCCCCCTTGTCATCCAGCATCATAACAAAATCGTTGATTTTATCAAGGCGTTCCTTTGGATTTTCCTTTGTGGCATATTTAAATGCTTCCACCGCATATTTGGGAAAAAGCCTGTAGATGTCTTTACCGTCAAAAGCAGATTTATCCAGATGTTTACCAGTCACCGAATAATACATAAGACACGCCAAAGCATACACATCGGTGTAAATACCCTGAAATCTGTCGGAATAATACTGTTCAGGTGCAGAAAAGCCGTCAAACAGCTTATATGCTATATGTTCGTTTTTGGTCCTTAAATCCTGAATGGCAAAGCCTGTAAGTGCCACTGTGTTATCAGGGGTTACAATTATAGTTTCATCGCTGATGCCGCCGTGATGGATGTTGAGTTTTGACATCTCGTGAAGCAGCTGAAAAATAGGCTGCAGCATCCAGCGGATTTCTTTGAATGTAAAGGGTTTGCCTCTTTTGATAAGCAGGTCTTTAAGTGGCACGCCGTTTATGCTTTCAGTTACAGCGTATGCTGTTTTGTTTTCAAACATCACGTCAATAACCTTTGGCATTGCACTGCTGCTGATATTCTGCAAAGTGCGGTAAAGATCCACAAAATCATACAGCAGATTTTTAAACAGCACCTGCTTATCTTCCTGCACAACAACCTCGCTGCCGCATCTTGGCGCAACAAGTGTCACAGGCAAAAATTCCTTGACAAATACCTTCTGCTGTGTAGCTGTATCAAAGGCGATATATGTTGTAGATTCGCCGTCAACGGATAAAACATCACCCAGGACATAATTTTTCACTCTGGTGCCATACGCAAGAGTACCCGGAATATTCTCTTTGCCGTTCTGCTCAAAGCCGCACCAGACGCATTTTTCACTGTTATTTAATTGTCCGTTACAAAATATACATTCAGACATTAAATATCTCCCAAATACTAATTATTTTCAATATATTATTATATTACAAAAGCCGTTTCAATGCAAGGAAGGCACAGTTTTTGGCACCAATCTGTAACATTCCTTTCGGCCGTACAATCTATATTTTTAACACAATCCAATCTTTTAACAAAAAAACTGACCGCATTTTCAGCGGTCAGTTTTTATTTTGTCTTAACGTTTAACTTTGAGAGTAACATTGAGTGTCTGCGGTGCTTTGTTTGTCGCATTGCCCTCTGGGGTTACTGACAGTACAAGTTTGTAGGATTTGCCACTCTTAAGCAGTGATGCCCTTGTCACTTCGTAATCGATTGTCCATGTGCCGTCACCGTTATCTGCTGCATCTTTGAACTCTACTGCCTTATTAAGCACCGATGATGTTTTGGCTGTGTTTATCTGTATGCCGTTTTCTGCTATCGCTGCTCCTGCAGGGCCTGTTACTGTCACTGTTATTCTGCCCTCTTCGTGTTTGTGATAGATTGTCAGATCGCCGCTTGCCTTAAGTTTAAGACTGCTCTGTTTTGTCTTCACCTTCAAAGTGCTGCTTAACACATACAAATTGTTTTGCAAAACCCCAATAAAAATTTTTTCTGCAAAACAAAAACCACCGTCTTACATTTTAAATGTAAAACAGTGGTTTAATAAGCTGATTATAACTCTGGCAGATCTTCTGTGTTTTCAAGGTTGTTGTAAACGTTCTGCACATCGTCGTCTTCATCAAGTGCATCAAAGAACAGTGCAAGTTTGCGCAGTGCTTCTTCGTCTTCAACTTTTGTGTAGTTGTTTGGCACTTTGCTTGCTTCTGCACTTGTTACATTGTAGCCCATTTCGCGCAGTGCATTTGCAACGTTGCCAACCTGGGATGGATCTGTTTCAAATTCGATAACACCTTCGTCTTCAAAGGAAACATCGTTTGCACCTGCTTCCATGCATGCTTCAAGTGCTTTTTCTTCGTCAATGTCTTCTTCTTCGCAAACGATAATGCCTTTATCTTCAAACATAAAGGAAACGCAGCCGCTTGTGCCAAGGTTGCCGCCGAATTTGTCAAAGTAGTGGCGAACGTTGGAAGCTGTTCTGTTTCTGTTGTCGGACAGGCATTCTACGATAACAGCAATACCGCTGTGACCATAGCCTTCGTATACGATGCTTTCGTATGCTGTTTTGTCGTCACCTTCTGCTTTTTTGATTGCACGCATAAGGTTGTCCTGCGGCACGTTTGCTGCACGGCCTTTTGCAAGAAGGTCACGAAGACGTGAGTTGTTGTTAGGGTCTGTGCCGCCTTCTTTAACTGCAACAGAGATTTCTCTTGCAAGTTTTGTAAATACTTTTGCTCTTGCAGCGTCGTTAGCGCCTTTTTTTCTTTTGATTGTACTCCACTTGGAATGTCCTGACATTTGAGTATCTCCTATATTATAAAATTTAATACATTGTTATTTATAGCTTATATAGCTATATGCCAACTTATATATTATCACATTTTTTTACAAATGGCAAATATTTATATTAAAATTGTGAATATTTTTTGCTGTGCGGTTTATACTAACAGCAGAAAGGAGTGTTATACACTATGGCTAAAAACAAAAATCAGAACAGAAAAAACGCAAACGAACAGCAGAATCAGCAGAATAAACAGGAAAATCAGCAGAATCAGAAAAACCAGAAATAATCAGCAAAACAATATGTATTTTTGCTGACAGTTTTTTTGCCGCAAAATAAAAAAGCAGGCTTGAGTGCACAGGCAGTCAAGCTTGCTTTTGTTGTCACTGTTTGCCTTCTTTTATACCGTCTGCACTTGCAACACTGAAGATGGTTTTAAAGAAGATTTTCACATCATTTTTAAAGGTGATATCCTTAACATAATCACCGTCATATTTTGCCTTTATATCAATTGGCAACTCGTCTCGGCCCATAACCTGTGCCAGACCTGTAAGCCCCGGGCGCACATCATTTGCACCGTATTTGTCACGTTCTGCAATAAGGTCAAACTGATTCCACAGTGCAGGACGTGGGCCTATAATGCTCATTTCGCCTTTGAAGATATTAAATATCTGCGGCAGTTCATCAAGGCTGGATTTGCGCAGAAATCTGCCGATTTTTGTAATTTTGCTTTCAGGGTCTGCCAGCAGGTGTGTAGGCACATCCTTTGGCACGTCTGCATACATTGTGCGGAACTTTAAAATTTCAAAATGAGTTTTATCCTTGCCAACCCTTTTCTGTTTAAAAAGAACAGGGCCCTTGCTGTCCAGCTTTATAAGCACTGCCAGAAGCAGCAATACAGGTGAAAGCACCACAATTGCCCCAAGGGACAAAACTATATCAATTAATCTTTTAATGTGCTGATACATAAAAATCTCCACAATCAATAATGGTCATCGATAACCATATGGTTAAAGGTAGGCACCATAGTTTCGATTTTGGCCATAAGTTTTTCACGGTCATTTTCGTAAGCTGTCGCTTTAAGCTCCAGCAGGTCGGTAAAGAAGCGTGAAGCATCCATTTTAAGCGGTGCACCGATAAAAATTTTGTTGTTGTCAGTTTTGCGCAGACCTTCTTCGTCCATAAGAAGTTCTTCGTAAAGCTTTTCGCCCGGACGAAGACCTGTAAACACAATGTCAATATCCTTGTAAGGGATAAGACCGGACATTTTGATAAGGTTTTCTGCCAGTGTTACAATTTTAACCGGTTCGCCCATATCCAGAACAAAAATTTCGCCGCTTTTTTTGCTGATTGCGCCCGCTTCAAGAACAAGTGAAACAGCTTCAGGTATTGTCATAAAATAACGGATAACATTTTTATCTGTAACCGTAAGCGGACCGCCTTCGGCAAGCTGTTCTTTAAACAGCGGAATAACCGAGCCGTTGGAGCCGAGAACGTTGCCGAAGCGCACTGCCGCAAAGGTTGTTGTGCCCTCGGTATTTTCTGCAATATTCTGTATAATCATCTCGCAGATACGTTTGGTTGCACCCATAACATTTGTAGGGTTAACGGCTTTGTCGGTAGAAATAAGCACAAATTTTTCGGCATTGTATTTTTCTGCACAGAGTGCGCAGTTGTATGTGCCGAAAACATTGTTTTTAACAGCTTCTTCAGGTGCATCTTCCATAAGCGGAACATGCTTGTGTGCTGCCGCATGGAAGATAACCTCAGGTCTCAGTTCATCAAACAGGTCGTCAATCTTCTTGGTGTCACGCACAGATGCAATGCGCACATCAAGGTTGAGTTTTTTGCCGTATTTTCGTTTAAGTTCCTGCTGTATGGAATATGCACTGTTTTCGTAGATATCCACGATAATCAGTTTTTTAGGCTTGAAGTTTGCAATCTGGCGGCAAAGCTCGCTGCCTATTGAACCGCCGCCGCCTGTAACCATAATGGTTTTGTTGTTGAGAAACTCAAAAGCTTCCTGTGCCAGAACAATAGGTTCGCGGCCAAGAAGGTCCTCAACTTTAACATCAGTGATACGGCTGAGAATATCTTCGTCATCCTTGATGATTTTTACAATGTCAGGCAGCATACGTATATTGCAGTTTGTGGATGCACAGATGTCCAGTATGCGCTTTTTGTTCTGGCTGTCAAGGGTTGGAATGGCGATAAGTATAGTTTCTATCTGACACTGCTGAACAAGGTTTGGAATATCATCGGTTGTGCCCATAACGTGCACGCCCAGCAGATTTCGGCCAACCTTGTTTTTGTCATCGTCAACAGCACAGATAACGTTCATTTCTTTTGTAGGGTTTTTGTTGATTTCGTGCAGAAGCGTACTTGCAGCATCACCTGCACCGACAACCAGCACCCTGCGGCGTTTTTTGCCCATCTTGTTTATCTTGATATTGCGGTACATACGGTAAACAAGGCGGATATACAGTGTAAAGGTTGTTGCAAACATTGCGGACAAACCGTAAACACTAAGCGGAATGCGGCGCTCTTTAAAAAGTATAAGTGTCATAACAACAAATATACCTGTTGCAACCACCGATGACATACAGCAGCGGAAAATTTCCACAATTTCGGCATATCGCCACAAGCTGTCATACATACCTGTTGTGGCATATACAATTGCAAAGCAGCTTACAAACAGAAAACAGCTGGAAACCAGCAGACTGAAATAAGCCGCCATATCTGCACGGCCTGAAATTAAAACCCAGGTCAGTGAATATGCTACAGCCACCACAAAAATATCCATCAGCAGCAGAATTGTTCTGCGGTGCTTTGAAAGCAGTGCCGATGTTTTTTTAGTTATATAGTCAGACATGAGTGTCTCCCTGAATAATATCTTTTTTATCTTTATAATTTTACAACATTTTACATCAATAATCAATCGAAAAGACAAAAATAGCAGTATATACAGCTATAATTTCACATTACTATTAGTATTTGCACCGTTACAAAGACAAAACAAGCAGTCTTTTCCAAGACTGCCTGCATATTTTTTGTATTGTTATCTGCCGATTTCTGCAAGAACAAGGTCCGGGTTCTTTTCTGTTGCCCAGTTTACATTCCAAGGGCTTGTGAAAAGCAGGAGCTTGCGGTTTTTAAAGTCTTCAACACATTTTGTATCGGATGTAAGGTTGAGCTTTTTAACGTCTATTTCTTCGTTTTCAATCCAGCGGATATGTGCATAAGGAAGCGGTGTTATGCGGATATCAACATTGTACTCTGTTTTAAGACGGTGTTCCAGAACTTCCAGCTGAAGAACACCAACAACGCCAACAATAACCTCTTCCATACCGCCGCCAAGTTCCTTGAATATCTGGATAGCACCTTCCTGTGCAATCTGTTCCATACCTTTTACAAACTGCTTGCGCTTCATTGTATCAACCTGAGAAATTCTTGCAAAATGTTCAGGTGCAAAGGTTGGTATGCTTGCGAATTTAAAAGGCTTTTTGGCAGTTGTTATTGTGTCACCGATGGAGAAGATACCCGGGTCAAAGATACCTATGATATCCCCTGCAAATGCTTCGTCAACGGTTTCGCGTTCACTTGCCATAAGCTGTGTTGACTGTGCCAGCTTGATTTTTTTGCCTGCCTGAACGTGAAATACATCCATACCTCGTTCAAACTTACCGCTGCAGATACGCATAAATGCAATTCTGTCTCGGTGAGCTTTGTTCATATTTGCCTGGATTTTAAATACAAATGCAGAAAAATCTTCACTTTTAGGGTCGATAAGGCCTGCATCAGAGTTTCTTGCAAGAGGTGATGTTGTAAGTGCAAGAAATTCTTTGATAAAAGGTTCAACACCAAAGTTTGTAAGTGCAGAGCCAAAGAAAACAGGTGTAAGTTTGCCTGTATTTATCTTTTCTCGGTCAAAGTCTGCCGCTGCACCTTCGATAAGTTCGATATCATCATTAAGCTGCTGATGAAGCGGTGCTGTAAGCAACTGGTCCAGATTTTCGTCTCCAAGCTTTGCCTTTGTTGCAATAGCCTGGTTTACGCCAACCTTGCCGTCGTGACTGAAAGCAATGATTTCCTGATTGTTGCGGTCATAAACGCCTTTAAAATCCTTGCCGCTGCCGATAGGCCAGTTCATAGGATATGTTTCAATGCCCAGAACATCTTCAATTTCCTGCAGCAGGTCAAACGGGTCCTGACTTTCGCGGTCCATTTTGTTGATAAATGTAAAAATAGGAATATTTCTCAGTGTACAAACCTTGAACAGTTTTTTGGTCTGTGCTTCAACACCTTTTGCGGCGTCGATAACCATAACTGCACTGTCTGCAGCCATAAGTGTGCGGTATGTGTCTTCGGAGAAGTCCTGGTGGCCAGGTGTGTCCAGAATGTTTACACAGTAGCCGTCATAGTTGAACTGCATAACGGAGGATGTAACGGAAATACCACGCTGTTTTTCGATTTCCATCCAGTCGGATGTTGCGGCACGGGCACCTTTTTTGCCCTTTACTATACCTGCCTGCTGAATAGCACCACCGTATAAAAGTAATTTTTCTGTAAGTGTTGTTTTACCTGCGTCAGGGTGAGAGATAATCGCAAAGGTGCGGCGTTTATCAATCTGATTAACAAAATCTTTCACAGCTTTCCTCCATATATAAAATAAATATAATACTATTATTGTGTATTGTTAAAAAATCCTAAACTATTAAAACATATTTGTGTATTACTTTCAAGTTTTTATTGAATTATTTGTACAATTTTTTCATAAATATATCCAATTTGCACCTTTTAAAGAAAAAAATTTTGATATATAATAGTATTTGTAGAAATATGAACTGAAATTATTATATATTTGAGAAGGAACCCGAATATGCAGTACACCATCAAGAACACCCACCTTACACTTACCGTTGACAGCCTTGGCGCACAGATGGTCAGCGTTAAAAATGAAGCAGGCGAAGAATTGCTCTGGCAGGCTGACAAAAGCGTATGGGGATACAGCGCACCTATGCTTTTCCCTTGGGCAGGCAAAATAAAAGAAGGCAAGTTTTTTGTTGACGGCCAAGAATTTGCGGCATCCAACCACGGCTTTATACGCAATGTTGAGCACAGTCTTGTTCTGAAAGAAGACAACATTATAATATTTGAGTTCAAGGCAAATGCCGAAACAAAGAAAAAGTTCCCTTACAGTTTTGTTTTCCGCACCAGCTATGTTCTCAGCGGCCATTCCATTCATCACAAGGTGGATGTTACAAATACTGACAGCTGCAACCTCGGTTTCGGGCTTGGCTTCCATCCCGGATTCAAACTGCCTTTTGACAGCAGCCATAAAACCGAAGATTACTATATCGAATTTGATACACCACAGTCTCCAAAGGTACTTACCTTCAGCGACCGTTTTCTTATAGATGGCGGCAGCTATATCTACGGCGAAAATATTTCCCGTATACCTCTTAAAGACAATTTCTTTGAAAACGATTCTCTTATTTTTTCAGAACTTACAGCAAAAACAGTATCCATTGTGGAAAAGGATACCGGCAAGCGCATAGAATTTGACGTGCAGGATTTCCCTTATGTTACACTGTGGACTGCTGCAACACCTGTGACAAAGTTCTTCTGTGTTGAGCCATGGCTTTCCACCCCTGACAGAGAGGACGCCCCTCTGCACTGGGAGAAAAAGCAGCACAGCATAAATCTGAAACCGGGCGAGGCATATCATATCTTATCCCGTATGAGAATCACAAGATAAACAGCCAATACACCGCTTGTGTATGCAATCGGACATAAAATCAACCGCCCTGTTTTAAACAAGGCGGTTTTTTGTTTGGATTATTTAAGTTTTTCCTGGGATATATTCTTTTTGGCAAGTCTTATTTCAACAACAGCCTTTGCTATTGTAAATGCCACAGATGTAAGCGGAATGAATATCAGCATGCCCACAACACCAAACATCTTGCCGCCAACTATAACTGCGGCAAAAACCAGAATGGCAGGCAGCCCCACAGAAGACCCCACAACCTTTGGATAAATTACATTGCCTTCTATCTGCTGTATTATAAGGAACATTACCACAAACCATACTGCCTGCATAGGATTTATCATAAGGATAAGAAATGCACCCACAATGCAGCCGATAAATGCGCCCACTATAGGAATAAGTGCTGTTACCATAATAAGCACACCTACAAGCAGTGCATACGGCATACGGAATATTGTCATGGCAACTATAAACATACTGCCAAGGATAACCGCTTCAAGACACTGGCCGGACAAAAAGCTTGTAAACGTACGGTTTGTCATATGCAGCACACTGATTATATCATCTGCATGTTTTTCTTTAAACACAGCATAAACAATCTTTTTGCAGGCACTGCCAAGTTTTTCTTTTGAAAACAATATATATATACAGAAGATAAATGACAGAATAAACTGTGTTATGGCATTTACCACACTGCTGATAACATTTGTTGAAGAACTGATTATCCCTGTTGCAAGGCCCTGTGCCGCTTTTATAACTGTTTCGGATATATGCGACCATTCTATCTGCAGAGACTGCACTGCTTCTTCGGTAAGATTGAACCTTACCGCCAGGTCTGCCACAATCTGCGGCAGTCTCTCATACAAGGCCTGCAGTTCGGCAATAAGGGTCTGCATTGTGCGCGCAAGCTCCGGCACCACAATAAACATTACAAGATAAATAACCACCGTTACAAGCAGCAGTGTAAGCACAAAAGCCAGCGGGCGTTTTGCCTTGTCTATATGCTTAAATCTTGACAGATAGTGCTTTTCGATAAATGTCATTGGCACATTGATTATAAATGCCATTGCACCGCCTATGGCAAAAACGCCAAAAACATTCCACAGATATTTAAGCCCCGATAAAACAAGGCAGAATTCTTTTAAGAAAAAGTAAAACAGTATTGATATAAATATTATACGCAATATGTTTTTGGTCTGTTTTCTGTCAAACTCCATAAATTTCACTTCCTTGAACTGATACAATAAAGCTATCACAGCTTTGTGATAATTGTATAAAAAAACGTTATATAAATCAATAAATTTTTAATTTAGTGTTTATTTTATACCGCTTTATTTTATAAACCATATTCTTGTAT
>JAFSAW010000002.1 GCA_017442085.1 Oscillospiraceae bacterium | reverse complement strand
GGCGGTATCACACAGCACATCGGTGCTTACCAGGTTGTTGCAGGCGGCGAAACAATCACATTCCTTGACACACCTGGCCACGAAGCATTTACTTCCATGCGTCAGCGCGGTGCTATGGTAACAGACATCGCTATCCTTGTTGTTGCAGCTGACGACGGTATCATGCCACAGACAGTTGAATCCATCAACCACGCAAAAGCAGCAGAAATTCCAATCATTGTTGCTATCAACAAAATTGACAAACCAACAGCAAATCCTGAAAAAGTAAAACAGGAACTTACAGAATACGGTCTTGTACCTGAAGAATGGGGCGGCGACACAATCTGTGTGCCTGTATCCGCAAAACAGGGCATCGGCATTGATGACCTGCTTGAAATGGTTAACCTTACAAGCGAAGTTAACGAATACAAAGCAAACCCTAACCGCCGTGCAAAAGGTGCAGTTATCGAAGCAAGACTTGACAAAGGTCTTGGTCCGGTTGCAACAATCCTTGTTCAGAACGGTACACTCCACAAAGGTGATGTTCTCATTGCAGGCACAGCAGTTGGCCGTGTTCGTGTAATGCAGAACGACAAGGGCGAAAGAATTGATGTTGCAGGTCCTTCCACACCTGTTGAAATTACAGGTCTTACAGATGTTCCATCTGCAGGCGACCTCTTTGATGCAGTAGAAGACGAAAAACTTGCAAGAGAACTTGCTGAAAAACGTCTGCAGTCCATCAAGGAAGAAAGATTCAACAGCGTTCAGAAGGTAACTCTGGATAACCTGTTCAGCCAGATTGCACAGGGCGAAATGAAAGAACTGCCAATCATTGTTAAAGCTGACGTTCAGGGTTCTGCAGAAGCTGTTAAACAGTCTCTTGAAAAACTCTCCAACGACGAAGTTCGTGTTAAAGTTATCCATGCAGCAGTTGGTGCTGTTAATAAATCCGACGTTATGCTGGCTTCCGCTTCCAATGCTATCATCATCGGCTTCAACGTACGTCCTGACGCAACAGCAAAAGCTGATGCAGAACACGACCAGGTTGAAATGCGTATGTACCGTGTTATCTACGATGCACTGGAAGATGTTAAAGCAGCTATGAAAGGTATGCTTGCACCTAAGTTCAGAGAAGTTGAACTTGGTCATGCAGAAGTTCGTAACGTATTCAAACTCTCCAGCGCAGGCACAGTTGCAGGCTGCTACGTTAAAGAAGGTAAAGTTGCACGTCATGCAAAAATCCGTGTTGTTCGCGATGGTATCGTAATTGCAGAAGACGAAATTCTCTCCCTCAAACGCTTTAAAGACGACCAGAGAGAAGTTGCTGCAGGCTACGAATGCGGTATCGGTCTTGAAAAATTCAACGATATCAAGGAAGGCGATATTTTCGAATCCTTTATTATGGAAGAATACCGCGAAGACTAATTCTTATAGGAGGTAATGTTTTATGGCTTCTACAAGAAGTGAAAGACTTAATGAAGATATCAAAAGGGAGATAATTTCCATTATCTCCCAGATGAAAGACCCACGCCTGCAGTGCTTTCTCACTGTAATGCGTGTGGAAACAGCACCTGACCTTACAAATGCAAAGGTTTACATCAGCGTTCTTGACGGTGATGACAAATGCGAAGCAGCAATCAAGGTGCTCAACAAAAGCCAGGGCTTTATCAGAGGCGAACTTTCAAAACGCCTGCGCATCAAACGCAGCCCTGAATTCAACTTTGTTAAAGATGACGGTGCAGCATATGCACAGCGCATCAACGATATTATAAGGACTATCAACAATGATTAATAATGGTATTACAGTACAGCAGACAGCTGAATATCTGAAAAACGCAGATAATATCCTTCTGCTGTGCCATAAAAACCCTGACGGCGATACCCTTGGCAGTGCAGGCGGTCTTATGTATGCACTGAAAAAACTTGGCAAAGTGTGTGCAGTTGCCTGCAATGATGAAATTCCGCAGAAATACGATTTTCTTGACCTCGATGTTTTCAGCGGTCAGTTTACACCTGAATATATTGTGGCTGTAGATGTTGCAGACACCAAGCTGCTGGGGGATAAAATGGCAGAATATGCAGATAAGGTTGACCTTTGCATAGACCACCATCCGTCCAACACAGGTTATGCAACAATGGTTTGCTGTGACGGAAAACTTCCTGCTGCGGCACAGCTTGTGCTGCAGGTTGTGCAGGCTATGGAAGTGGAACTTGATGTGAATATTGCAAACTGTCTCTATACAGGTCTTATGACAGATACAGGCTGCTTTAAATACTCTGCAACAACTGCTGAAACACATATTGCAGCAGCACAGCTTCTCAATGCAGGTGCAGCACATGACTTTATTGCAAACCGCTTCTTTATGTCCAAGTCCCGCAAGACAATTGCACTGGAAAAACACGCGCTTAACACACTGGAATATTATTTTGACGACAAATGTGCTGTTATTGAACTGCCAACAGATGTGCTGACTGAAATCGGTGCACAGCCTGGCGATATAGACGGCATTTCTGCAATGCCAAGAACAATCGAAGGTGTTGACGTTGGCATAACAATACGTCAGATAAGCGAAAGTGTATTCAAGGTTTCTGTGCGTACAAACGAAAATGCAAACGCAAACGAAATTGCGGCAGGCCTTGGCGGCGGCGGACATACAAAGGCTGCAGGCTGCGAAGTTATGGGCAGTATGGAAAGTGTTAAAAATGCAATACTCAGAGAGGTAGAAACAGCATTATGCAGATAGAAAAATGCGGCATAATTGTGCTTGATAAGCCGACAGACTGGACAAGCTTTGATGTTATTGCAAAGGCAAGGGGAATTATCGGCTACCGCAAGCTTGGTCACTCGGGTACACTGGACCCTATGGCTACGGGTGTTCTGCCTATTTTTATCGGCAGGGCAACCAAGGCGGTGGATATGCAGATAATCAAGGATAAAGAATATATTGCAACCTTTAAGCTTGGCCTTAACACCGATACAGGCGATATTACAGGCGAAGTTATAAAGGAAAGACCGGTTACCGCAACGAAGGCAGATGTTCTTAAGGAAATGGAGAATTTCAAGGGGGAAATCGGTCAGTATCCGCCGATGTATTCGGCAGTAAAGGTAAACGGTCAGCCACTTTACAAGCTGGCAAGACAGGGCGTTACAGTGGAGCGCAAGCTGCGCAAGGCTGTTATAAAAGAACTGGTTATGACCGACAGCAACGAGGCTGAAAATATATATACAATCCGTGTTCTCTGCAGTGAGGGCACATATATCCGCACGCTTGTGGAGGATATGGGTGAAAACCTTGGCTGCGGTGCAGTGCTTACAGCTCTCTGCCGCACAAAAGCCTGTGGTTATACCCTTGCGGACACAATAACACTTGAGGATTTGCAGCAGGCAAGAGACGAGGACAGAATTGACAGCCTTATCACACCTGTTGATACGGTTTTTGCTCATCTGCCGCGTATCGATTTATCTGACGAACTGGCAAAAAGAGCAATAAACGGCGCACGCAGCCGTATATCAAAGCCTGACGGTGACTACCGTGTGTACCACAATGATTTGTTTATTGCTGTTGCAAATGTTACAGATAAAAAAATGAGTGTAGTAAAACTTTTTGTCGATAAGGAGAATTGATTTGCAGGAAGTTTATGGAACACATTGGGTAAATACAAAAAATACCGCTGTTGCCATGGGTTATTTTGACGGCATACATATCGGACATCAGTTTCTTATTGAACAGATGAAGGAATATGCACAGAAAAACAATCTTGACAAAGCTGTGTTCACATTTACAAAAACAGTTAAGCTGGGACACAAGGGCAAAGATATTTTAAGTATTTATCAAAAAGTGAATATAATTAAAAATATGGGTGTTGACCTGTTTTATTCTCCCGATTTTCTGGAGTTCGCAGGGCTTACACCACAGCAGTTTGTAGATGACGTGCTTATAAAATCCATGGGGGCAAAAGCAGTTTTCTGCGGCGAAAGTTTTTGTTTTGGCAAAAACCGTGCAGGTAATGTACAGGTGCTCAAGGAACTTTGCAGCACAAGAGGTGTCGAGGTGTTTATCGTGCCTACAGTGGAGCTTGACGGTGTGACTGTAAGCAGCAGCGAAATACGCACAGCACTGGAAAACGGTGATATACAAAAGGCAAACCGTATGCTTGGCAGACCTTATTCCATTGACCTTGAGGTTGTGCACGGCAAAAAACTTGGCCGTACACTTGGCACACCTACAATAAATCAGATTTTTCCAAACAGCATGTGTACACCAAAAGAGGGTGTTTATGTTACTGTTACAGAGGTTAACGGCGAAAGATATGCTTCTGCAACAGGCTTTGGCAATCGCCCTACAGTAAACGGCGACAGCCTTAGCTGCGAAACCACTCTGGCAGATTTTGACGGGGATTTATATAAGAAAAATATAAAGGTAGAGTTTTATACCTACCTTTATCCGACGCATAAATTTGAAAACGTGCAGCAGCTTAAAGAAATGATAGAAGATGCACTGGAAAAATCCTGCAGATATACAAAGGAAAATAAACTGATATAAAATTTAAGGCGATATACTTTACAGAGGTATATCGCTTTTGACTTGAATGCAGTGTTTGAGAACAGTATATAAAACATTTTTTACGGGGAAGTATGTATAAAAAGATAATATCGGCAATAATGGCGTTTGCAGTTTTATTCTGTCTTGCAGGATGTGCGGGACAGGCTGACAATGCAGACATTGCGCTTGCTGCAGATGCGGAATTTGCCGAGGAAGAAAAAAATAAAAAACGCGATGCAGTATCTGTACATATAAAGGACAATGACGGTCTGCTTAACCTTAAGCAGAAAGAACTTATATATAATTATGGTATAAAATATGCCGAAACACTGAAAAATCTGCAGGCGGCAGACATATCGGAGTTTTATGCAGATGCTGAAAGCGAAGAATGTTATATAAATAAAACTGCCTTTGAAACTCTTGTAAATATACGCAGTTTAAGCCCGAACAATCTGCAGCTTGAATATGTGGCAGTAGATTACAGGGTGGAAAGCGTGACCAATCTTGGAAATGCAGTAAGGGTTGTGATTTGGGAAGACAACGTGCAGAAGTTTCCGCATATAGAAGGAGAATCCCTGACCTGCAACATATACCATGAATTTGACCTTGTACAGTCGGGGGAAAACTGGCTGATAAAATCTCACATTCACGAAGAAGATTTTTATCTGCTTGCGCGCACTGCCTGGGATGATATATCTGCAGGCAGCTATGCGCAGAAAGCTGAAAAGACAGTTGATATGCTTGTAGCTGATGCACAGGAAAACTATGAGCTGCGGAATGAAAACCTTAACGAATACAGCGAAACTGACGTAAACAAACAGTATGACAGAGAAAAAGCAGTGGAGTATGCAGAGGAATGGTATAATAAAAGAAATCCCGATTATCTGCAGTATGACCTTTATGGCGGCAACTGCCAGAACTTTGCCAGCCAGTGTATACATGCAGGCGGCATGGATATGGATATAAAAGGCACATACACATGTCAGTGGAAATTCTACGGAAAAGACCTTAACTATCAGCAGGCACCTGCGGGACGCTCTTATTCCTGGATTGGCGTTGATGAGTTTCACACATATGCGGTATACAACCGCCGTGACGGACTTATGACACAGCCGGATATAGCCCTTGGATATGCACAGAAAGGCGATGTAATACAGGTGGGGGCATACAACAAATGGCACCATTCACTTGTTGTTGCGGATATTGTTGCCGATGCTGACGGCAATCAGACTGATATCCTGCTTGCTTCCAATACGGCAGACAGATGGAACTATCCGCTGAGTGCATATATTTATACATACCCAAGACTTATACATATTGACGGCCAGATTTAAGTTTACAAAAAGTTCAAAAAATCGGCGTTAAATATTGCATTTTCTTATTTACAAACATAAAAACAAATGTTATAATATTCAAGCTGACCTATAAATCGGTTTAAGGAACAAAGCTGTGTAACAGATGTTCACCCACCTTAAGCTGAGTTATCAGGCAAATATATATTATGAAAGGTGAAAACAACTATGAACAAACAGGAAATCATCGCTGCATACGCAGCACACGAAGGCGACACAGGTTCTCCAGAAGTACAGATTGCTCTTCTTACAGCAAGAATCAACCACCTCACAGAGCACCTCAAAACTAACAAACAGGACCACCACTCCCGTCGTGGCCTCTTCAAAATGGTAGGTCGCCGTCGTAACCTTTTGGCATACCTGCAGAAAACAGATATCGAAAGATACCGTGCAATCGTTGCTAAACTTGGTCTCCGTAAATAATTTAAAACAGCTAATAAGGCAGATGTTAACAGCATCTGCCTTTAAGTCTAAAAAGACACAGTAAACCAAAACAAAAAACCAGCAGGAAATTTATTATATTTAGCAGTAACTTGAGCCTTTAAAGCTATGGCTTTTAACGGCTGAACTAATTGCTAAAAATGTAATTTTTCCTGTTGGCAAACTAAAACAGGAGGAATTTAAAATGAGTTTTAGAGTATTTGAAACTACCTTTGCAGGTAGAAAACTTGTTGTAGAAACAGGTAAAATGTGCGCTCTTTCCAATGGTTCCTGTCTTGTAAGATACGGCGAAACAGTTGTTCTTGCAAACGTAACTATGAGCGCAAACCCAAGAGAAGGCATCGACTTTTTCCCATTGTCTGTAGACTTTGAAGAAAAAATCTATGCTGTAGGCCGCATCCCAGGCTCCTTCCTCAGACGTGAAGGCCGCCCGGGCGAAAGCGCAATCCTTTCTTCCCGCGTTGTTGACAGACCAATGCGCCCACTCTTCCCAAAAGATATGCGCAACGATGTTTCCATCGTTATGACAGTTATGAGCGTTGAACCTGACTGTGACCCGGAAATCACAGGTATGCTTGGCGCTATCATCGCAACAGAAATCTCCGATGTTCCATTCAACGGCCCAATCGGTGGTATCTCTGTAGGTCTTGTTGATGACGAAATCGTGCTTATGCCAAGCGCAGAACAGAAAAAGACAAACAAACTTGACCTTACTCTCGTTTGCAGCGAAGAAAAGGTTGTTATGATTGAAGCTGGTGCTGCTGAAGTTCCGGAAGACAAAATGCTGGAAGCTATCAGAGTTGGCCACGAAGAAATCAAAAAATTCATCGAATTCGTAAAAGAAATCAAAGCTGAAATCGGCAAACCAAAATACGAATTCCAGCATATCGAAGTTGACCACGATATGTTTGAAGCAATCAAAGAATTTGCTATCGACAAGGTTAAATTTGCTCTCGACACAGATGACAAAAATGTTCGCGAAGCACGTCTTAACCCAATCTATACAGAAGTACACGAAAAATTTGACGAAATGTATCCGGAACGTGCCGGCGAAATTGACGAATGTATGTACAAGCTGCAGAAATTTATCGTTCGCCGCTGGCTTCTTGACGAAGGCAAACGTGTTGACGGCCGTGGTATCAACGAAATCCGTCCGCTCAGCGCAGAAGTTGGTCTTCTCCCAAGAACACACGGTTCAGGTATGTTTACACGCGGTCAGACACAGGTTCTCACTGTTGCAACACTTGGCAGCGTAAAAGATGCACAGCTTATCGATGGTCTTCAGGACGTATACGAAAAGAAATATATGCACCAGTACAACTTCCCACCATACTCTGTTGGTGAAGCAAGACCACTGCGTTCCCCAGGCAGACGTGAAATCGGTCACGGTGCACTTGCTGAAAGAGCACTTGTTCCAGTACTTCCAAGCCAGGAAGAATTCCCATACACAATCAGACTTGTTTCTGAAATCCTTTCTTCCAACGGTTCCACAAGCCAGGGTTCCATCTGTGCTTCCACACTTGCTCTTATGGATGCAGGTGTTCCAATCAAAACACCTGTTGCAGGTATCTCCGTAGGTCTTATCACAGAAGGTGACCGCTGGATGACAATGCTTGACATTCAGGGCCTTGAAGATTTCTTTGGCGATATGGACTTTAAAGTTGGCGGTACACACAACGGTATCACAGCTATTCAGGTTGACATCAAAGTTGACGGTCTCACATACGAAATTATTGCTGAAGCATTTGAAAAATGCCGCAAAGCAAGACTTCACATCCTCGATGACATTATGATGCCAGTTATCGCAGAACCAAGAAAAGAGCTTTCCAAATATGCTCCAAAAATGAAGAGCCTTAAAATCGACCCTGAAAAAATCAAGGATGTTATCGGTAAAGGCGGTAAAGTTATTCAGAAAATCTGTGCAGAATGCGAAGTTCAGATTGATATCGAAGAAGACGGCAGCGTATTTGTCAGCGGTATGGATGCAGACAAAATCAACCAGGCTATCAGCGTAATCAACACAATTGTGTTTGACCCTGAAATCGGTGCAATCTACAAAGGTGTTGTAACAAGACTTATGAGCTTTGGCGCATTTGTTGAAATTGCTCCTGGCAAAGAAGGCCTTGTACACATCTCCAAACTTGCTGAAAAGAGAGTTGAAAAGGTAGAAGATGTTGTTAACGTTGGCGACGAAGTTATCGTTAAAGTAACAGAAATCGATGACCAGAACAGAATCAACCTTTCCAGAAAAGATGCTCTTGCTGACATCGCAGCAAAAAAAGCACAGCAGTAATCAATATGCAATAATTGTGAAAAGGCAGGATTTTCCTGCCTTTTTCTTATTTGTTTACAATTTCTTTTTGATTTATTCTCTATTATGTGTTATACTATATAAGTATTATGTAAAAGTATGTAAAATTTCATCTAAAAAGGAATTTGAATATGGATAAAAAAGTAATTGACATTCAGGAAAATGTTATCGATACAGAAAATATGAAAGAAACTGTAAAGATTACATACAAAGCAGACAAAGCTGAGGCAGAAGACAGCTTTGTAAAAGAACAGGATAAAGAAATTGAAGAATTTATCGGCAACAAAAGCATACGCAAAAAGCAGAAACGCCGTGTTATCATTGGTGCGGTTATGTGTGCACTTATGCTTGTTGGTGTAGCATCCATTGTTATGGGCGGTGTAAAAGTTGCTGCAAAGCTGCTTGACAACACAGCTGAAAAAGAAAAATACAATGCACTGCTTACAACTTTGGTTGTGGCTGACCCACTGCCTTTTGAAGCACCTGACCAGGCAGACCAGACAATTCTGCTTTCCAGCAGCGTTTGGGCAGCAGTTATGAACGAAGATATGGAACAGTACGAAAAAGACGATTTCGGCCAGACATATCTGCCTGCAGTAGAGGTTGACCGTTACTTTACAAAGGTTTTCGGTACACAGTATACACTGGAACATCAGAGTTTCTCCGAACAGGAAATTGAGTTCACATATGACGAAGAAAAACAGGCATATATTGTGCCAATCACAAGCTTCCCTACAGGGTTTACTCCACAGGTGGAAAAAATCAAGACAGGCGGCGGCGAAAAGATTGTTACAGTTGGTTACATTTCACCTGCAACAAACTGGAATGACGATGCAAGCGGTGCAGTTTCAAAATATGTTGACTACATCTTCCAGAAACAGGGCAGTGAATACTATCTTGTTGCAGTGCGCGAAAGCGAAATGCAGGTAGAGATTGAAGCCCCTGCGGAATCAGAAGCACAGTAATATTATAGGAAATTGCTGATATCTGAATAACAGAACAAAATACCCGACAATACGCTGAAAAGTGTGATGTCGGGTATATTTTATTTAAAGGATACAGAATGTTTGTGTAGGTGACATCGTTGACGGGACAATATGTGTTATGTTACTATAAAAACGAAAACAGCGGATAAAGGTGGTGGTTTTGTGAAAAGGATAATAATTGTTTTGGCAATGCTTGTTTTAGCGTCAGCCACATCAGGCTGCACTATGGCAGTTAATCTGACAACACAGCAGGAACAGACAGATTATGCTGTCACAGAGGTTATCACAGAAAAAGAAGAAACAAATTTTGTGCAGCAGCTGGACCTGACACAGAGAGAAGAATTTTATCTTAATGCCTTTGCAAACGGCAACCGCAACAATGCCGTGTTTGAAATTACAACCGAAGATTATACAGATTTTCAAGTTAAAACCTATAAATTTGAAGACGGACAGTGGAAATATACCAACAATTTCTTTGATGGAAAGATAAAGGATAAGCTTACACTTCTTGCGGTGGAATATTATTATCTTCCGGATATAAATGTTGCCTACAACAGCGGCTCTTTGGGCGGAAATTTCCACGATGATGCGGATGAGGTGGATTACAGTTATACTTCACATAAATCAATCCGAAACCGGTTTGAAATATCAGAAGAAGAAACCGCATTTATCGCTTACCGCCGTACAAAATCGGGCGGGGGAACCAAGGTGGCAAAAACAACGGATTTTGCAAACCCGTCAGCAGTGACCGATGCAGATAAAACCGATGAGTATTATATGATTACAATATCATTCAGCAATCAGCAGTAAAATGTAAAATATGATTACAAATTGTAATATTTTGTATAATATTTTCGCTTTGTAAATGGTATAAAGGGAAAATTGTACTGAATATATGGGACAGATTATTATGTCTGCATATATTCAACAGTATAAGACGTATCAGAACAATATAGTGTAAAAAGAAAAAGGTTACTCGCCGAGTAACCTTTTTCTTTTTATAGAGAAATATTTTAAAGGGAGGTAGTTGTACAGTTGCCGCGAAGCTGCTGCTGCATATCATCAAGATGTTCCTTTGTCCACAGTGCCATAGCACCGCCCGTGTGGATAAACATAGCAGTTTCGTTTTCTTTTATGTATTTGCCTTCTTTAACAAGATTTACAAAACCGCGGAAGGTTTTGCCTGTATAGGTAGGGTCAAGGAAGATGCCTTCGTTTCTGGCCATCATCATAATATATTCACGTGTGGTAGGGTCAGGTTTGTTGTAGGCCTCACCTGCATAAGGTTTGTCTTCAGGGCCGTAAACAATTTTCACATCATCTGCAGTAACTGTAATGCCAAGGCCGTGCTCTTCGCTTACCTTGTTTGCAAAACTGATAAATTTTTCACCCTTTTCGCCAGGAGAAACAGGCACGGCAATAACATCAAATGGTGCATTAAAGTATTTTACACCCAGCAGCATACCTGCATATGTGCCCATTGAGCCTACTGTGCATACAAGGTGGTCAAGCTTGATGCCCATTTCTGCAGTCTGGTCCATAATTTCTTTGATGCTCATTATATAGCCGATTGCACCAAGAGTGTTGCTGCCACCTTCCGGAATGCAGTAAACCTTGTCGCCCTGTGCTGCATATTTGTCACATACCATCTGTATGGTTTTCTGCATATCATCAGGATTTTCCACAAAGTATATATCTGTGCCCATAAGAGCATCAAGTGTAAGGTTGCCGCTGAGATAGCCGTTGTCCTTGCCTTCCAGCACAAGAATAGGTTTAAGGCCAAGTTTTATTGCAGCACCCATTGTGGTTCTGCCATGGTTTGTCTGTGTGCCGCCAACAGTAAGCACAGCAGTACAGCCTGTATCCAGTGCTTCCTGCAAAAGATATTCCAGCTTTCTGGTTTTGTTGCCGCCAAATGCAGGGCCTGTCATATCATCACGTTTGATGTACAAATCGCCTTTGCCGATAATTTCTGTAATTTTATTGAGTTTTTCGATAGGTGTAGGGTAGTAGCCAAGTTTGACTTTTTTGATATTTTCGATAGACATATGCTGCTCCTAAAATTAACTATATTAATTGTTAAGTATCTTAATTATAATTATACTACACTTGAAGATTATTACAATGCAGTAATATAACAAATTAAAAGGGAAGTATTTGGTAAACTTGCCTACAGAATGTATAGTGATATTTTATCTGTAAAGCGGCTGATGATAAAAGCGGATATACACAAAAAAGCCACTCCCGAAGGAGTGGCTTAAATTGTTTATTCAGTTTAACAAACCGTCAGTCAAGAATTAAAATTCCTGTTCTGTTCTCATGATGATTTCATCCTGGAGAGGTCTGTCAAGGTTTCTGAAGTAGTCAGAGTAACCAGCAACACGAACGATAAGGTCTTTGTATTCTTCTGGATGTTCCTGAGCGTCGATAAGGAGCTCTTTGTGAACAACGTTGAACTGTACATGGTGACCGTCCATGTTGAAGTATGTTCTGATGTAGTTAGCAAGCTGATCAAGGCCTTCTTCGCCAGCGATTGTTTCTGGGAGGAATTTCTGGTTAAGGAGAGTACCGCCTGTTTTGAGGTGGTCCATCTTAGCACAGGATTTGATAACTGCTGTTGGGCCGTTAACGTCAGCGCCTTTTTCTGGGGAGATACCTTCAGAAACTGGTTTGTGTGCAAGACGGCCGTTTGGAGAAGCTATCATAACATCACCGAAGTAAACGTGACATGTTGTTGGAAGCATGTCAACACGGTATGTACCGCCGTTAGGGTTCTTTCTGTCAGTGATTTCTTCCTGATAGAGGTAGAATGCTTTTTTCATAAGGTCATCAGCATAGTCATCGTCATTACCATATTTTGGTGTATGGTTGCAAACGAGGTTGTGGATGTCTTCGTGACCAACAAAGTTGTCTTTCAATGCCTGGAGAAGTTCAGCCATTGTGAATTTCTTCTTGTCATATACATTGTATTTAACAGCAGACAGAGAGTCTGTGATTGTACCGATACCAACACCCTGGATGTATGTTGTGTTGTAACGTGCACCGCCTGCGTTGTAGTCTTTACCTTTTGCGATACAGTCGTCTGTAACAACAGAAAGGAATGGAGCTGGCATGTATTTAGCAAAGAGCTGAAGAATTACGTTGGAACCTTTAACTTTGATGTCAGCAAAGTGTTTAACCTGTTTTGCATAAGCATCCCAGAGTTCTTCGAATGTTTCAAAGTCTTCTGCGTTACCTGTCTTAAGACCAAGCTGTTTGCCTGTTCTCATATCAACACCGTTGAAGAGTGTGAGTTCGAAGATTTTTGGAAGGTTGAAATAACCCTGAAGTGTGTAGGATTCTGTACCAAAAGCACCTGTTTCAACACAACCGGAGCAACCGCCGTTACGTGCATCTTCGATGGATTTACCTGCGTTCATCAATTCCTGGATGATAGCTTCTGTGTTGTAGAATGCTGGCTGACCCCAACCCTGACGAGCAATTTCACAAGCACGTTTCAAGAATTTCTGTGGGTTTTTGCGGGAAATCTGAACGTTGGAGTTTGGCTGAACCAATCTCATGTTGTCCATTGCATCAAGGATGATGTAGGAAACTTCTGTAACACCGTC
>JAFSAW010000046.1 GCA_017442085.1 Oscillospiraceae bacterium | reverse complement strand
CAACCCCGCGGATACCGCTGCAAAAACAGTTATAATATTATAAAAATATGTCATTCTGAGGCATTTGTGCCGAAGAATCCCACAGTTTGATAAAACAAGGAGATTCTTCGCTGCGCTCAGAATGACATTTTATTTTTATATTCAATTTTATCTGTGTTGCGAAATATCAAAGCTGTCGAAGATATACATATCAAATTCGCCGTTTACATATGCCAGTTCCTCTGCGTTTTTAAGTGTATAGCAGGCGGTTTTTGCGCCTAAAAGGCGGCATATGTTAAGGGAGATATTATCCTTGTGTACTGCCTTATAGCTGATAAAATCGGGGCGGGTTGCCACGTTTTCGGGCATATATGTAAGCACAAGGTACAGTGCCTTGCCGTCATATTTTTCATTGTCCCAGAATTCTTCTGCCAGCTGACCGCGGGCTACCTGCGGTGCATTCTTTTTGTACCACAGCAGTGCCCTTGGGTCAAAGCACTGCATTGCATATTCGCCGCTGTAATTATCCAGCAAAGCCTGGCCTGCGGCACACACGGCTGTGTCCACCCTGTCCATCTTGTATTCAACCAAAAGTGGCACTCTGCCGTCAATAAGGGCAAGGGTTTCTTCAAAGGTCGGAATTGTTTCATCTGTATCAAACAGCTTCATCTGCTGCAGCTGGGCCGCTGTATAGTCCCATATTTTGCCCTCAACGCCACACACGCGGTCAAGGTCTGCATCGTGGAACACCATTGCCACGCCATCGGAAGAAAGCTGAATATCCAGCTCTATTGCAAAGCCTTTTTCAATTGCCGCTTCAAAGCTTGGCAGGGAATTTTCGGGGATGCCGTTTTCGTTGTCGTGGTATCCGCGGTGGGCAATATTCATACCCATAAATGCGGACATATCAGGCCTGTTAAACATTCTTGGTGCCAGCAGAAAAGCAACAAGCAGACAGAGGGCGCATATGATAATCACAATTATTTTTAACGTTTTTTTCAGTTTTGCCATAATTTTTTCTCTCTTTGTATAAAATTTTGTTACTGACAGTTTATCACGATACGGAGATATAGTCAAAAACAAAAAGGATATACCCGCTATGCAGGTATATCCCCTGTTTTTTTACAGAAACTCCCTTATATCCACCACCAGCTTTTCTTCAAGATTGATAAGCCTTTTGGTGATATCCTTGCTTACCTCGTCTGCCGCCTTGTACTGATTGAGATACATATTAAGGCTTTTAACCCCCATATTGCAGCCGTCTGTCATAAGGTCGGCAATTGTGGCATCGCTTTCTTCCATCATCAGTTTCATATTGGTTTTCATCCAGGACATGCTTTTTGCCATTGGGTTTGGGTTTTTGCCGTCATCTTTATATTTATCCAGCAGAGACTGTATCTCCCTGTCCAGCTTTTCATGTTCTTTTTTACAGGCTGTCAGCAGTTTTTCCAGCTTTTCGCTTCTGACAAAAGGCAGCACCTCGTCAATGCTGCTTACACCCATTTTCACCCCTGCATCGCATTCCCTTAAAAGTTTTATTGTATCCTGTTCTATCATATCTGCACACCTTTCTGTTTTTTATCATTATGTGCAGATTTCTGTGAATTATTTTTAAAAAACAGGCAAGGATAGAATATATAATTGCATTAAAAGTGTTTTATCGCTATTGATTTTAATCAAAAAAATAATTATAATAATATAGTTAAATATGGAGACGTATCGAAGTGGTCGTAACGAGAGCGACTCGAAATCGTTTTGTCGGTGTTGAGCCGGCACGTGGGTTCGAATCCCACCGTCTCCGCCAGAACCGACAACTATATTATTGGTTGTCGGTTTTTTTATTGGGAGAACATTTATGAACTTTTACAAACGTGCGCTGGAGCTTAAGGACGAAACCGTATATCACCGCAGATATCTGCACCGCAACGCCGAAAGCGGCTTGAATATGCCCGTGGCAAAAAAGTACATCTCACAGCGGCTTGCTGCCTGCGGCATCACCCCGCAACCCTGCGGTTTTGGCATAACCGCCACCATAGGCAGCGGAAAACCCGTTATACTGCTGCGCGCCGATATGGACGCTTTGCCCATGAAAGAGCAAAGCGGAGAAATCTTTGCCAGCACAACCGATGCTGCCCACACCTGCGGCCACGATTTTCACGCCGCAATGCTGCTTACCGCCGCAAAAATGCTTAAAGAACAGGAAGACAGCATCAAAGGCACGGTGAAGCTGATGTTTCAGCCCGCCGAAGAAACCCTTGAAGGCTGCCGCAATATGACGGATAACGGCATACTGCATAATCCCCAGGTGGATGCCGCCCTTGCCTTTCACGTCGGGGCAGGAAGAATGCCGCTTGGCACCTATATGTACAACGCCGGCGGCACCATGATGCTTTCGGCAGATAATTTCTGTATAACAATAGAGGGCAAAGGCGGTCACGGCGCTTATCCAAACCTGAGCATAAACCCAATAAATGCAGCCGCCCATATATACAACGCCTTCAACAGCATTGTCTGCTGCGAAGTTGACCCGCAGAAAACCTGTATGCTTTCCATAGGCAAATTCTGCGGTGGCGAAAGCGGCAATGTTATCCCCGACAGCGCCGTTATTGAAGGTGCCTTCCGCACCGATGATGCCGACACCCGCAGACTGCTGAAACGGCGTATAAGCGAAGCCGCCACAGCCGTTGCAGAAGCCTTTAACGCCAGGGCCTATGTACACTGGCTGTGCGGAACCCCCTGCCTTGTGTGCGACAGACAGTTTACCGAAAAAATTGCAGGTTATATGCAGGAACTGCCCCTGCCGCAGTCTGCACCAATAAAAGATATCACAGCCAGCGCATCGGAGGATTTTGCCCACATAGCCGTGCAGGTGCCCTCTGCCATGATTTATATTTCGGCGGGCTTTGATGATGACCGCGGTGCATTTACCGCCCACAACCCAAAAGTGCGCTTTAACGAAGATGTATGCCCCATTGGTGCCGCCGCCTATGCCCACTGTGCTGCAAGGTGGCTGGAAGAAAACAGCGGCGGGGACAAATTTTAAAACAATGTGACCAGACGGCAATGTCATTAAGTAAACAAAAATATGTAACTATGAGGAACGTAAGTGACGAATAATCTCCCGGTTTTTCAATCCCTCCACCGCAATCGCCCCCCTACCTTTACACAGGGGGGCTTTGTCATGCTGAACGAAAGTGAAGCATCTCCCGATTTAATCAGGCTGATGTCAGCCATTATGCTGTGCAGACAGAGAGATTTAACGGGACGTCGGGGACGCCGTCCCCTACAGCACTGCTCTCAGAATGACATTTTTCTTAACTTAATGACACTGAACCAAAGGGACAGCTATTTTTGAAACTGACAATTCAGCACAAAAAAAATAAAACCACTCCAATGGAGTGGTTAAACTTTTTGTAAATTATTTTGCGTTAGCTGCTTTCATCATTCTGGAAACTTTTCTAGCAGCTGTGTTTTTATGGAGAACACCTTTTGCGCAAGCTTTATCAATTGTAGAAACAGCTGTTGCTACAGCTTTGTCTGCGTCAGCGGAACCAGCAGCTACTGCGCTGTCTGCTTTTTTGATAACAGTTTTAAGGTTGCTCTTCACAGCTTTGTTACGAAGAGTTTCTTTCTTCGCTTGTACTACTCTATCTTTCTGAGATTTAATGTTTGGCATGATTCCACCTCCTTCAATTACTGTGACAGTATTAATAATAATACCATTAAGTGTACAAAAATGCAAGTGTTTTTTATAAATTTCTTACAAATTTTCAGAGCGGACATATTATACCACAACTTTGCATATAAATAAAGATAGTTTTAGGGTAAATTTTTCCTAAAAATAATAAAAAATTGCACTTTTGGGGGTGAATGCTCTGAAAAAAATATGTATACTGTATATTTTTCCTGCCATAACTGCAGTTTTGTTTTTCACCTTTAAAGGCAGTTTTGCCGGCTTTGCCGCCAGAACATCACTGTGGCTGCACAATCCCGTGCAGACCGCACAATATGTTATAGGTCAAAAAGGCACAACCGCAGGTGCTGACAGCAGTGTTTTGCCTCGTGGCGATGCCGTCCAAAGTTATGCCAACCCTTTTGAAGATTTTGATTTTTCTGTTTACAGCGCCAGCCCTGCCCCTGCTGCAACCCCATCTTTTGACACCGACTGCCCCATTGCAGAGCTTACCTATGCACCTGTGCTGAACGACGTAACCTACCGCCGCCAGAACTGCTATATAAAAAATGTCACCGATTATCCAAGGTCAGAAGTGGAAACCGAGCTGCTTGCCCCACTGGATTTTAAGATGGAAAAAAACAGCGACAGCCCACAGATACTTATAATGCACACCCATGCCACAGAAAGCTATCAGAACCACAGCGAACTGTACTACGACCCTGCCTATGCCTGCCGTGATACCGACAACAGCAGAAATATGGTGAGTGTGGGCAAAATTATTGCCGACCGCCTTAATCAGCTGGGTTACAGCACTCTGCACGATACCACCCTGCACGATTATCCCAACTATAACGGCAGCTATGACCGCAGCAAAGCCACTGTGGAAAAGTATCTTGCAGAGTATCCCTCAATCAAAGTGGTGCTGGATGTGCACCGCGATGCCATAGAGCGCAGTGACGGCACGCGGATAAAGCCCGTTGTGTCCATAAACGAAAAGCGGTATGCACAGGTGATGCTGATATCGGGGGCTGACAACGGCTATCTTAATATGCCCAACTTTAAAAAGAACCTGCGGTTTGCCAGCCATTTTCAGAACAGTATGGAAACTTTGTACCCCGGGTTTACCCGCCCCATACTGTTTGACTACCGCAACTACAACCAGCAGCTTACCACAGGCAGTCTGCTGATAGAGGTGGGCGGCCACGCCAACACTCTGGAAGAAGCGCAGAACAGCGCACTGCTTATTGCCAACAGCCTTGCCCACACCTTTGACAGTCTGCAACAGCAGTAAAAACGTTGCTGAAGCCTGATAAAACCCACTTTATAACTTTTAGTTATACGCATAATAGTCCGCACTGTAAAAAATTTATACTTATCTTTGGACATATTGCGACTTTTATAACTCATTTTTTATCTGTATAATATAAAATATCAAATTAGACTATAGTACAGTTTAGACTGTGGTACACTTTTATCTGACGACGGATTTTAGAGGGGATAATCCATATGCAGACAAGACAGACATTTCAGAAATCACTTACACTTGATGCGGTAAAAGCTATGCAATGCCATCCTACTGCAGACCAGGTGTATGCCTATGTTGCCGAAAAATATCCGGAAATAAGCAGGGCAACAATCTACCGCAATTTAAATCAGCTTAGCGAGGCAGGCGAAATCAGCCGTGTAAAAAACCCTTGCGGTGCTGACAGAATTGACCATATTACACACAAGCATTATCATTTTATCTGCAGCTGCTGTCATCAGCTGACAAATGTAGATATTCCTGATATCGGTCATCTTGCAAAGCTGTGTGAAGAACAGACAGGTGCAAAGGTGGAGGAAAGCCAGATTTTCTTTGGCGGTATATGCAAAAACTGCGCAGGCAGATAATCCGTAAAATTTGCGGCACAATTCTGCAAAATTCTCTTTATCTTTTCACAAATTAATTGTATAATAATTACAGATGTTCAGGCCGTGCACTGACACACAATTATTGTACAAAAGGAGATTTACTATGAACTTAAAAGGTACAAAAACAGAAGCTAATCTTATGGCTGCTTTTGCAGGTGAAAGCCAGGCAAGAAACAAATACACATACTATGCTTCCAAAGCAAAAAAAGAAGGCTACAACCAGATTGCTGACCTTTTCCTTGAAACAGCAAACAACGAAAAAGAACACGCAAAACTCTGGTTTAAACTTCTTCACGACGGCGAAGTTCCATCCACAATCGAAAACCTTAAGGACGCTGCTGCAGGCGAAAACTACGAACATACAGAAATGTACCGTGTAATGGCTGAAGAAGCAAAAGAATAAGGTTTTACAAAAATTGCATGGCTGTTTGAAGCTGTTGGCAAAATTGAAAAAGACCACGAAGAAAGATATCTCAAACTTCTTGCAAATGTAGAAAACGGCGAAGTTTTCGAAAAAGAAGAAGAACAGGCTTGGTACTGCGCAAACTGCGGCCACGTACACTATGGCAAAAAAGCTCCTGGTATGTGCCCTGTATGTGCTCACCCACAGGCTTACTTTGAAATCAAAAAGTCCAACTTCTGATAAGAATTCCTACTTCTTATTAAAGAAGCAAACCATACAAAAAGGGAACGGTTTTAACACCGTTCCCTTTTTGGTTGTATAAACACAAAATATCCGCCACATATGCAATGTCATTCTGAGCGCAGCGAAGAATCTCGCGGATCCCTCTGACGAGGGAGCTGTCAGCGAAACTGACTGCGAGAAAGAAAAAACCGAAAGATTCTTCGTCTCTTACGTTCCTCAGAATGACATATTTTCGCTAACTTAATGACACCGGCCGAATACGACGGATATTTTTTACCAATTTTAATTCATTTTAACTTTTCTGTTTTTTCATCGCTTTAAAATCAATCTCACTTACAACAAGGCTGGCAACAATAAGGCTGCCGCCGATAAGCAGGTTGAGCGTAAATTTTTCAAAGCCGAACAGTATGGAAAACAAACTGCCGAAAACACTTTCAAACATAAGCACAAGGCTGGCTGTGGACGGGTTTACATATTTCTGTGCCGCCACCTGCAGACTTTGCGCAAGGAAAGATGAACCCACGCCAAGATATATAAGCGGCAGAATTGCAAATTTCCAGTCTATCTGCGGCATGTGCATACCTTCAAAGAACACAAAATAAAATGCGCCGCCAAGAAAATGGGTTACCGCAACCATAAATGCGCCCACTGCAAAATGGCTTTCGCTCTTCTGCATTGCCAGAAAAACAATGGAAAGTCCAAAGCCGAATGCACAGGCAAGGGAGTATAAATCCCCCACGTTGAAGGAAAGCCCGTTCTGGAACACGCCTGCAAGCACCGCTGTGCCCACCATACATATTGCCACCGCCACAAAGTTTTTTGGCTGCGGTTTTCTTTTCATAATAATCCACGCCATAAACGGAATCATAACCACATTTGTGGTGGTTAAAAATGCACTGTTGGACAGTGTTGTATACTGTGCACCGATACTCTGCAGCACAAAGCCCATCATATTTGCCGTGCCTGCAAGCAGGCCGATTTTAAATTCGTCCTTTGTCATACTGAAGATATGCTTGTGGAACAGCACCAGTATTATTGCGGTAAACATTGCCGCACGTATCATATTCATCAGTCCAACCGTAACACCCATATCCAAGGCTATTTTTATGGCCACAAAGCCACCGCCCCAGATGATTGTTACCAGCAGCATAACAAAAATAGCTGTCTGTTTTTTCATTTTACCTTTACCTCTTGATTTTAACCATTTATTTTTTGCACAATATAATATGCACATTAAACGGGAGGGCACCCGTCCCTCCCTTTATATAAGTCATTTCAATTTATCCCAGCAGAATATCGCTCAGCGCACAGAACTGCTCAAGTGTCATCTGCTCAGGACGCACCATAGGTTTTTCGCCAATCTGCGCAAGGGCCGCTTCGATATCTGCCTTTGAGATGCCAAGCGTTGCACTTGTGCTGTTTACAAAGGTTTTGCGGCGCTGTGTAAAGGCAGCGCGAATAAGGCGGAACATATTCTTTTCGCTTTTCGGTGCCACCTTTGGCTGCTTGTTTATATCCAGACGGATAACGGAAGATGTAACCTTTGGCGGCGGAAAAAAGGACCCCGGAGAAACGTTAAAGCACACTGTGGGCTGTGCATAGTAGTTTACCGCAAGGCTGATTGCGCCTGCATCACGGCTGCCTTCCTTTGCACAGATGCGCTGTGCCGCCTCTTTCTGCACCATAACCGTGATGTTTTCAACAGGGATACGGTCTTCCAGCAGCTTCATTATAATAGGGCTGGTGATATAGTAAGGCAGATTTGCGCACACCATAACCGGCATATCGCCGAATTCTTCGGCAATAAGGGCGTTAAGGTCCACCTCCAGCACGTCTTTATTGATAATTTTTATGTTGTCAAAGTCTGCCAGTGTTTCTTCCAGCAAAGGCAGCAGCTTGGTATCAATTTCAATTGCCACAACCTTTTTTGCACGCAGTGCCAGCTCTTTTGTAAGCACGCCGATGCCCGTGCCGATTTCGATAACACCGCAGTTTTCATCAACTTCGGCGTGTTCGGCAATCTTGGGGCAGATGCCGCTGTTTACAATAAAGTTCTGGCCGTAGCCCTTCTGCAGGCTGAAGCCGTAACGGGCACACAAGTCTTTTATATAGGAAATATTGGTTAATTCTCTGTTCATACTATTCATCCTGTGGTTTGAATTTTACAAATGGATAAGGCATAAGCGATGCCACAGTTTCCACGATATAATCGCCGTTTAAAGCTGCAAGGATAACCTTTGTTTTATCAAGGTCTGCCGCAAACTCGCCCATAACCTGACGGCAGGCGCCGCAGGGTGCACCGTCGGTGGCGTTTTCTCCCGCCACTATGGCTATTGCATCAAACTGTGTGCAGCCTTCCGACACCATTTTAAAGATTGCCGTGCGCTCGGCACACATTGTCATACCGTAGGAAACATTTTCGATATTGCAGCCGGTATAGATATTGCCGTCAGCGCCCAGCACTGCCGCACCCACAGAAAATTTTGAATAAGGTGCATAGGCTTTCTGCCTTGCTTCAATGGCCTTTTCAACCAGCAAATCACAGATTTGTCTTTCTTTGTCTGCCATAGGTCTGCTCCTTTTGGTACATATTTTAAAATTATTGAATAATTATACCATACTTTGCCGCAAAATACATCGGTATTTTGTTGCTTTTTATTGATTATTTATCCTTTTTGCTATAAAATAAAGAAAAATATACATTCTGAGGATACATATATGAGAAGAAGCAAGATAAACTATTACCTCGATATTGCCGAAACTGTTCTTCAGCGCGGTACCTGCCTGCGCAGAAACTATGGCGCAATTATCGTAAAGAACGACGAAATTATCTCCACAGGCTATGTAGGCGCACCAAGAGGCAGAAAAAACTGCTGTGACCTTGGCTACTGTGTAAGGGAAAAGCTGAACATTCCACGCGGCGAAAGATACGAAATGTGCCGCAGTGTACACGCCGAAGCAAATGCAATTATCAGCGCGCCAAGAAGCGAGATGATTGGCGCCACAATGTACCTTGTGGGCAGAGATGCAAAAACAGGCGAACTTGTGTCCAATGCAAACAGCTGCAGCATGTGCAAGCGCATGATTATCAACAGCGGTATCAAAACAGTTATCGTACGTGATACAAAGGAAGAATACCGTGTTATCGACGTTGAAAGCGAATGGATTGTGCAGGACGAAAGCCTGGACGGTGTTTTCGGTTATTAATTATCAATATCAGGGGGCGGAGAAATCCGTCCCTTATATTTTTGCATACAAAAAAGCAGACACCGGAGTGTCTGCTTTTAATTTGCGTTATAAACTATATCTTAAAGATATAAATTATTTTGCAGCGTCTGCAGCTTCCTGGATTGCTTCAAGGAATGCGGACATGGAGATTGTGCAGGAAGCTTTGAGGTCTTCGTCAGCTGGTGTATCTGTGTAACCGTGGCTGTTTTCTGCAAATTCCATACCTGTTACGTCTGCAACTGTTTTGCCGTTCATCCATGTTTCGAAAGCGTTAACCTGTTCGAACCATTCTGCAACTGCGCCGCCGTATGCAACCATGTTGTAGTCGAATTCTTTTTCAGTTTTTGTTCTGAGGTCTGTTTCGCCAGCAACACCGTCCATGTCGAATGCAACTTTCTGCTGTGCAACGTCGATCTGGGAAGCAACGATTGTGCCTGCTTCGTCAAGAGCGATTGCAGCGATTGTTGTGTCGATCTGTGCGGAAGCGCCTTTTTCGTTTTCTGCATCTTCGTCAGCAACTGTGTCGCTAACTACGATACCAAGACCTGTTTTTGCAGGAACGCCTGTTGTTTCAACAGCGTTGTCGTATGCTTTCTGGAGAGCTTCAAGGAATGCGGACATAGAGATTGTGCAGGAAGCTTTGAGGTCTTCAGCAGCTGGTGTGTCTGTGTAACCGTGGCTGTTTTCTGTGAATTCCATGCCTGTTACTTCTGCCAGTGTTTTGCCTGTCATCCAAGCTTCAAGAGCGTCAACCTGTTCAAACCATTCTGCAACTGCGCCGCCGTATGCAACCATGTTGTAGTCAAATTCTTTTTCAGCTTTTGTTCTGAGGTCAACTTCGCCAGCAACTTTGCCTTCGAGGTCGAAAGAAGCTTTCTGCTGTGCTGCGTCGATGGATACAGAAACGATTGTGTCGTTAGAGTCAAATGTTGCTGCTACGATTGTGGATGTAACCTGTGCTGCTGCACCTTTTTCGTTTTCAGCATCTTCGTTTGTTGGAGCTACTTCAACAACAACGCCGAGACCTGTTTTGTAAGTAACTTCTGGAGCTTCTGGTTCTGCTGGTGCAGAAGAACCGCAAGCTACCATGGAAAGAGCCATTGCTGCTGCAAGAGCAAGTGCAAGTACTTTTTTCATTGTGATAATTCCTCCGTTTAAATTTGTCGATATCAGATATTGTCTGCAACTTATTTCTGTGTATAAATTGCAGAGTGTATAATATCACATCAACAAAATTAAGTCAACATCTTTTTCTGCCGCCATATATAAAGATTTTATACAATTAATTATTATAAAATTTATTGTCGCTTTATTTATTAAAGCCAAACCGCTTTTTATAAGATTTCATCCCGCAGTATATATATTTATTTTCCCAACTATTGTTATTTTTTTAACTATGTGAAGTTTTTTGAAAATAAACATTACATTTTAATTACAACTTAATTTTTCTGCAAAAAAACAGGCTCCGCAAATGCGGAACCTGTTTTGTAAACAATATCCAATCTTTTATCAGAAAGAATTATTTAGCCATTGCTGCTGCTTCTTCAAGAGCTGCAAGGTAGTCACCAACTGTGATGGAAACGGAAGCTTTGAGGTCTTCAACGTCTGGGCAAGCTGTGTGGGATGCATCTCTTTCGTATGTTGGCATAGCAAGAACATCTTCTACTGTCTGGCCAACCATCCAGTCTGTGAATGCTTTAGCCTGTTCGTAGTATTCTTTGCCGATAGCGGAAACGCCTTTCATGCCGTAGTCGCCTTCTTTTTCAACTTTTGTTCTGAGGTCAACTTCACCAGCAAGTTTGCCTTCGAGGTCGAATGCAGCTTTCTGCTGTGCAACGTCGAGGATAGCTGCAACGATAACGCCGTTTTCGTCAAGAGCAACAGCCATCATGTTTGTGTTGATCTGTGCGGAAGCGCCTTTTTCGTTTTCTTTATCTTCTTCTGTTACGGAAGCAGAGATAACTGTGCCAAGACCTGTTTTTGCAGGAACGCCTGCTGTTTCAACAGCTGTTGCGTATGCTTCTTCAAGAGCTGCTACGTAGTCCTGGATTGTGATTGTTACGGAAGCTTTGAGGTCTTCAACGTCTGGAACTGCTGTGTGGTTAGCATCTCTTTCGAATGTTGGCATAGCTTTGATTTCTTCAACTGTTTTGCCTACAAAGTATTCAGCAAGAGCTGCGTACTGTTCGTTAACTTCTTTGCCGATTGCGGAAACACCACGCATACCGTAGTCGTCGCCTTTTTCGCATTTTGTTCTGAGGTCAACTTCGCCAGCTGCTTTACCGTCCATGTCGAATGCAGCTTTCTGCTGTGCAACGTCGATTGTTGCGGAAACGATTTTACCTTCGCTGTCAAATGTTGCAACAACGATGTTTGTGTTGATCTGTGCGGATGCACCTTTTTCGTTTTCAGCATCTTCTTCTGTTACGGAAGCAGAGATAACTGTACCCATACCTGTTTTGTAAACTTCTGGTACTTCTGGTTCAGCAGGTTCAGAAGAACCGCAAGCTACCATGGACATAGCCATAGCTGCTGCCAATGCCAAAGCAAAAATCTTTTTCATTGTGATAATCCTCCATTTTGATTAATCGATATTAGATATTTCGCAAATTAATTTTACGCTATTAAATTGCAAAAATTATGATATCATATATCAATAATACCGTCAACTGCTTTTTTCACTGCAGCTTGTTATATCCACACAAAAAAACACAAATATCGTTATGCATGGACGATTTTGACAAATTTTTATCATTTTGTACAAATGCTTCCTGTGCAGAAATCACACCTGATACCACCATTTTATACTTTTAACCCCCACAGGTTTATCCTTTAATGCCTGTATACTATTAATACCTTAATTAAATTGCGCCAAACTATTGCCAACATAAATATTTATGGTAAAATAGATAATGAATTATTATGGATTATTGTGGGTATTTGTGTCCCGCTTCAGTTTGTATTAAATGTAAGTTTTTTATAATATACGGAGGTATCCTATGGCAATTCTTGTTACAGGCGGCGCAGGCTATATAGGCAGTCACACTGTTGTTGAACTTCTGAACATCGGCAAGGATGTTGTTGTGGTTGACAATCTTTCAAACTCCAGCAGAAAGAGTCTGGAAAGAGTAAAGGAAATCACAGGCAAAGACGTAAAGTTTTACAAGGCCGACATTCTGGACAAAGCTGCTCTTGAAGAAATTTTTGAAAAAGAAGATATCGAAAGCTGCATTCACTTTGCAGGCCTCAAGGCAGTTGGCGAAAGTGTTGCAAAGCCATGGGAATACTATAACAACAACATCACAGGCACACTTGTGCTGCTGGATGTGATGAGAAAGCACAACTGCAAAAACATCATCTTCTCATCTTCCGCCACAATCTACGGCGACCCTGCATTTGTGCCTATTACCGAAGAATGTCCAAAAGGCATCTGCACAAACCCTTACGGCTGGACCAAGAGCATGCTGGAGCAGATACTGACCGACGTGCAGAAGGCAGACAGCGAATGGAACGTGGTTATTCTGCGATATTTCAACCCTATCGGCGCACATATCAGCGGCAAAATAGGTGAAAATCCAAACGGCATTCCAAACAACCTTATGCCTTACATTACACAGGTTGCCGTGGGCAAGCTGGAACAGCTGGGTGTGTTCGGCAATGACTATGACACACATGACGGCACAGGCGTGAGAGACTATATCCACGTTGTTGACCTGGCAAAAGGCCATGTCAAAGCACTCAGCAAGCTGGAAAAAGGCAGCGGCCTCAACATTTACAATCTCGGCACAGGCACAGGCTACAGCGTGCTGGATATGGTAAACAGCTTTGAAAAGGCAAACGGCGTGGCTGTGCCGTATGTTATAAAAGACCGCCGCCCGGGCGATATTGCAACCTGCTATGCAGATGCAAAGAAAGCAAAGGACGAACTGGGCTGGGAAGCTGAAAACGGCATTGAAGAAATGTGCCGTGATGCCTGGAGATGGCAGAGCCAGAACCCAAACGGCTTCGAAGACTAATTTTATTTTATATCAGATACACTGCGCACCCATTTGATGTGCAGCATATCACAAGGAGACAACACAATGAACAAACCTATTTTAGTTGTTATGGCAGCAGGTATGGGCAGCCGCTATGGCGGGTTGAAACAGATTGACCCTGTTGGTCCAAACGGCGAAATCATTATAGACTATTCCCTTTTCGATGCCAAAAAAGCAGGCTTTGAAACCGTTGTTTTTATCATCAAGAAAGAAATTGAAGCAGATTTCAAAGCCGCTGTAGGCGACAGGGTAAGCAAATTTATAAATGTCAAATACGCTTATCAGGATATTGCCGACCTGCCGGAAGGCTTCAGCGTGCCGGAATGCCGCAAAAAGCCATGGGGCACAGCACATGCAATTCTTGCTGCAAGAGATATCATTGACGGCCCGTTTGTTGCAATAAACGCAGATGACTATTACGGTGCAGACGCTTTCAGGGTTATTTATGACTATCTGAGCGCTGACCACCCTGCAAATCCGTATCCGTTCTGTATGGTTGCCTACGAACTGGCAAAGACACTTACAGAAAACGGCCACGTAAGCCGCGGTGTGTGCGAAACAGACGAAAACGGTTATCTTGCAAAGGTTACCGAACACACAAAAATTGTAAAAGGCGACGGCTGCGCAGTGAGCATACTTGGCGACGACAGCACAGTCTGCCTTGAAAACACAACCCCTGTTTCAATGAATATGTGGGGCTTTACAAAGGATTTTGTAACAGAAGCCTGGACAGGTTTCCCTGATTTTCTGTCTGCAAACCTTGAAATCAACCCTGAAAAATGCGAATACTTTTTGCCAAGCGTTGTAACAAAACTTATCGAAGGCGAAAAAGCCGTTGTTAAAGTGCTTACAAGCAGCGACAAATGGTATGGCGTTACATACAAAGAGGATAAGCCTATGGTGCAGAAAGCCATGGCAGATATGCACACAGACGGCACCTATCCTGCAAAACTCTGGGAATAACCCTTTTATTGCTGCACACGCAGCACAAGCAAACACAAATGACTATCTGATTTATGGAGTGTCGATAAAAATATGAACATTTTATTCAGTGCTTTTATAAATCCAATGCGCAAAAGCGGCGTTGAGAAAAAAATAGACGGGCAGATAAAAGCCTTTGAAAGTCTTGGTCACAACGTGTGGTATTTTACCTTCAGCAAAGATAAAATTCTTCTGTGCAGCAAAGGTACCGCAAAGGAGCTTTTCAGCGTAAATGCAAACCCTGTGGGCTATTACATGGCTTTGCAGAAAGGCATGCGCTGGGCAGCTGAAAACCTTGCTGTAGATATGGTTTACATACGCAGAATTTTCTGCTCGCCTTTCCATCTTAAAACTCTGGAAATTTTCAAGAAGAAAGGCATTGTTACCATTGAGGAAATACCAACATATCCTTACGACGAACTGAACAAGCACTACACCGCCCTTTCCTACAAGGCCGCTGCGGTTATGGACAAGATGTACCGCACAAGATACCACAGATATCTGGACAGATTTGTCACCTTTTCAAAGCACACAGAAATTTTTGGCGTGCCGGCAATCTGTCTTGACAACGGTGTGGACTTTGACACTGTGCGTTTTACACCGACTGTGTTCCCCGATGACCGCATGGATATGATTGCAGTTTCGGCAATGAGCCCCTGCCACGGATATGAAAGAGCCATTGAAGGCATTAAAAACTATATGGCATCAGACCCTGAAATTCCTGTTTACCTGCACCTTGTAGGCGACGGCCAGGAGCGCAGCTATTGGGAAGAACTTACCGCAAAGTACAATCTGCAGGATTATGTTATCTTCCACGGTCACCGCACAGGCGACGAGCTGATTGAGATTTTTGACAGATGCCAGATAGGGCTTTCCATTCTCGGTATGTACAAAATGGGCATGGAAGCGGTTTCCCCGCTTAAGACAAGGGAATACGCCGCTATGGGCAAACCTTTTGTCTATGCAAACAGCGAGCTTAACATAGACGAAAACACACCTTTCTGTATGCGCATAGCAAACGACGCAACACCTTTGGATATCAATGCCGTGCTCAGCTTTTACCGCAGTGTAAAAGCAATTCCGCAGATATGCGAAACAATGAACAGCTTTGCAAAAGAACATTACAGCTGGCAGGCACAGATGGCCAGGGTTGTGCTCTGTGCCGAAAGTTTAAGATAACAGCCTTTATCATTTACACAAGGAGGAGACCCTGTGGCATACAGACCAGATATCAAAGTCAATGTTTCCCTGACCTCTTTTCCCGCAAGAATTTCAATTGTTCCGCAGGTTATCCGTTCGATAATCAACCAGTCGGTAAAGCCTGACCGCATTCTGCTGTGGCTCAGCCGTGACCAGTTTCCTATGGAAGAAGCAGATTTGCCTGCAGAGCTTACAACGCTTAAGGAAAACGGGCTGGAAATTATGTGGTGTGACGATATACGTCCCCACAAAAAGTATTTCTATACTATGCAGAAATATCCGCACGATATAACCATCACCGTTGACGACGATGTTGTTTACAAAGAAAACGTTATTGAAACCCTTTTAAAATCCTATGAGCGTTTTCCTTTTGCAGTGTCCTGCCTGCGCGCACACCAGATAACCTTTTCCGGTGACGGAAACCTTAACGGATACCGTCTGTGGAAGCGCGGTGTACAGACCGTGCACTATCCCAACCACGCCCTGCTGGCTGTTGGTGTGGGCGGTGTTCTCTATCCGCCTGACTGCTTTGGCGAAACCGCATTCAACAAGGATTTTATTGTCGCAAACTGCGTGAACGCCGACGACTTGTGGCTGAAAGTTAACGAAATTGTGCACAATGTTCCTGTTGTTCTGGCCGCAGCCTCTGAAGATGTAAAAAACATCAAGGGCAGCCAGAATGAAGCTTTGTACAAATCCAACGATTTCAGCGATGCCAACGACGTACAGTTTGCCGCAATACTTGACCATTTTGAAAAATCGGCCACAGGACGTTCCATCACCGATATTCTGCGCATCTCTGCCGGGGCGATTGAAAACTCGGACAATATGGGTGACGAAGGCACCCGTGAACTGCTGCGGCTTGCACAGAATGATATTGCTGAAATAAAAAATTCATTCTCTTACAAGGCAGGGCGGTTTATCACCTTTATCCCCCGCTGCGCAGATACTTTTATAAAATGTGTACAGAACAACGGTTTTGGTTACACTGTAAAACTTATTCTGAAAAAAATCGGTATATAGCACAGTATGTGCCGGACCGATTTACTATAAAAAGATATAATGAAAATATTATTCGCAACCGGAAAGCTTAACAGCATACTTTCTGCAACACATAAAATTGTATATCAGACTGCCGCCGCCCTGCAAAACCAGGGGCACAGTTGCTATATATGCGGTTTCAGTCTTGATACAAACGAAGAAACCACCAGCGATAACGGACTGACAGTTATCCGCTGGAACAGCCCTTTGCCTGAAGACAAAGCCCAGCGCGCTTTCAACCTGTACGCCTCACAGCTTGCAGCAGAAAAGCGCAGAGATGCCCGTAAAAAATTTATGCTTTGCCACCCGCTGAAAGCAGCTTTGCTGGCTTATCGCTATTCAGCTTTTGCCAACAGCAGCAAGCGTGCACAGCTTTTTGCAGAACGGGTTAAAAAACTTGTTGTCAGCGAGAATTTTGATGCGGTTGTTGCCGTGTATATGCCTTTTGAAGAAGCTGATGCCGTTTGCAGACAGCTTGATGGTATCGTGCCCGTATGTCTGTATCAGGCAGACCCATGGGGGCTGCACCGCCTGCCGCAGTTTGCAAAGGACGAGGCAGAACACATAAAGCAGGAAACAGCACTGTTTGAAAAGGCAAGGCATATTATCACCACCCCTGCACTGTACCGTCTGTACCTGCAGGACAAGCGGTATCAGCCTTACACCTGCAAAATGACACCGCTTAATTTTCCAAATATAAAACCTGCACAGCAGAACAGCGGCGAAAGTGTGTTCGCATTTGACAGTGAATATACCAATCTGCTTTTCTGCGGTCTGCTGGACGACGAATACCGAAGTCCGCAGATATTTCTGCAGAACATCTGCAGTCTTATTGATGCGGGCAGAAAAATAAGGGTGTATTTTCTGGGCACAAGCACCAGCCGTGCCCTGCAGCAGTTCCGCACAGAATATCCGCAGAACATAATTCATCACGAGGCTGTCAGCTTTGACCGTGCTGTTGCAACCATGAAAAAAGCGGATTTTCTGCTTAATCTGTCCAATACTCTGGACAATCAGGTGCCCAGCAAGATATTTGACTATTTTTCCCTTGGCAAACCTGTGGTAAATGTGCAGAAGATAAAAAACTGTCCAAGCCGTGAATACTTTGACAGATATCCTTCAGGCTTCACATTTGAAGACTTCGCCCCCGACTGTACTGCCCTTGAAAACTTTTTGCGTGATGCAAAGGGCAGAATATCAGATTTTGAAACAGTGAAAGTGCTGTTTAAAGATGCTACCATTGAATATGCTGCAGAAACTGTGGAAAACATTCTGTCTGCTATTCTTAATGATAAATAATGACATTTATATAAAGGAGAAAATAATTTTTATGGCAAAAAATAAAGAAATTGTTATCCGTCCGCCTGCCGGAGAAATTGAATTCAATATCAAGGAAGTATGGGAATATAAAGACCTTCTTTACGAACTGGTTATGAAAAACTTCCGCCTTGTTTACAAGCAGACTGTTCTCGGCCCTATCTGGCTTATCTTTAACCCTATCATTACATCTGTTGTTTTCACCTTTGTTTTCGGTAACTTTGCAGGTCTTGAAACAGACGGTCTTCCACACTTTCTGTTCTATATGTCCGGTAACACACTGTGGAACTTCTTTGCCAACTGTATAAACACCAATGCAAACACTTTCCGTGCAAATGCAGGCGTTTACGGCAAGGTTTATTTCCCGCGTCTTACAATTCCTCTTTCACATGTTATCAGCGGCTTTATCAACTTCCTGATGCAGTTTGTTTCACTGATGGTATTCTTCTTTATTTACAAATTTACAGGAACAGAACTGCATATCGCTCCACGAATGCTGCTTATTCCGTTTATTCTGCTTCACACAATTCTGCTTTGTCTTGCAGTAGGTCTTGTTCTCTCCTGCCTTACATACAAATACCGCGACTTTGTATTTATCATCAGCCTTGGCATGCAGCTGTGGATGTACCTTACACCTGTTGTTTACTCCATGAGCAACACAGGCGGCTGGATGCACAAAGTGCTGCTTTTAAACCCTATGACTCCGATTATCCACAACTTCCGCTATGCTCTGCTGGGCAGAGGCGGCTGTATGATTGGCAGCTGGGCTATTTCTATTGTAATAACCGTTATTGCTTTACTTATAGGTATAATTGCATTTAACCGCTCTGCAAGAAACTTTGTGGATACAGTTTGATGGAGGTGCATTTTATGGAACAGAATAAAACTATGGAACAGAAACCTATTATTGAAATAAAAGGCCTTAAAAAGCGCTACCGTCTGGGTGTTATCAACAACAAAACCCTTAAATCCGACTGGCAGAGTTTCTGGGCAAAAAAGATGGGCAAACCAGACCCTAACATAAGAATCGGCGAAGAACGTCTTCAGGGCCAGACACTTATGGCTCTTAATGGCGTTGACCTTAATATTATGCCTGGTGAAGCTGTTGGTGTTATCGGGCTTAACGGCGCAGGCAAATCCACAATGCTCAAGCTTATCAGCCGTGTTACCGCCCCTACCGAAGGCGAAATTATCCTGCGCGGTAAAATCACCAGTATGCTGGAGGTTGGCACCGGCTTCAACCCTGAGCTTACAGGCCGTGAAAACATCTATATGAATGGCACCATCCTTGGTATGACCAGAGCTGAAGTTGATGCCAAAATGGATGAAATTATTGAATTCAGTGAAGTAAGAGAGTTTATAGATACTCCTGTAAAGCGCTACTCCAGCGGTATGTATGTTAAGCTGGCTTTCTCCGTTGCTGCTCATCTTGACAGTGATATTATGATTATGGACGAAGTTCTGGCAGTTGGCGACGTTGCTTTCCAGAAAAAGTGTCTTTCCCGTATGAGTGCCGCCTCCACAAAAGAAGGCAGAACAATCCTTTATGTTAGCCACAACATGTCAACTGTCCGTCAGATCTGCACACGCTGCATTGTTATGAAGGAAGGCAAAATCATTTTTGACGGTGACGTTGAAGAAGCTATCCGCATATACTCTGAAGAAAGCTTTAAATTTGAGCTTAAACAGGAACTGGATGTGCCTGAAAAATTCCCTGCCAATCAGTGCGGCTGCATAACAAGCTTTGAAATTCTTGACCGTGACAACCTTATTTTTGATTCAAAAGAAAAACTCAAAGTCCGCTTTGGCGTAAAAATAGTCAAACCTGTAAAAAATGTGGCATGCCTTATCTCCGTCCGCTATGCCGGCGTTAACCTTGTAGGCAGCTATATGACAGAGTATATGGATTTCAGCGAAACCACAGACAATGGCTATTTTGATGTTGAACTCGATCTTTCCAACCTTGCACAGGGCAAATATTTCTGCGAACTTCGCTGGGGCGAGCCAAACGCCGGCAGATTTGTTCTGCATGAAGAACGCCTTTCTCTGTTTGGTTTTGAAATTTCCGAAAACAAAAGAAGAAATGACTTCAGCTGGGATATTGGCAGATGGGGTTATAATCTCCTTACTGTTGAAAAACTTGAATATCACAAAGGAAACTGATTTTTTATGAAGCAGGTAGATTTTTTATTTATATACGAGGTTAAAAACAGAGAGCTGGAAAACATCTCTCTGCTTGCTGCCGAACTTGAAATGCGTGGCTACACCACCGCATTTCTCAACAGCTGGCGGGCAATAAACCACCCATACGAAAGCTATGATGCAAACACGGTAATAATTTCTGCCTGCTACAACACTGATACCTACAGATTTTTCACAAACTTTGTATACAGCTTTAAAAAGGTTGTAAGTCTGCAGTGGGAACAGGTGCTGCGCAACGGCTATGTTGAAGCAGAGGGCAAAACCAGCTGGGATTTCAGCGGAGAAGCCCTGCGCACCCGTCATATCTGCTGGGGCGAAAACACAAAACAGCGCCTTATGGCAAAATTCAATGTACCGGAAGAATTTTTAAAGGTATGCGGCTGCATATCCCTTGACTTCTACCGCCCTGAATTTTCTTCCTTTATTATTCCAAGGGAAGAGCTTTTCCGCACAAACGGCATTGACCCCGACAAAAAGACAGCTCTTTTCATTTCTTCCTTTGCCATTGCAACAATGCCAAAGGAAAATATGGGCGAATGCAGCGGCAACTTTAACGAGGTGTTTGTGCAGAACACCATCGACAGCCAGGCAGGGCTGATGGAATGGGTAAAAAAAGGCTGCACAGAACACCCGGAAATGCAGTTTGTGTACCGTGCACACCCGTCCGAACCGGAAAACGCAACACTTACAGAGCTTACAAAAGAGTACAAAAACTTTTTTATACTCAGCAAAGAGCCAATCAAGCACTGGATTATGGCCTGTGACAAGATTTACAACTGGACCAGTACCAGTGCTGCAGAGGTTTATGCCAGCGGCAAGCAGGCTTTTCTTGTGGAACCGACACCGATTGACCACCGCGTGACCTATCCGTTTTTTGAAAACGGCAATATAATCCGCGATTACGAAACCTTTGCCGACACCCTTACCTTCGACAGCGATGTGCCAAGCCAGCCACTTGACAAAGAGGCCTTCTGCAGCTGCTATATGCAGGACGAAAAACCTGTTTACAAGCGCATCTGTGACTGTCTTGAAGAAACATACCACAGCGAAACCTACCACAGTCACAACTATCCTAAGGACAACGGCAGATTTGACAAAATCTATGGTATGTTCTGGCACAGCCACCTTAACATTGCACTTTGCAATATGGCTAAAAACCACCCCGAGTGGAAACACAGCTTCTGGGATGTGCGCCGCAAGGTTGGCATCTTCAGCAAGCAGGATGTCAAAAACAAGCACAATTATCACGAAAGCCGTATGATGATTAACTATGTGCCGGAAGAAAGCATACGGGAAGTTGTTGCAAAGATAAAAGAATGTATTAAATAATAAATATAAAACCTATTGATATTAAAAGGTAAATGCTTATGAAAATTTTGGCCGTTATTCCTGCACGGGCAGGCTCGGTGGGTATACCAAACAAAAACATACGTCTGCTTGGCGGTAAACCTATGATTTACTACAGCCTTGACAACGCAAGAAAAAGTGAATACATCACCGATATTGTGGTTACAACAGACAGCCCCGAGGTTGAGATTGTGGCACAGCAGATGGGCATAAGTGTGCATCACCGCAGTGCCGAACTGTGCGACAGCAAGGCAACCCTTGACGGCGTTATTTACGATGCTGCAAAGGATAAGGAGTTTGACTATGTTGTTACAATGCAGCCTACCAGCCCTACCCTTAAGGCTTCAACCCTTGATGCTGCAATCAGATATGCTATTGAAAAGGACCTTGACACAGTAATTTCGGCCATCAATGCCCCGCACTTAAGCTGGGGCCGTGACGAAAACGGCAACCTTAAGCCAAACTATGAAAAACGCCTTAACCGCCAGTATCTGCCGCCAAACTATATGGAAACAGGTGCATTTGTGGTTACCAACCGCCGCGCCCTCAAACCCGACAGCCGTATTGGCGCAAAGGTGGAAGTTTTTGAAATCGGCAGTGACGAAGCTGTGGACATCGACACTTTCCAGGACCTGCGCACCGCAGAATATCTTCTTGGCAAAAAGACTGTTGCCTTCTATGTAAACGGCAACAACACCCGTGGCACAGGCCACGTTTACCGTGCACTTGAACTGAGTGACGAATTTTATGTTAAGCCTGATATCTATTACGATATCAACCAGACAAACCCTGCTATCTTCGGCAGCACCACACACAACCTTATCCCTGTTAACGGCATAGGCGAGCTGTTTGGCATACTGCGGGAGAAGCAGTATGATATCTTTATCAACGATATCCTTACCACCTCCATCGACTATATGATTGCTCTGCGTCAGGCGATGCCAAAGGCAAAAATCATCAACTTTGAGGATGACGGCGAGGGCGCATACCATGCTGATTTAGTGTTTAACGCTTTGTTTAACAACGATAACCACTCCAGCAAATTCCACTGCGGTGAAAGATATTTTATCGCCGCAAAGATGTTTATGATGTACGAGCCGATAACTGTTAAGGACGAGGTTAAAAACGTATTTATCAGTTTTGGCGGTGCAGACCCTCAGAACTACAGCGACAGGCTGCTTGAAATTATCAGAAAGCCTGAATATGCAAAATACAATTTTACAGTTGTTCTGGGCCGTGCGAAGCACAACGTGGACCAGCTGATGGAGTATAACAAATACGAAAATATCACCGTGTATCACGATGTTAAAAATATGCCTGCCCTTATGGCAGCCTGCGACGTTGCAGTGACAAGCCGCGGCAGAACGAGCTACGAGCTGGCACTTCTTGGCATTCCGTCCATTGTTATGGCACAGAACAAGCGGGAAGAAAGCCACGGCTTTGTTATCAACGAAAACGGCTTTATCTATCTTGGCTTAAACCCTAACGACCGCCTGATAGAATCTAACCTTAACCTGCTTATGACCATGGATAAGGAAAGCCGCGAAGACTATCACAACACACTGCTTAAAAACGACCTGCGAGGCGGCAGACACCGTGTTGTAAGCCTGATTAATGATTTGTAATAAGGGGTTGCACCCCTTTTACCGCTTATGCTTCGCATGTCACTTTTGACACCAAAAGTGACCAAAAGTGGCGCTGATTGCGACGCAGCGCCCCTCGCGAACAAGGCACCACATTGTCGCTTTATGTTTGGCGCTTCCGTGTGCAGGTCCGCACACACCGCGCCTCTGTATTTGCGCAAATCGAGCGACAATACATATTTAATATGAGGGGGCTCCACCCCCATTTCACCCCCGGAAATATCAGAATTATAAACCTATGAGGTAATTTTATGAAAAAACCTTATCTTATTGCCGAAATCGGCGTTAACTTTTACGACACAGCAAAAGAGCTTGGCATCACACCGATGGAAGCTGCAAAAATGTATGTTAAAAATGCCAAGGAAGCAGGCTGTGATGCAGCCAAATTCCAGTCTTACAAAGCAAACACCATCGTAAGCAAAAACAGCCCTGCTTACTGGGACACAAGCAAGGAGCCTACAAAAACCCAGCACGAGCTGTTTTTAAAGCACGACCACTTCAACAAGGAAGACTACGAAGAACTTTGCCGCTACTGCAAGGAAGTTGGCATCGACTTTATGAGCACACCTTTTGACTATGCTTCTGCAGACTATCTCGCAGACATGGTTGATGTGTACAAGATTTCTTCATCTGACCTTTCCAACACACCTTTTATCCGTCATATTGCAAGAAAAGGCAAACCGATTTACATCTCTCTTGGTGCTGCCTATCTGTCCGAAGCGGAAGAAGCTGTGCGCGTAATCAAGGAAGAAGGCAACAACCAGATTTGTCTTTTGCACTGTGTACTGAGCTACCCTACAATCAACGAAAACGCAAACCTCAATGTTATCAAGACACTCAAGCGCGTTTTCCCTGACCTTATGATTGGCTACAGCGACCACACAATGCCTGATGACAATATGGCAATTCTTACAGCTGCATGGATGCTGGGTGCCGAAGTTATCGAAAAACACTTTACACTTAACAAAACACTTAAAGGCAACGACCACTATCACGCAGGCGACCCTGCCGACTTCCGCAAATTTGTTGCAAATGTTGATGTGCTTATGGCAGCACTTGGCAGCAGTGAAAAAACTGTTTTCCCTTGCGAAATGGTGCCAAGACGTGAAGCACGCCGCAGCCTTGTGCTGACAAGAGATATGAAAGCCGGTGAAGTTATCACCGAACAGGACCTTATGCCAAAACGCCCGGGCACAGGCATCAACCCAAGATATATGGATATTGTGGTTGGCAGAAAAGTGCTTATGGATTTGGAAGAAGACACTATTTTAACTTGGGAAATGATTTAACCCTGCAAAACGAAAACCATTAACCCATTTTTGTATGTCATTCTGAGGAACGCAAGTGACGAAGAATCCCCAGGTTTGATAAAACTCATACTTTAAAATTAATCCGCAAGAACATAGAGACTCTTCACTTCGTTCAGAGTGACAACGTAATGTTAAGTTTGCAAATTATCTGAAATATAAATTTTATCTTTTTATCGAAAGAGATTTTAAATGGAAAAAGTAGATTTTTTATTTATATACGAAGTTCGCAACAGAGAGCTGGAAAACATCTGTCTGCTGTGCGCAGAGCTGGAAAAACGCGGCTATACAACTGCCATCATCAACAGCTGGAAAGCTGTGGAACACGAGTACCCTGACTATGATGCTGAGGTGCTTGTGGTTTCCGCCTGCTACAACACAACCACATACAAATTCTTTACAAAATTCAACCCACACTTCAAAAAAGTTATCAATATGCAGTGGGAACAGATTTTGCACAACGGCTATGTGGAAAGTGAAGGCACAACCAGCTGGGATTTCTGGGGCGAAAGCCTTAAAACCCGCCACATCTGCTGGGGCGAAAACACAAAACAGCGCCTGATGAAAAAATTTGGCGTGCCGGAAGAAATGCTGCGGGTTACAGGCTGCATTTCACTGGACTTTTACCGCCCTGAATTTTCGGGCTATATCATCCCAAAAGATGTGCTGTTTGACAAATACGGCCTGGATAAAAGCAAGACCACAATGCTGTTTATCTCCTCTTTCTCCTACACCAGTCTGCCGCGCGGCAACAAGCCAAAAAGCAGCATAGATTTCAGCGACCTGCACGCACAGACAGTTATTGACGGCCAGAAGGCAATCTACGACTGGATGAAAAAGGCTTCACAGCAGTATCCTGACATTCAGTTTATCTACCGTGCTCACCCTGCAGAAGCAGAAGCAGAATTTCTGCTTGAACTGCAGAAGGAATTTCCAAACTTTTTCTGCCTTTCCAAAGAGCCTATCAAGCACTGGATTAATGCCTGCGACAAAATTTACAACTGGACAAGCACTGCCGCTGCCGAAGTTTATGTTTCGGGCAAGCAGTCTTTCCTGCTGGAGCCTCTGCCACTTGACCACCGCGTAACCTACCGTCTGTTTGAAAACGGCAACTCCATAAAAACCTACGAAGGCTTTGCCGAAAGTCTGGAGCTTCCGCTGGATGCAAAGGCACAGCCTATCGATGACGATTTGTTCTTCGAATGCTATGCACAGACCGAAGAACCAACCTACAAGCGCATCTGCGACTGGTTTGAAGAAACCTACAAGGACGAAAACTACCAGAGCCACCACTACTGGCATTACAGTTCCAACAAGGAAAGAATTGCCGATTATCAGAAATATCAGAAATTCTGGAACTCAAATATTAATATTGCGCTGTGCCATCTGTCAAAAATCAAGGCACTTAAACACCCGTTCTTTGAATACCGCCGCAACAAAGGCGTGTTCAGCAAAAAAGAAGTTGCCGAAGTTGCCGCTTATGCAAAAAGCCGCACCGAACTTAACTTTGTCGAAAAGGACGAACTGCGCAGAATTATCGACAGTTTTAAGGAAATTATTTCAAAATAACCCAAAAAGGAGAAGCATATGGAACAGAATACACTTACTGTAGAAAATCTGCTGGGCGAAAAGGCACTGCAGCAGTACAGCGATATCTTTCCTGTGCTCAGCCTTATCTTTTATGATGCAACCAACCGATATCCCAAAATAAAAAGCTTTGATATGCTTTTCAACTATGACGAAGAGGATATGGACCTGCCAAAAGGTGTGATGCGCAAACTGTTTACACCTTTGCACCGCAAAGAGCTTGCAAACCGCAGAAAATCGGCTGAAAAACTGCCCGACAAAGAAGCAGTTATGTTAAGCCACACCTTTGTGCACAATCTGCGCTATACAAAAACTCTGGCAGAGATAAAAAAACACTGTGATGTGACACATTTCCTGTCCGAATGCGACACAAGAATTATCGTAAACCGCAGCGGTGTAAGATTTATCCCCTCCAGCTTTACTGTCAAGCCTGTTATGTGGCAGGGCAGTATAAGCGGCGCAAAGCTTAAGGATGCCGTGGTTGCGGTGGAAAGATATTTTCTTGATATTATTGCAAGGGGCGATACCTGCGAAAGCTGTTTTGCAGAGACACAGCAGCTTTTTGACACTCTGCGCACAGAGTACACCGCCCGCATTCAGTTGCTGACAGAAACACTTAAAAACCACAAAATCACAAAATACATCACCATAAACCAGTACAATCTGCGTGATGTGATGATAATAACAGCTTTGCGCAAACTGGGTATACCCACACAGCAGATGGAACACCACTCCTCACAGTGTATATACCCCGCCGACCAGAAGCTGCCTATTCTCCGCTTTGCATACACCGACAGCTTCTGCTGCTGGAGCGAAAGCGACCTGCATTTTCACAAAACCTTTATGGAATATCAGCCGATGTTCGGTCAGCAGGTTGAACTTTGCGCCGTTGGCAACCCCGAAATCAGCTTTGAAAACGCAAGTGCGGAATATGCAAAATATCCTGCAAAAAATCAGATTGTGTATATGATGAGTGCCATAATCAACGAAAAGGACGAGGCACTTGTTCAAAGTGATTTTGAGATGCAGCAGAAGATTTTTGCACAGCTTGCACAGCTGGGCGAAAAAACAGGCTGTGATGTGCTGGTGCGGTTTCCGCCTGCAATCAACCCCAAAATGCAGAGTTTGTGCACACCTGTTGCAGAACAGCTTGGGCTTAAAATAAGCCAGAGCAGCAACGCAAGCCTGATGGAAGATATGTGCACAAGCCGTGTTATGTTTGGCACCGTGTCCAGCGTTATGTCCACCGCAGTTATTATGGGCCGCAAGGTTTACCGCATAAGCGATGTGAAACCGCTGTTTACCGAAAAGGAAATTACCGTGGTAAAAATTGATGACATATCAAAAATCAGCGACGACTGGACAGTATATCCTCTGCCTTTGGAAAAAAACCGCTTTATCGATTATAATCTGCTGTTGAAATAATTGTGTTTTGACCGCTGTTTATGATAATATAAATTAAATGGGGCACTGCCAAGCACCATTTGTATCAATCTGTTTAAACATTCATTTTATATAAAGAAAGGATTTAAAGATATGAGCACATATAACAAACCTTTTGTAATTGCAGAAATCGGCTGCAACCATATGGGTCAGATGGAAATTGCCCGCGACCTTATCCGCACAGCTGCACACTTCTGCAAGGCTGATGCAGTTAAATTTCAGAAACGCTGCAACAGAGAACTTCTGACACCGGAACAGTACAATGCACCGCACCCAAACCCAAAAAACAGCTACGGCGACACATACGGTGCACACCGCGAATTTCTTGAATTTACAGCAGACCAGCACCGTCAGCTTAAAGAATGGTGCGACGAAGCAGGCATCGAATACTCCACATCCGTTTGGGATTTGACATCTGCAAAGGAAATTGCACCGCTCAACCCAAGATTTATCAAAATTCCTTCTGCCTGCAACAACCACTTTACAATGCTTCAGTGGCTTTGCGACAACTACGGCGGCGAAATTCAGCTTTCCCTTGGTATGACAACACACGCTGAAGAAGAACAGATTGTTGACCTGTTTGTTAAAAACGGCAGAAACAAGGACCTTGTGCTTTATGACTGCACAAGCGGCTACCCTGTGCCATACGAAGATATCTGCCTTATGGAACTTAAACGCCTTAAAGAAAAATTTGGCGATACAGTAAAACAGATTGGCTTCAGCGGCCACCACATCGGCCACGCAGTTGACATTGCTGCTTACACACTTGGTGCAGAAGTTATCGAACGCCACTACACACTGGACCGCACATGGAAAGGCACTGACCACGCAGCAAGCCTTGAACCGGAAGATTTCCGTCTGCTTGTTAAAAACCTTAACGACACACACAAGGCACTGTCCTACAAATCCTGCGAAATTCTGCCAATTGAACAGGTACAGAGAGACAAGCTGAAATACAGAGGCAAATAATTTAAAACTATGTAGGGGAGGGGCTCCATCCCCTCCCGTTATATAATCATCGCTGCGGGAGGGCATTCCCTCCCCTACAAAAGCATACAAAACAATCCAAAAAGGAAACTGCTATGGACAAATATGTTGTTTTTATTCCCGTAAGAGGAGGCAGCAAATCCATTCCTCTTAAAAATATCCGCAAAATCAACGGCAGACCGCTGGTTTACTGGACACTTGATGCCGCAGTAAACTGCCCTAAGGTTGACCGTGTGTACCTTTGCACCGACAGCGGCGCAATCAAGGAAAAGGTTAACGAATATATCCTTGAAAACAGCTGCGGCGAAAAACTGCTTTGCATCGACCGTCCTGCCGAAACTGCAACAGATACAGCAAGCACCGAAAGTGCTATGATTTATTTTGCAAACACATATACCGATTTTGAAAATCTTATTCTTGTGCAGGCAACAAGCCCGCTGCTGACAGCCGATGACCTTACAGAAGCTATCACAGACTTTGAAGAAAAAGGCTATGACAGTATGCTCAGCGTTGTGCGCCAGAAACGCTTTAACTGGATGGAAAAAGACGGCGAATTTGTGCCGACAAACTATGATTTCCGCGCACGTCCTCGCCGTCAGGAATTTGACGGTTATCTTGTGGAAAACGGCGCATTTTACATCAACAGCCGCAAAAACTTTCTGCGGGACGAATGCCGTTTAAGCGGCAGGGTTGGCGTGCACGAAATGGCAGAAGAAACCTACTTTGAAATTGACGAGCCAAGCGACTGGATTGTTATTGAGCACCTGCTTAAAAAACAGAGCGCAAAAAAAGAAGACAACCGCCTTGCAAAGATAAAAATGCTGCTTACCGACTGTGACGGCTGTCTGACCGACGGCGGTATGTACTACAGCGAAAATGGTGACGAGCTTAAAAAGTTCAACACCAAAGACGGCATGGGCATTGCAATGCTGCGCGAACAGGGCGTTAAATTTGGCATTATCACAGGCGAAAAAATAGGCCTTGTCCAGCGCCGTGCCCTTAAAGTAAAGGCTGACGAATGCCATATCGGCATAAGCAACAAGATGGAAGTGCTGGATGCAATCTGCGCAAAATACGGCCTTAAATATGACGAAATTGCCTATATAGGTGACGACCGCAACGATACAGCGGTTATCGAAGCTGTTGGCTTTGGCTGCAGCGTTGCCGATGGTATGGCGGTGGCACAGAATGCCGCAGTTTACATCACCAGGGCAAAGGGCGGCGAAGGCGCAATACGCGAAGTTGCCGAGCTTATTCTGGCAAATAAAAAATAAGGAGTTTTTCCATGAAAAACTATGTTATTACAAACGATGTATCACTGTACGAAGCTTTGCAGCAGATGAATGACCGCAAGGTTAAATTTCTTGTGGTTGTGGACTGCGAAAACAAAGTTATAGGCACACTTACCGACGGTGATATCCGCCGCAGTATCCTTAAAAATCAGGATTTAAGCCGAAACATTGAAGACAGTGTGTGCAAAAACATTACATACCTTAAAGAAAGCGACGGGCTTTCCGATGCCATCGAAGCTTTTCGTGATGAACGCTTTGAGTTTCTGCCTGTAATGGACAGCCAGAAGCACCTTATCAACATTATCACCCGCCGCAATCTGCACGTTCTGCTGCTTAAAGACATCACCTTCAGCACCGACTTTGATTTTTCCAGCCTTGATGATATCATTCTGGAACACGAAATCTTTGCACGCCCATGGGGTTTTTACAAGACAACAGTGCTTAACGAGATGTTTCAGGGCAAGGTTATCTATGTTTCCCCAAACCAGAAGCTAAGCCTGCAGAGCCATCAGCGCCGTGAAGAATACTGGATGATTGTCAAGGGCGAAGGCCTTATCCAGCTGGGTGACAGCGTGCACCCCGTACACCCGGGCAGCACATTCTTTATTCCAAAAGGCTGCCGCCACCGCATAAGCAACACCAGCAGCACCGAAACCTTGATTTTTACCGAGGTTCAGCTGGGTGACTACTTTGGCGAAGATGATATTGAAAGATACGAAGATATTTATAACCGCGTATAATGCGCAAAGGGTATAACAGACAATAACATTAAGTGAATCGAAATTCAAAAATATCAACTTAATACAATAAAGAAAAATGTCATTCTGAGCGCAGCGAAGAATCTCTTTGTTTGATTAAACCGAGAGATTCTTCGTCACTTACGTTCCTCAGAATGACATATTTTGTTAATTTAATGGCATCGGCTGATCAGATGCCCTTTTTATTTGCTCAAACAGCTTTGTTATTGACTATATATTTTTAAAAGAATATAAT
>JAFSAW010000045.1 GCA_017442085.1 Oscillospiraceae bacterium | reverse complement strand
CCCTATTGCATTTCAACTGTATCAACTGTATTAGACCAATTAGTACAGTTATTATACTTTTATAATACAGTTGCGGTATGATATTGTCAATATGTTTTAAGCAAAAATTTATCGTTTATGTCAATTTTATATACATTTTGTTATATTTTTACACAATATAACAAATTTAGCTTTAAATATTGCAAAAAAAGAGTATCTGCAATAAAACAGATACTCTTTGCTGTACATAATATAAATTAATTAAAACTCAATTTCCATAAGTTTTGCAGTTGCCATAATAAGAATTTCCAGAGCTTTCATAAAGCCTTTAATGTCATAGCCTTCTTCTGCACCGTGAACAGGGCCGATAAAATCTGGGAAATAGTCTGTTTCGCTTGCGCAAGGCTCAACGCCAAATGCTGCAGCTGCAGGGAAATGACGTGCATATGTGCCGCCGCCGATTGTGTAGGCTTCTTCGTTTTTGCCTGTTGCATCGTTGTAGGCTGTAAGCAGTGCCTGAATAGGTGCACTGTTTTTGTCAACATAGAATGGTGCAACTGTGTGGATGTTCTTGGTTGTGCCGCCGATAGCCTGCATACGTTCGGTAAGGATTTTTTCAATTTCTTCGCCTGTAATTGATGTTGGATAACGGCAGTTGAAGTTCTGCACAAAGCAGCCGTCTTCAATCTTCATCATACCGCCGATGCATGTGAGAGGTTCAAAGATACCATCGTCAGAAGCAATGCCCACACCTTCGCCGTAGTTTGAGCTGTTAAGGTCGCGCAGGAAGTTAAAGTATACTTTTTCTTCCGCTGTAAGCAGGTCGTTGTCAAGGCAGTAGTTAACCAGCATGCCGATTGCATTTTTTGTGCCTTCAGGCATTGCAGCGTGGCCGCCGATGCCAAATGCTTTAAGTGTTGCAACCTCTCCGTCTGCGGTGATTTCGATGCCGTCAGCTGCCGGCAAAGCTTTGCCGTTTGTTTTTACTGTGATGGATGCACGGTCAGGAATAACGTTGGAAGCCACACCTGCTGTAAAGTCGATAACATTGCCGTTTTCGATTTTTGCACTTACAAGGTCGCCTGAAGCCTGACCCTTTTCGCCGCAGCATACAGGGAAGTTTGCATCAGGTGTAAAGGCAAACACCGGTGCAGGATAATTTTTGAGATAATAGTCAAGGTCGCGCATACCTGTTTCTTCTTCGCAGCCGAAAAGTGCACGGAGAGTGTAAGGCAAAGTTTTGTAGTTGTCCTTAAAGAATTTAAGCATATACATTGTCAGCACTGCAGGGCCTTTGTCGTCGCAAACCCCGCGGCCGATAAGCCAGCCGTCTTCGGTTTCGCGCACAACAAACGGGTCAGCTTTCCAGCCGTTGCCTTCAGGCACAACGTCAAGGTGAGCGATTGAAGCAATATATTCTTCCTTTTCACCTTTAACTTCGGCATAGCCCATATAGCCTTCGCAGTCTACAGCATCAAGGCCAAGGCGACGGCTCATTGCAAGAGCAAGGTCAAGACATTCGCGGTTTGCTTTGCCGAACGGTGCATTTGGTTCTGCAGGTCCAAGCAGACTTTTGATTGCACAGATATCCTTGATATCCTGCACAATATTGCGCTCGTTTTCTTTTACAAATTCTATAACTTTATTGTGAAGATTTTCCATAGCAATTCTCCTTCTGGCAGAAAATACATATTTTACTATTATACAGTATACAAAAATTTTCACATAATTACAACATAAAACATTTGTAATATATAATAAGATATGATATCATTAATTCCGACCATTTTACGAAAGGAACTTACATATGAAAAAGTTTTTGAATATAAACACAATTCTTATCGGTCTTGTACTTGTTGCAGGCGTTGCAGGCATGCTGTTTATGAACGCCAACAAAACCGAAGGCAGCAAAGCCATTGTGGACATTAATTTTGAAGGCAAAAAAGACAGAATGGAAATTGACCTTTCTGTTGATGAAACCTACCATATACAGACAAACCTGCCTGTAACTCTGGTGGTGAAGGACGGCAAAATTCACTTTGAAAACAGCCAGTGCCCTGACCATCTGTGCGAAGGCTTTGGCGAAATAAGCTATGACGGTGAAAGCGCATCCTGTCTGCCTGCAGGGGTAATTGTTGTGGTAAGCGAAGCAGCGCAGTAAAACACAAACAATCAAAAAATTTAACAATAACAAAAAATATGTCATTCTGAGTAACGCAAGTGACGAAGAATCTCACTGTTTTATCATACAACGGGATTCTTCACTTATGCTCAGAATGACATTTTGTTTTATTGAATTGTATATTTTTTAAAGTGCAAAACCGCCGTCAACAGTGATTATCTGCCCTGTAACAAATTTTGCCTTTTCACTTAACAGAAAATCCACCATATCTGCCACATCCTGCACTGTGCCTATGCGGCCAAGGGGTGTTTCGTCTGCAAGGGCTTTTAAATCTTCCTCGCTGAAGCAGTTAAGCATATCGGTTTTAATAACCCCGGGGCAAACCGCATTTACACGGATGCCGCTTGGGGCAAGCTCCTGTGCCAGTGCTTTGGTAAAGGCATTTATGCCGCCTTTTGTCGCGGAATAAACTGCCTCGCAGCTTGCGCCATTGTTGCCCCATATTGAAGAGATGTTTACAATGTTGCCACTGTGCTGCTTTACCATAACGGATGCCGCCTGCTGACAGACAAAAATTGTGCCGTTAAGGTTTATCCCCACAAGCTTTGCAATTTCTTCTTCGGTCATATCCTGCAGAAGCCCAACCCAGCTGACACCTGCACAGTTTACAACTGCATCAAGGGTTTTAAAGCTGTCCCTGATATGTTCAAACAGTGCACACACATCAGCATAGTCGCTTACGTCGCATTTTGTATATATAATATTTTCGGCATCTTCCGCCACCTGTGTGGAGTTGTATGTGCCGATAACTGTATAGCCGTTTTGTGCAAGGGTAAGTGCAATCTGACGGCCTATGCCTTTGCTTGCACCTGTAACAAGAGCTGTTTTCATAATTTAAAATTCCAATCCTTTAATATATGAAAATATTTTACTATATAATCATTCTATTTTCAACAAAACAAAAGGCAGGAAAATTCCTGCCTTGAATTGTTTATAAAATTAATATGCTTTGCCCCAAACAACAATTGTGTCTGTTTCTTTGCCGCAGATTGGGCAAACACCTTTTTTAACACCCTGTTCGCCAAATGGCATACATCTGGAGGAAAGGCCTGCTTTTTCTTTCATTGCTTCTTCGCATTCAGCGCTGCCGCACCAGTGAGATTTAACAAAACCGTCGTTTTTGTCTGCCTGTGCAATGATATCTTCCAGTTTTTCAAGTTCAACTGTTCTTGTAACAAGGTTTTCTTTTGCACGTGCGTAAAGTGCTGCGGAATATTCCTTGAACACTCTTTCAAGTTCTGCTTCCAGATTGTCAAGAGATACAAAGATTTTTTCGCGTGTGTCACGGCGAACAAGAACACACTGGTTCTTTTCGATATCCTTTGGACCGATTTCCAGACGGATTGGCACACCTTTCATTTCGTATTCAGCAAATTTCCAGCCAGGCTGGTTGTCTGTATCATCAAGTTTTACACGGTAAAGGGATTTAAGACGGTCTTTAAGTTCGTTTGCTTTTTCAAGCACGCCTTCCTTGTGCTGTGCAACAGGCACGATAACCAGCTGATGAGGTGCAAGAGCAGGTGGAAGAACAAGACCTTCGTCGTCACCGTGGCACATAATGATAGCGCCGATGATACGTGTGGACATACCCCAGGATGTCTGATGTGGGTAGCTGCGGCCGTTGTTTCTGTCTGCAAATGTAATGTCAAATGCTTTTGCAAAACCGTCGCCGAAATAGTGGCTTGTGCCGCTCTGCAGTGCTTTGCCGTCGTGCATCATAGCTTCCACTGTGTATGTAGCTTCTGCACCTGCAAATTTTTCGCTGTCAGTTTTCTGACCTTTGATAACAGGGATAAGTGCTTCTTCTTCAAGGAAAGATGCGTATGTGTCAAGCTGCTGCAGTGTTTCTGCCTTTGCTTCTTCTGCTGTTTCGTGCAGTGTATGACCTTCCTGCCACCAGAATTCACGGCTGCGGAGGAATGGACGTGTTGTTTTTTCCCATCTTACAACGCTGCCCCACTGGTTGTAAAGGAATGGAAGCTGACGGTAGGACTGAAGCACGTTTTTCCAGTGTTCGCAGAAAAGAACTTCGGATGTAGGACGAACACACATACGTTCTTCAAGTTTTTCTTTACCGCCGTATGTTACCCATGCAACTTCAGGTGCAAAACCGTTAACGTGGTCTTTTTCTTTCTGAAGCAGGCTTTCAGGGATAAGAAGTGGCAATGCCATATTGACATGGTCTGTTTCTTTGAAACGTCTGTCAAGGCATTTCTGGATATTTTCCCATATTGCATAGCCGTACGGACGTACATAAACAAAGCCTTTAGCTGTTGAGTAGTCTACAAGTTCTGCTTTAAGGCAGATGTCAGTATACCACTGTGCGAAATCTTCGTCACGGCCGGTGATACTTTTAACCAATTTGTTATCTTTTGCCATTTTATTTTCCTCTTTCATAAAATTTGCCCCTTATAAACTATAAGGGGCAAAGTAAAATACCTTTAAAATTACTTGTTTTCTTCGATAAATTTAACAACGTCGCCCACTGTTTTCAAATTTTCAACAGCTTCTTCGGGAACTTCAACGCCAAATTCGTCTTCTACAGACATAACAAGATCAACGAGGTCGAGGCTGTCGGCATCGAAGTCTTCCATAAGGTTGGATTCCATTGTAATCAATTCTTCGCTGATTTCAAGCTGTTCAGAGATGATTTCTCTCAATTTTTCAAAAACCATAGTAGTTCTCCTTAAACTATTTTAGGCAGATATTATCCGCTTTATATTTATACTTATTATCAAGTATATCTTTTTTATGCAAATTGTCAAGTGCCTAACGGTAATCTATATCCAGATTTGCCATGCCGTTAAGGTTTACATCACCTATATTGCCCGACAGATATTCAAAATATCCCTGGGCTGCAATCATAGCGCCGTTGTCACCGCACAGTGACATTTCGGGGCTTACAAAGCGCTTGCCCTTTGCCTTTTGGGTAATAAGTTCTCTAAGTCTGCGGTTTGCCGCAACACCACCTGCAATTGCAAGGGTGTCAAAACCAAATTCCTCTGCCGCATTTACAAGGTTATCGGACAGAATCTGGCTGATTTTTTCTTCAAAACTTGCCGCAAGGCTGTTGATGTCGGTTTCTTCACCTTTCATGTTATTTGTGTTAAAGGTGTTGATAACCGCTGTTTTAAGGCCGCTGAAGCTTACATCATATTTGTTTTCTGTGTGCGGGGTAGGCAGCTTGTATTTTGTCTTGTCGCCGCTTAAAGCAGCTTTGGAAACTGCAGGCCCGCCCGGATAGCCAAGGCCAAGGGTACGGCTTACTTTATCAAAGGCTTCGCCTGCCGCATCGTCGATTGTTCTGCCGATAACACGGAATTTTGTGTAGTCCTCTACAGCAACGATATGGCTGTGACCACCTGATGCCACAAGACAGATAAATGGCGGCTTAAGGTCTTTGTGTGTCAGATAAAGTGCCGCAATATGCCCGCGGATATGGTGTGTAGGCACCAACGGCTTGCCACTGGCAAAGCTTAAGCCTTTTGCAAAGTTTACACCTACAAGCAGTGCGCCGATAAGCCCCGGTGCAAAGGTGCAGGCAACTGCATCAATGTCATTGACAGTAAGCCCTGCATCATCAAAACATTTCTGCACAACCTCGCTTACCGCATCGATGTGACGGCGGGAAGCAATTTCCGGCACAACACCGCCGTAAAGGCCATGTTCTTCCGCCTGTGAATAAACTATATTTGAAAGTATTTCTCTTCCGTCCTTTACTATGGAAGCAGCTGTTTCGTCACAGCTGGATTCGATACCTAAAACTAACATAGATGTCCTTTCGTTTAATTTAAAGGAATATTTTTACAACATTTAATTATACCGCTATGCTTCCCTTTTGTAAATAAGGGCAGATTCAGTCGGATTGGAATAAAAATTTTTGCGCTTGCCAAGCAACTCAAAGCCAAGGCTTTCATAAAGGCTGATTGCAGGGGTGTTGCTTTCCCGCACCTCCAGCACACAGGGCAGATTTAACATTTTCAGCGTTTCTGCAAGCAGAATTCTGCCATAGCCTTTGCGCAGCTTTGTTTTGTCGGTAACTATAAAAACCAGTTCTGCATCATCCGCCACAAGAAATGCCGCAAAGGCCACAACTGTGTTTTCAGCTTCCAGCACGAAGCTTTTTATGCTGTCATTTTCAAGGCTTTCAGCCAGTGCATTTTTGCTCCAGCCGTCAGGAATATCGCTGAATATTTCACTTACCGTGTCCACATCAGCAGATGTAAAAGTTCTAACCTTTGGCAACATACCAGTTTTCCCCCTTGTTTACATCAACCTTAAGCGGCACCGAAAGCTGTGCGGCATTCTGCATTTCCTGCACAAGAATTTCCGCAGCTTTATCTGCTTCTTCCGCCGGTGCTTCAACAATAAGTTCGTCGTGGACCTGCAGAATAAGCTTTGCCTGCATATTTTCGGCTTTAAGACGCTCGGAAACCTTTACCATCGCAATCTTGATAATGTCTGCACTTGTGCCTTGAATTGGTGTGTTCATAGCCATGCGCTTGCCCATTTCCTGAATATTGCGGTTGGAGTTGTTTATTTCGGGCAGGATGCGCTTGCGGTTGTAAAGGGTGGAAACATAACCGTTGTCCTTTGCAAACTGTGTTATTGTGCTCATATATTCTTTTACGCCTGTAAAGGTGTCAAGATAGTTCTGTATAAAACCGCTTGCTTCCTTTACTGTTATGCCCACATCTTTTGCAAGGCTGAAAGCGCCGATGCCGTAAACAATGCCGAAGTTAACGGCTTTTGCACGGGAACGTATCTGCGGTGTTACGGCTTCCACAGGCAGTTTCATAATTTTAGCCGCTGTCTGTGTGTGGATATCCGCATTGTTGATAAATGCTTCCCGCATATTTTCGTCACCGCTTATATGGGCAAGTATGCGCAGTTCAATCTGTGAATAGTCGGCGTCCACAAGAACGTGACCTTCTTTGGCCACAAAGAACTTGCGCAGTTCCTGGCCGAGTTCTGTGCGCACAGGAATATTCTGCAGGTTAGGCTCGCCCGAGGAAATACGGCCTGTGCGGGTTTCGGTCTGGTTGAATGTGGTGTGTATTCTGCCGTCTTCCCGTATTTTATCCTTAAGCCCCTCAACATAGGTGGAGTTGAGCTTCTGATAGGTGCGGTAGTTTAAAATTTTATCGATAACCGGATGATATTTTCTTAACCCCTCAAGCACTTCTGCATTTGTGGAATAGCCCGATTTTGTCTTTTTGCCTGCCGGCAGACCAAGGTCTTCAAACAGTGCCTTGCCAAGCTGTTTCGGGCTGTTGAGATTAAACTGATAGCCAACCATGCCGTATACATCGTCAAGGTCCTTTGCCAGCTGTGCTTTAAGCATTGTGCCAAATTCTTCAAGGGCAGCCTTATCAACGCCAAAGCCCTCGTATTCCATTTCGCTCAGCACTTTTGCCAGTGGCATTTCGATTTCATAAAGAAGCTGCTGCTGATTTTCTTTTTCCACAAATTCTTTAAGGTGTTTATATACAGCCATAGCATATGGTGCAAAGCTGTCTTCGCATTCAAATTCCGCAACAGCATCACAGCTTGCAGAGATGCGCTCAAAATCATAGCTTGGTGCATTAGGGTTGGACAGATATGCCGCAAGTTTCATACAGAAAGACACATTTTTTACATCGATGCCTTTTGGAATTGCAAATGTATACAGTGCCTTGCTGTCATAGGCAATTTTTTCCTTGCTTTCGTCTTCAAGAAATGCTTTAAATATTTGACTGTCAGCCCCACAGCTGTAAATATCCCTGTCCCACATAACAATAAATTTATCACCGTTCTGATAAACTATTGCTTTGTTCAGTGAGTTGTCAAATTCTTTTATTTCAACTGTGTCAAGTGCTGTTTCCACCACATCAAACAGGTTTATATTTTCCACACTGCACTGCGGCACCAGCTTGTCTGCAAGGGAAAACATCTCAAGATTTTTAAGTGTGCGGGAAACCTTTTCGCAGTTTATCGGCTTTTTAAGATAGCTGTCTGCCGCTGTGTCAATTTCCACATCACATTTTATTGTGCCGAGAACTTTGGAAAGATAAGCCATATCCTTGCCTGTTACCAGCTTTTCCCTCACGCCTTTTTTGATTTTTGCATCGTCAATATTTTCGTAAACGCCGTCAAGGCTGCCGAAATTCTGCAAAAGGGTAACAGCTGTTTTTTCACCCACACCTTTTACCCCCGGGATATTGTCGGAAGTATCTCCCATAAGTGCTTTAAGGTCGATAAGCTTTTCAGGGTAAAGGCCGTATTTTTCAAAAACAGCTTCTTTGTCCATTATCTGTGTGCTGCCTTTGCCCATCTGTGTTGTGGCAAGGGCAACGTAAATATTGTCATCAACAAGCTGCAGGCTGTCGCGGTCACCTGTTGCAATATAGCACACATCTCCCCGTTCAGAACAGCTTTTTGCAATTGTGCCAAGGATATCATCTGCCTCAAAGCCTTCTTTGGTTACGATTGTATAGCCAAGGTCGGCAAGTATTTCCTTAAGCACAGGCATCTGCTGTGCAAGTTCGTCCGGCATACCTTTTCTGCCGGCTTTATATCCGTCAAACATTTTGTGACGGAAGGTTTTTGCTTTAAGGTCAAAGGCCACTGCAATATGGTCAGGCTTTATCTCCTGCTCCAGTTTTATCAGTATATTCAGAAAACCGTAAATGCCGTTTGTATACTGACCGTCCTTTGTTGTAAGCAGTTTTATGCCGTAAAATGCACGGTTTAAAATGCTGTTGCCGTCAATTGCAAGAAATTTCATATCTTATCTCCCAAAAGTGAGTTTTTGTACAAATTTGTTATTTAAATAGTATACCACAATTTATCATTTTATGGTATACTATTTACCGACTGTGATAAACATTTTTATCAAGGAGATTTTATGGAAATTAAATGTTTGAATATACAGAACAAAGCCGTGCTTGCCCCGATGGCAGGCTTTTGTGATATTGTTATGCGCAAGGCAGCAGACGAATTTGACGCAGGCTTTACCATAAGCGAAATGGTAAGTGCAAGGGCACTGTATTTCGGTGACAAAAAAAGCCACGAACTTATGGAAACCTTTGAGCACAAAGCACCTTACGGCGTGCAGCTTTTTGGTTTTGAGCCCAGCGATTTTGTGTCTGCCACAAAGCACGTGCTTGGTCACAAGCCCGATTTTATAGATATCAATATGGGCTGTCCCGCCCCTAAAATTGTAAACAACGGCAGCGGCAGTGCACTGATGAAAACCCCTGAAATTGCCGAAAAAATTGCAAAAACCGTGGTGGAAAACGCAGACGGTCTGCCCGTAAGCGTTAAGATGCGCAAGGGCTGGGACGAAAATTATATAACTGCCGTTGAACTTGCAAAACGCTGTGAAGCAGCAGGCGTAAGCTTTATCACCGTGCATGCCCGCACCCGTCAGCAGATGTATCAGCCCGGCATTGACCTTGACATAATAAAACAGGTAAAACAGGCAGTAAATATCCCTGTTATCGGCAACGGTGATATCACATGCCCCGAAGATGCAATAAATATGATGGACTATACAGGCTGCGACTATGTTATGGTTGGCAGAGAGGCCTTAAGCCGCCCGTGGATTTTCCGCCAGATTAAAGAAGCTCTTGAAGGCAAGGCTGTATCCCCCGACCTTACAGTAGAGGAAAGAATGGAACTGCTTTTGTGGCATATCGGACAGCTGTGCGAAGTAAACGGCGAATACCTTGGTATGAAAAAAAGCCGCGGTCAGGCAGCTTTGTATATGAAAGGTCTGCGCGGTGCGGCACACCTGCGCTATCTTACCAACAGCCTGTCAAAATATGAAGATGCCGAAAATCTTGTAAGAGAGGTGTTAAAGGAAAATGTTTAATTTCAATGCACTTGTATCAAGAATAAAATATATTCCAAGATGGAGCCTTATGCGCCAGAGCCGTCAGGAATATCTGGCAGAGCACACCACCGAGGTAATGCAGATTGCCCATACCCTTGCCGCCGTTGCAAAGGAAAAATTTGGTGCTGATGCGGACGAAAAAAACATCGTTGTCTGCAGTCTGTATCACGATATAAGCGAGATACTAACAGGCGATATGCCAACACCTGTCAAATACAACGATGAAGTGCTTAAAAAGGCGTATAAGGATATGGAGGCAAAGGCAACCGAAAAGATGCTTGCCACCGTTGACCCTGCAATAAAAGAACATATCTCCCGCTTTGTAAAGGCAGATATTTTAAACGAAAGAGAACACAGAATTTTAAAGGCCGCAGACAAGCTTTCTGCCCTGATAAAATGTATGGAAGAACTGCAGTGCGGCAACAGCGAATTTAAGCTGGCATACGAAAGCACAAAAAAATCCCTTGAAGATATGCAGCTGCCTGAAGTTGATTATTTTATGGCAAATATGCTGCCAAGCTATTCTCTTTGCCTTGACGAACTGGCAAAAATTTAAAATCAAAAAACTATATTAATATAAAGCAAAAGGATTGACCCCAATGGAAATTATCAAAGTACTGGCAAGCGAATTTAAAAAGGAAGTGTGGCAGATTGAAAACAGCGTTGCCCTTATGGACGAAGGCTGTACAATTCCTTTTATCGCCCGCTACAGAAAAGAAAAAACAGGCGAGCTGGACGACCAGATTTTAAGAGAAATCTTTGACCGCCTTACCTATCTGCGCAACCTTGAACAGCGCAAGGAAGAAGTTATCAAATCCATAACAGAGCAGGAAAAGATGACCGACGAAATTATGGATATGTTAAGCCGTGCAAAAACTCTCAGTGAAGTGGAAGACATCTATCGTCCGTTCAAACCAAAACGTAAAACACGTGCTTCCGTTGCAAAGGAAAAAGGCCTTGAGCCACTGGCAAAGGAAATATTGGAACAGCGCCCTCTGGCCGTGCCGATGGACCTTGCCGCAGAATATGTAAACGAAGAAAAAGGTGTTGCCACAGCGGAAGATGCACTTAAAGGTGCAATGGACATTATTGCCGAAGATGTAAGTGACAACCCAAATGTGCGCAAAGCCCTGAAAGCACTTTATACCCGCACAGGCGAAGTTACATCCAAAGGTGATGAAACTGTTGAAAGCGTTTACACACAGTATTACGATTTCAGCGAAAAGGTAAACAGAATTGCTTCTCACCGTGTACTTGCAGTCGACCGCGGCGAAAAGGAAGGTTTCCTCAAGGTAAATATCACTGTAGACACAATTGCCGCAATTGCAGAGATTGAAAAAATATACATCGAAAACAGCTCAAAATGTGCAGAAGTGGTTAAAGAAGCAATTGCAGACGGCTACAGCCGCCTTTTGCATCCAAGCCTTGATACAGAAATCCGCAACGGCCTTACCGACAAAGCCTGCGAAGGTGCAATAAAACTGTTTGGCGACAACCTTAAGCAGCTGCTGCTTGTGCCGCCTGTAAAAGGCAAGGTTTGTCTGGCACTTGACCCTGGCTACCGCACAGGCTGCAAAATGGCTGTTGTTGACCCTACGGGCAAAGTGCTGGAAACAGGTGTTGTATATATGACACTTGACCACCACGACAAAGACAAAGCAAAAAAACAGCTTAAAGGCCTTATTGCAAAACACAATGTTGATATCATTTCTATCGGCAACGGCACAGCAACAAAAGAAACCGAAATGTTTGTTGCCGCTATGCTTAAAGAAATTGACAAACCTGTAAGCTATGCAGTTGTAAGCGAAGCAGGTGCTTCCGTTTATTCTGCTTCCAAACTTGCTGCAGCAGAATTTCCGCAGTTTACAGTTGAACTGCGCAGTGCAGTTTCCATTGCAAGAAGACTGCAGGACCCACTGGCAGAACTTGTAAAAATTGACCCTAAATCCATCGGCGTTGGCCAGTATCAGCACGATATGCCAAAACAGCGCCTTGAAGAAAGCCTTGACGGCGTGGTGGAATACTGCGTAAACACAGTTGGTGTTGACCTTAACACAGCAAGCGCACCGCTGCTTGAAAGAGTTTCCGGCCTTAACAAATCCATTGCCAAAAACATTGTTGCATACCGTGAAGAAAACGGCGAATTTACCAAGAGAAACCAGCTGCTTAAAGTAAGCAAGCTTGGCCCTAAAGCATATCTGCTTTCCGCAGGTTTCCTGAGAATTCCTGGTGCAAAAGATAAACTGGATTCTTCCTCTGTGCATCCTGAAAGCTATGATGCAGCAAAACAGCTGCTTGGTGCGGTTGGCTTTACAACCGATGATATCGGCACAGAAAAAATTGCAGGTCTTGAAAAAGCCGTTGAAAAAATTGGCCTTGAAAAACTTGCTGAACAGCTTGGTACAGGTGTTCCAACACTTAAAGACATTGTTGCAGAACTTATCAAACCGGGCCGTGATATGCGTGATGAACTGCCAAAACCGCTGCTGCGCACAGATGTGCTTGATATGAACGACCTTGTGGCAGGTATGGAACTTACCGGCACAGTGCGAAATGTTATCGACTTCGGCGCATTTGTGGATATCGGCGTGCATCAGGACGGCCTTGTGCACATCAGCCAGATTTGCGACAAATATATCAAACACCCAAGCGAAATGCTTAAAGTTGGCGATATTGTAACAGTTTGGGTGCTGAGTGTTGACGTAAACAAAAAGCGCATCTCACTGACAATGAAAAAGCCAAAAGAAAAATCTGAAACAAAAGCAAACTAATGCAAAAAATTACAGCAGTGAATATAAAGTTCACTGCTGTTTTTTTACTATTCAAACAATGTATGTTCCTGCACAATTGTATTGCATTTATTGTTTATCTTCTTATACCCCCCATAGAGGAATGCTGCAAGGGCAATATTTAAAATCCCCATCATATTTACAAACTGACCGTTAAACAGTGCGATAATGACGTTAACTACACCTATAATCAGGTTTGCAATTGCAAGCCCACCGATAACACCTGTTATGCGTTCGAAATATTTTATCTTTGACATTCTGTCAGAGTAGATATCAAAACATTCTCCCTCTGCCACTTTTTTGCGGAAATATGCCCATTTAAGACAATTGCCCACATATTCGGCACCTGTTTCTTCTATAAAACTGATATATTTAATGCTGTGTTTATCACTTGGGTGATTTGCAAGATATTCCAGTCTGTACTGATATTCACCCTTTTCGCAGGGTTCAAACTCATATCTGCAAAAGCCCACATCTGTAAGCACCCAGCCGTCAAGAGCCATCTTATTGAGCCATTCTTCCTCTTCTTCAAACTGCCAAGCCCAGAATAATTTATGTACAATTTTTTTCATATTCTATTCCCCCAGTATATTTTTACCATTGGTTAAAAGTTCTTCAAGCCGGCTGATTTCTGCCTTTAAAACCAGCAATCCTTCATCTGTTATAATATATTCTTTTTTTCTGCTTTCCTTAACTTCCGGCAGGGCTTCTATCCACCCTTTATCCAGCAAAGTATTGATTGCCCCATAAAGTGTGCCTGCTGCAAGGGTTATCCTGCCATTTGAAAGCTGCTGCACATTCTGCATTATTCCATAGCCGTGACGGCTTTGTGTAAGCGACAGCAGTATGTAGAATACCGCTTCGGTAAGTGCACCCTGATTGTTTGCCATAATATTCTCCTTTCGGCAGCCGATATATCGTCCACCGATATAGTTTCGTTGTTTTTATTATATCGACAACCGATATAGTTGTCAACAGTTTTATGCACAAAAAAAGAGACGATTTTAAAAATCGTCTCTTTATAAGTTAACCTGTTACTTTTTTACAACTGTAAATACAACTTTTTCGCCGTTGATATCCCAGTCTTTTGTAAAGCCTTCTGCCTGTGCAGCTGTAAGTGCATCTGCAAGAACATTTTCTTTGATTTCTTCTGCATTTGCCATCATTACGCTTTCAACTTTTTCGTTTCCGCTTACAAATACATCGATGTGGTCCATAACTTCAAAGCCTGCGTCTTTGCGCATTGTCTGCAGTTTGGAGATGATTTCGCGTACGAAACCTTCTTCGATAAGTGCATCTGTAAGATGTGTGTCAAGAGCAACGATAACGTTGTTGTCTGCAACAGATTCAAAGCCTTCGGTCTGTTTTGTTTCGATAAGCAGGTCTTCTGCTGTGAGAACAATGTCACCGTTAGGACTTGCAAGAACAATCTGTCCGTTTGCATCAAGCTCTGCTTTTGCTTTGCCGCCGTCAAGTTCTGCCAGCATTGTACGGATTTCGCCAAGGCGTTTGCCGTATTTTGGACCAAGTGTCTTGAGCTGTGGTTTAAAGTTGTAGCTGATGTAGCCGCTTGCATCGCTGATTTCTTCAACTTCTTTTACGTTGAGTTCATCAGCAAGGATTGCTTTGTAGTAATCGTTGAGCTCACGTTCAGCTTTTACATACATTTTGGACAGTGGCTGACGGTTTTTGATGCCGCTTACGTTACGTGCACTTCTTGCCAGTGTTGCAACTTCCAGAACAAGAGCCATATCTGCTTCAAGGTCAGCATCGATAAAGCTTTCGTCACATTCAGGGAATGAACAGAGATGAACAGAAAGCGGTGCATTTTCGTCTGTTGTGCGCACAAGGTTCTGATAAATCTGTTCTGTCATAAACGGAATCATAGGTGCGCTGATTTCGGACAGTGTAACAAGAGCTGTCCACAGTGTCATATAAGCGTTAACCTTATCCTGTTCCATGCCTTTAGCCCAGAAGCGTTCACGGCTGCGGCGAACATACCAGTTGGACATATCGTCAACAAATTCCTGCAGAACCTTTGCAGTTTCAGGAATGCGGTAGTTTGCAAGATGGTCGTCAACTGCTTTAACTGTGCTGTTAAGACGGGACATAAGCCATCTGTCCATTACAGACAGTGTTGCTTTGTCAAGTGTGTATTTTGTTGGGTCAAATTTATCGATATCAGCATAGAGTGCAAAGAATGCGTAAACATTCCACAGTGTGCCCATAAATTTGCGCTGATATTCTGTAACTGCTTTGCCGTGGAAGCGGTTTGGCAGCCAAGGTGCGCTGTTTGCATAGAAGTACCAGCGGATAGCATCGGCACCGTATGTTTCAAGTGCATCAAATGGGTCCACTGCGTTGCCTTTGGATTTTGACATTTTCTGGCCGTTTTCGTCCTGAACGTGACCGAGAACGATTACGTTTTTAAACGGAGCCTTGTCAAAGAGCAATGTGGAGATTGCAAGGAGAGAGTAGAACCAGCCGCGTGTCTGGTCAACAGCTTCACTGATAAAGTTTGCAGGGAACTGTGCTTCAAACAGGTCGTGGTTTTCAAATGGATAGTGGTGCTGTGCAAATGGCATGGAGCCGGAGTCAAACCAGCAGTCGATAACTTCAGGAACACGTTTCATCTGCTTGCCGCATTCAGGACAGGTGATTGTAACTTCGTCGATGAACGGACGGTGAAGTTCGATTTCTTCAGGACAGTTAGGGCTCATAGCCTTGAGTTCTTCTTTGCTGCCGATTGCGTGCTTGTGGCCGCATTCACATTCCCAGATGTTAAGTGGTGTGCCCCAGTATCTGTTGCGGGAGATACCCCAGTCCTGAACGTTTTCAAGCCAGTCGCCAAAACGGCCTTTGCCGATGGATTCAGGAATCCAGTTGATTGTGTTGTTGTTGCGGATAAGGTTTTCACGCACAGCTGTCATTTTTATAAACCAGGTTTCGCGTGCGTAGTAGATAAGCGGTGTGTCACAGCGCCAGCAGTGTGGATAGCTGTGTTCAAATTTAGGTGCAGCAAAGAGCTTGCCTGTTTCTCTCAGATCCTTGAGAATTTCTTCGTCTGCTTTTTTGCAGAACATACCTTCCCATTTTGTTTCGGCTGTCATTTCGCCTTTGCCGTCAACAAGCTGAACAAGCGGCAGGTTGTATTTGCGGCCAACGTTTGCGTCGTCTTCGCCAAATGCAGGTGCAATGTGAACAACGCCTGTACCGTCTGTAAGTGTTACATAGCCATCGCATGTTACATACCAGCATTTTTCCTTTGGAGATACAAAGTTCCACAGTGGTTCGTATTCCTTGTATTCAAGGTCTGTGCCAACAAATGTTTCAACAACTTCGTATTTGCCTTCGCCAAGGATTTTGTCGCAGAGAGCGTGAGCCATATAGTAAACTTCGCCTTCTTCAACCATTTTAACCTTAACGTATTCTTCTTTAGGGTTTACACAGAGTGCAACGTTGGAAGGCAGTGTCCAAGGTGTTGTTGTCCATGCAAGGATGTAAGCGTCTTCGTCTTTAACTTTAAATTTAACGATTGCAGAGCGTTCTTTTACATCTTTGTAGCCCTGTGCAACCTCGTGGCTGGACAGCGGTGTGCCGCAGCGTGGGCAGTAAGGAACAATTTTAAAGCCTTTGTAAAGCAGGCCTTTGTTCCAGATTTCTTTAAGTGCCCACCATTCGCTTTCGATAAAGTCGTCGTGATATGTTACATATGGGTCGTCCATATCAGCCCAGAAACCAACTGTACCGGAAAAATCTTCCCACATACCTTTGTATTTCCAAACACTTTCTTTACATTTTGCGATAAATGGTTCAAGGCCGTAAGCTTCAATCTGTTCTTTGCCGTTAATGCCAACAAGTTTTTCAACTTCCAGTTCAACAGGCAGACCGTGTGTGTCCCAGCCTGCTTTTCTTGGCACAAATTCGCCTTTCATTGTGTGATATCTTGGAATCATATCCTTGATAACACGTGTGAGAACGTGGCCGATGTGAGGTTTGCCGTTTGCTGTTGGCGGGCCGTCGTAGAATGTGTAGGTAGGGCCCTGTTTTGTCTGTTCCATGCTCTTTTCAAAAATCTGGTTTTCTTTCCAGAAATCGAGCACTTCTTTTTCTCTCTGCACAAAGTTTAAGTCGGTAGGTACTTTTTTGTACATTTTTTCATTCCTCCATAAAAATATTTGTGTTTTGATGTATATTACATAAGTTTTTTAAAAATAAAAAAGCCTTTGTCCCATTGTCAACAGGACAAAGACCGTAAAATCTTTGTTTATAAACCACCTATTACAACATACAATCATATGCTTTTCCAATAACGGTGAAATACCGTCAGCGCTTAATTACCATAAGTGTTCAGCCCTGCAGCTCGAAAGTGATGTTCCCTTAAAAACTACTTTTATGCGGCTCTCACCTTTTCCGCACTCTCTTGGAATTTCGTCTGAAAGGTACTGTCTTTGTCACAGCCTTTAATTTTATTGATATATATTATTGGTATATATCCTTATTAATATTAGTATATTTTGTCTGTGTTGTCAAGCAGTTGCTGTAATCTTCTGTCTGTCATTACCTATCGTTGTATAATAAAAAACTCTCTCTGTTCAAATCGACAGAGAGAGGATGTTTTTATATAAATATTTGATATTAACTGTTCGACCTATTGGAATTTGTTAGTTTTTCTTTATTAATAATTTAATACCAAATCCAATTATTACTATACCAACTATTACATTTAAAATCTTAGATAGTATATCTGGTATAAAATTAGATAATATCATTCCTAATATAGCCACTGTTGTT
>JAFSAW010000044.1 GCA_017442085.1 Oscillospiraceae bacterium | reverse complement strand
TATTTTATTTATATATTTATATATAAATTTATATTAAATCAGAACACCCATTCGCCGTTTTTGAAAATCTGCACTTCTTCGCCGTCATATGTGATGCCCACAATGTCCATATCTTCGCTGCCTACCATAACATCTTCGTGGATAACAGAATGGTTTGCACCTTTTTCTGCCAGCTGTTCTTTATTCATTTCGCTGCCGCCTTTTACTGTGTCAGGATAAGCAGCACCAAAGGCGATGTGACAGGCCGCATTTTCGTCAAACAAAGTGTTGTAGAACAGCACGTTTTCGCGGTTGATAGGGCTGGATGCAGGCACAAATGCAATTTCACCTATGCTGCGTGCACCCTCATCACTGTCAAGCAGCTGACCAAGCAGTTCCTTGCCCTGCTTTGCATCATAGTCCACAACTTTGCCGTCTTTAAATGTTACAACAAAATCTTCGATGAGATTTCCGTTGTAAACATAAGGTTTGGTGCCGTAAACAATGCCGTCAACACGGTCTTTGTGCGGTGCTGTAAAAATTTCTTCTGTCGGCATATTGGCAATAAATTCTGTGCCTGCCACTGTATAAGGTCTGCCGCCTGTTGTAAAATCCTTGCCGCCGCCCCACACACAGTCTTCTGCAAGACCTACATAAAGGTCGGTGCCGTTTTTGCTTGTAAGATGCACTGTTTTAAGGTTAAGCCCGTTAAGTCTGTTGCGGCGCACCATCTGCTTGTCGGTGTATTCTTTCCAGTTTGCAGCAGGGTCACCTTCAAGGCGGCTTACCTTAAAGATTGTCTGCCACAGTTTTTCCACTGCTTCCTGCGCACTTAAATCAGGAAAAACCTTTTTTGCCCATGCTTCTGACGGAATTGCCACCACGCACCACTGCACACGGCTGTTCATTGTATAGTCACGGAATTCTTCCTGCGCACGTGAAGCCGCCTTTGCTGCTTCGTCAATTTTTTCCATATCAAGACCTTTGTAAATTTCAGGGTCAGAACTGCTGATGGACAAAAATGCTGCACCGCCCTCGGTGTTTACATAGTTGAGCATCTGGATTTTCTGATATTCCTTGATATCACACAGCACTTCCCTGCTGGTTTTGTCCATTCTTATACGACTGAACTGTTCGTCACTATAAAAAACAACAGCTTCCTTTGCACCTGCTTCGTAAGCAACCTTTGCGCATTCTCTTGCAAATTCTGCACCGTGAATAGGGCAGCGGATTACAAGAGTCTGGTTTGGCTGAATGTTGATGCCTGTTTTTACTGCCATTTCGGCATATTTTCTGAGCATTTTCTGTTCCATAAAATTACCTGCCTTAAAATTTATTTACTGTTTTATATATTACCACATACCGATAATAAAATCAAAAAATTTGGGTTGACTTAAAAAGATTTTGCCTTTACAATACATTTAAGCAATCATTAAATACCACAAGGAGACTTTTGATATGAAAGCAAGAATTCCAAAACACAGAGAATTTATCATCCAGTTTGCTGAAGATTATGAAAAACAGGAAGAATGCTGGGGCAAACTTCAGGAAATTATGGACGAATACAAAAAACAGGGCAAATCTGTTTACACAAAAACTTTCATCGAAGACAACGAAGAAAAGGTAAAAGCTTTGCAGGCTGAATACGAATTTACATATACAATCGAAGAAAGATAACAAATTCAAAGGCGGTGTTGATACACCGCCTTTTGTTTTGCTTTTATTCAATTTCAAGCACAAGGCTTACGCCAACTTCCTGCACATTCAGTTTTTCCATCATTCTGTGCTTTGCAGTCAGTGATACACAGTGGCAGGGATACAACATTTCAATTTTATTGTCCGTAAAATACTTTACCGTTTCTGCCAGCTTTTTATCATCTTCAAACAGATGAAATCCGCCGATTATGCCGTAAATTCTATCTTCACCGCACACCTGCTTTGCATATTCGGTTATATTGCATATACCGCTGTGGGAACAGCCTGTTATGATAAACAGACCTTTTTTGCTTTTATAAACCAACGCAGTATCATCATAGAGACAGTCAGGGCTGCGCACACCGTCTGTTTCGGTTTCGCCAACCGAGCCGTTTTCGTAATCGAACACCCTTGGTATTTCACCAAGATACCACAGATTTGTGCAAAGCTCCAGCGGTTTATCGGACAGTGCGGTGCAAAAACTGTGTTCTATATACTGTCTGTCAAAAGGAGAGCCGACATATAAATCTCCCACATATTTTTTGTCAAAGCACTTTGGGTGTGCCACAATCTGTGCTTTGTGTATATCTGCCTTTTCAAGATACATAAGCCCTTTGGTGTGGTCGTCGTGCCCGTGGGAAAACACAATGTAATCTGTCTGTGCCAGTTTTATGCCCAATGCTTCAGCATTTTTTATAAAAACATCGCTGTAACCTGTGTCAAACAGAACATTTGTGCCGTCTGCCTCTATAAGAATGCTGAGTGCAGGCTCGCCAAGATAATATCTGTCAATATAGGTATTGTTGTCTGTAAGCACTGTAAGTTTCATACTTTTCACCTATTCTGCAAGTTTTGCCACAACCACAAAGCGCTGTGTTTCATCGTTGTAGGCACAGGTGGTCAGGGTGATAAGCTTATCGCCCTCATTAACTTCTATATCCGTATCATAGTATGCGTGTGCCTTAATCTGCCTTACATACTCACTGAATGCTTCACCCTCTATATTGCCGCTGTAATTGTACCAGCGGAATGCATCAGGGTCATCTGCTGTGGGTATATTGATATAAAATGCCGAAACCACCTGATATGTCTGCAGCCTGTCCAGAGTGTCAAAACGGATTTCTTTATGGTTTTCCCAGAAATCCTTTTTGGCATAATCCAGCAAAGTTGTAAACATTGTTTCGTTGTTCATACGGTGACCGTATATAAGCACATTTGTACTGTTTATATCGCAGCCTTCACCGATAAACGGAGTGCCGCTGATTGCATAACTGCCGTCAAAGGCACGGCGCAGATAATATTCTATATTGTCAGGTGTATGCATGACAGGATAGCTTAACGGAGTATCGGGTATTGCAATCCAGCCGACAAAATGTTCGTTTTGCTGTTTCAGCTGTGCATAGTGTTCAAGGGTAAGTTCTTCCGGGCTTTTTTCCTCTGCTTCCGCCTTTTCAATTGCACTGTGAAGCTGGGCGTTCATCTGTTCAAAGGCATCTTTTTCCTTTTTGCTCTGCATAAGCTCCTTTGACAGCATAAATCCCGAACCTACAAATACAATTCCGAAAAAAATCAATAAAAAGGTAAGCAAAGGCCCTGCACCTTTGCTTTTACCTTGTGTTCTTTTATCTGCCATAATTATTTGTTAAGTTTTGCAAGAAAACGTTCTACATTGATAACTGCGCGTGTATGTTCGCCTTCGCCGATAAGCACGCCGTCTTCGTATGCTTTTATAACAAAGTCGTACATTCTGCCTTCCTGTTTAACAATTGTTGCTTCTACAGTAACTGTTGCGCCAACCTTTGTTGCTTTAACGTGTGTTGTGCCAACCTTTGTGCCAACACTGCTTTCACCTTCTTTAAGGTCCTGGTCCATAAGTGTTTTTGCTGTGTCTTCCATACAGCCGATAAGTGCAGGAGTGCCAAACACATCAAGTGTGCCGCTTGCAAATTTTGAAGCTGTCATATCATCTGTTACAACATAGGATTTTGTTAATGTTCTCATAGTAAAACCTCACTAATTTTATTTCATAATCACCTTGTCGTCCTCTACGTCAAGATAGATTGTATCATTAGCTTTTATTTTACCATTAAATATACCCTCTGACAAGAAATTTTCCACAGTATTGCTTATTTCTTTGCGCAGCGGGCGGGCACCGTAACTCTGGCTGTAACCCCGCTTTGATATAAAACTTTTAAGCGCAGGGGAACAGCTTATTGTTATGTGCAGATTTTCCATACGCTTTTCAAGCTGCTTCAGCATAATGGAAACTATCTTTTCCACACTTTGCTGTGTAAGCGGGTCAAATGTGATAATCTCGTCAATGCGCCCGATAAATTCCGGCGAAAATTTATCTCTTACTGCACTGTTTATTATCTTCTGGTTCAGACTGGCTTTGCTTTCCTTATTTGTGGCAAAACCCATTTCGCAGTTTTTGCTGAGCATCTGCTTTGCCCCCACATTAGAGGTCATAATGATAATTGCGTTTTTAAAGCTGACCGTTTTGCCGCCGCTGGTGGTGACAAAGCCGTCGTCCAGTATCTGCAGAAGCAGATTGGTAAAATCGGGGTGTGCCTTTTCTATCTCATCAAACAGCACCACGCTGTAAGGCTTTGGCAGCAGCTCCTTTTCCAGTTTTCCTCCATCTTCATAACCCACATATCCGGGAGGAGAGCCTATAAGCTTGTTTATATCATTTTTTTCGCCATATTCCGAGCAGTCTATGCGCACAATTGCCTTTTCGTCACCGTAAATACACTTTGCCAGTTCCTTGCAGGTCTGTGTCTTGCCCACACCTGTGGGCCCAAGAAACAGAAAGGATGCTATGGGTCTGTCCTGTGCTTTTATGCCTATACGCCATTTTTTAACTGCATCCGCCACAGCCTTTACCGCCTTTTCCTGCCCGATTATATTCTGCTGCAGGCGCTGTTCAAGGCTTAACAGCTTTTCTTTTTCCTGCTGTGTAAGCTGCTCCAGGGGTATTTTTGTCTGGTCGCTGATAACTTTCTGCACAATTGCTTCATCAACGTTTTGTCCGTTTGCAAGCTTGGCACGGGCACAGGCTTCGTCCAGCAGGTCAACCGCCTTGTCCGGCCAGAACCGCCCCTGAATATATCTGCCCGACAGCTTCACCGCCGCCTTTACTGCTTCGTCCGTTATTGATATGCTGTGATGCCTTTCGTATCTGTCCTTTATTCCCATAAGAATTTTCAGTGCCGCTTCGGCTGTGGGCTCGGCAACCTCTATTTTGCAGAAGCGGCGTTCCAGTGCCGAATCCTTTTCTATTATACGGCGGTATTCGTCCTGGGTGGTGGCACCTATAACCTGCACCTTTCCCCTTGCAAGTGCAGGCTTCAGTATGCTTGCCGCATCAATCGCTCCCTCCGCAGCACCTGCCGTTGCTATAATGTGTATTTCGTCGATAAAAAGTATTATATTTCTGTCGCCGCTTACCTCCTCGATAATGTTTTTAAGACGGTCCTCAAAATCTCCGCGGTATTTCGTGCCGGCGATAAGCTGTGTCATATCCAGCGAATATATAACCTTGTTCCACATCTCCATCGGCACGTTTTTCTGTGCAATCAGATTGGCAACCCCCTCCACAATGGCAGTTTTGCCAACCCCAGCCTGACCCACAATGCAAGGATTGTTTTTCTGTCTGCGCATAAGAATTTCTATGATGCGGCGTATTTCCGCATCGCGTTCAATACAGGGGTCAAAAGGATTTGCCTGTGCCTGTTTTACAAGGTTTTTCGCATATTTTTCAAGGGTTTTATACTCTTTTTTGTTTTCATCTTCCTTTTTGGGTGTACTTTGAAACTGCAGCGAACCAAACTTGCTGCTTATATTCTGCAAACTTTTTATAAATGTGTTTTCATCCTTTATATAGATAAGCAGCAGCTGGCGGGCTATACAGTTTTCGTTTGCCATTATCGCCAGTACAATCTCGCACACATCCACCGTCCACCTTCCGTTATGCTGTGCCATTGTTCCCGCCTGCTTTAAAACCGTAACAGCGTTAAGTGACAAATCCTCGTGACTTAAACTGCATTGCCGCCCCGTGCCCAGAACAGCTGTTACAGCATTGTAAACTGCCGAAAATTTTACCCCTGATTTTTCCAGCAGGTCGTTTGTATCATTTTTGCCCTGAGACATTATGCCAAGCAGCAGATGTTCGGTGCCAACCGAAAGATGCCCCATCTTCTGTGCTATATCTATACCTGCGCTTACACTGCGGTTTGCACATTCCGAAAAATTTTTAAATCTGTACATAATCAAATTCCTTGCATAATTAATAAGCAATATAAACTGCCTGTATAGATTATGTTCAGGGGCAAAAAAAATAAGCCGTAAAAAACGGCTTATTTCTGTCAATTATTTCAAAATTATTTAGCAAGTGCTTCTTCAATTGTAATTGCAATCTGGTCAGGACAGCTTGTGGATTTGAAACCGCATCTTACGCCCTTCATTCTTTTTGCAACATCTTCTGCCTTCATGCCGATAACAAGTCTGGAAATGCCTTCGATATTGCCGCTGCAGCCGCCGATAACCTTGATATCTTTAACGATACCGTCTTCAATTACAACTTTTGTGCTTCTGGAGCACACACCTTTGTTCATTCTTGTATATTCCATTTATATCTACCCCTTCTTTATTCTACATTAAGACATATTATCAAAAACTTTTGCAAATTGCAACCTTTTTGCAGTAATAAAGTACAATTGACACTAAAGCCAAAAACATATAAAATAATTATACACATTTTCGGGAGGGTACAGACAGATGAAATATATATATCTTAAACCACAGCTTAAAGGCATCAGTGTGCCCGATGCTGTTTTTGACGGTCTGTACGATGCCCGCAGCAACGACCTCAAGGTTATTCTTTATGTAATAAAAAACGAGGAAACCGACCCTATAAAAATAAGCAGTGCTTTAAGCATCAGCCATTCTTCAGTTATATCCGCACTTATGTACTGGGCAGACAAAGGCCTTATCCACTGCGAAGAAGAAACTGCAAAACCCAGAAAGAAAAAGACATTGCCAGGCGATGTTATTGCAAAGATGGCGTCTGACCCTGCAGTTATGGCATTGTGCCAGAACCTGCAGATTATATTTGGTTCTTCCTTAAGCGAAAATTACACCAACCAGTTTGTTTCCCTTTATCTTGAAGAAAACATACCTGTAGATGTTATTCTGCCTGTAGCGCAGTATTATGTGTCTCTTGATGAATACAGCCCTGCCTACATTATCAAAGTTATCCGTTCCTGGCAGAAAAAGCACAATTTTACAAGCGGCAAAGATGTTGACGAATACCTTGCACTGCAGCACAGACGCAGCGAAGTTTATAAAAAAGTGTGCAGCATATTCAGCCTTGATATGTCAAAGCTTAAAAGCAGCGAAAAAACAATTATCAACCGCTGGCAGGAAAAGTACGATATGAGTTTTGAAATGATTGAAGAAAGCTTTATCCGTGCAGGCAGTCTTGCAGGAATTGCATACTGCAACGGCATACTGAAAAACTGGTCGCAAAAAGGTTACAGAACACCAAAAGACCTTGAAAACGAAATTTCCAACATTACACAGAGCAAACGCAATATAGATTCTCAGGACGATCTGATTATTAAAAACATAACCAACGTACCTGTATTTGACGATTAAACGGGAGAAAAGTTATGGCAACAAACACCCAGACTGTTTCCAATGCAAATGATACCCTTGCAAGACGCCGTCAGGCAAACACAACCCTGCTTATGCACCGCCAGCAGGAAGTATATGCAAAGCTGCCTCAGATTGAGGATATGGGCTATGAAATAACTGCCCTTGGTGCAGATTTTACTTTGGCAAGACTTGCAAAAAATGAAGAAAGAGCCGCACAGCTTAAACAGCAGATGTCCGCTCTTGAGCAGCAGCGCAAGGCTCTCTTGGTTGAAAACGGCTTTGCCGCCGATTATCTTGACCCCATATACACCTGCCCTGTATGCCGCGACAAAGGCTTTGCAGACGGCAAAATATGCAGCTGCTTAAAACAGGAAATTGTAAAACAGCGTCAGAATATGCTGACCAGCCTTTCCCCTGCACCGCAGACCACCTTTGAGCAGTTCAGCCTTGAATATTATCCAGACACAACAGATGAACACGGCATCAACCCACGCAGACAGATGCAGCAGATTTTAACCTACTGCAAAAAATATGCCGAGGGTTTCAGCCGCAGCCGCCGCAGCATACTTATGCTGGGCACATCAGGCCTTGGCAAAACACATCTTTCCTGCGCTATTGCAGGCGAATGTGTAAAAAAAGGCTTTGTGGTTATGTATGCAAGCAGCCAGAGTATGTTTGAGCAGTTTGAAAGCAACAGATATGACACACAGAATATTCTCAACGATATCCTTGGCTGTGACCTGTTTATTCTCGATGACCTTGGCACAGAGTATATGACCGCACACGGCCTGTCCATTCTCTACAATATAATAAACACAAGAATGCTCAACGGCACACCGTGCATCTTCTCCACAAACCTTACAAGCCAGAAAGCACTTACTGCCAAATATGGTGAAAAGATTGTTTCCCGCCTGCTTGGCAGCTGTGATACCCTTTATTTTGTGGGAGAAGATATCCGTTTTAAAAAGCGATAATCAGCAAAATATCAGAAGTTAACCGCTTCTGATATTTTTATACAGGAAATTATATGAAAAAATATAAAAAAATCTATATAGAAATAACCAATATCTGCAATCTTAACTGCACATTCTGCCCCGGGCATAAACGTGCGCTTAAAGAGATGAGTGCCGAAAATTTCAAATATGTTCTGGACAAAACCCACAACATAGGCGAAAACTTTTATCTGCACCTTATGGGCGAGCCCACCGCACACAGTCAGTTTGATAAGATACTCAAAATATGCAGCAGCTATGGCATACGCCCCAATATAACCACCAACGGCACACTGCTTGCAAAACAGGCCGATATCATTCTTTCCCATGATGTGCGCAATGTCAGTGTATCCCTGCACAGCTTTGAAGCCAACAGTATTACCAGGTCTTTGCAGAATTATCTTGGCGATATTACCAATTTCTGCAAAAAAGCTCTTGGCAGCAGAACAGTTGTGGAGCTTCGACTTTGGAATATGAGCCGTGAAAGCCTTGCTGACAAGGACAGCTTTAACTATCAGATATGCGAGTTCCTGCGGGAAAATCTTTGCCTTGGCAGCGAAATATACGACAGAATAAACGAAACTTTTTTTGCAATGGAACAAAACCGCAAAAAAAATTTCCGCTTAAAAGAAAATATTTTTCTTGGTATGTCAGAGCAGTTCAGCTGGCCAAGCCTAGAAACTTCGCCAAATGAAGTGTGCAAAGGCTTCTGCTATGGGCTGCGCAACCAGATTGCCATATTGAGCGACGGCACCGTTGTGCCCTGCTGTCTTGATGCTGACGGCAATATGACTTTGGGAAACATATTTAAAGACGATATAGAAAACATAATAAACAGCACAAGGGCAAAAAGCATTTACGACGGCTTTACCAATCACAAAGCTGTTGAGCCATTGTGCCAGAGCTGCGGATATATGAAAAAATATCTGCAGTTTAAAAAAATATAATTTCAGAAAGAAAGCCGTTTTTCCGCACAGAACAATCCGTTATGTGCGGATTATTTTTTGGCAATTATTGATTATCCCTGATGCCAGGCGTATAATAAAAATATATTGAATACAATCTTTATGCAAAAGAGGCGATTGTTCTGATTGACAAAATTTTTAATCCGTTTTCGCTTATCGGCAGCAGTAAAGCACTTGGAGATTTGCCGGACGGAAATACAATATTCCGCAAAACTGTTGCTATTGCCTGGCCTGCAGTGCTGGAGTCTTTTCTTGTAAGCATCGTTGCAATGGTGGACAATATAATGGTATCCAGCCTTGGTACATATGCAATTGCCGCAATAGGCCTGACCACACAGCCAAAATTTATCGGCTTTGCCATCATTATATCCATGAACGTTGCCGTCTCTGCCCTTGTTGCAAGGCGCCGAGGAGAAAATGACCGTGAAGGCGCAAACAAGGTGCTTAAGCAGGCACTTGTGGTTTCGGCAATACTTATCGCCATAATTTCGGTAACCTTTACCGCCGCAGCTGTACCTCTGCTTAATTTCTGCGGTGCACAGCCCGACACCATAGAGCCTTCCACACAGTATTTCCGCATCATTATGAGCTGCAGCTGTTTTCAGCTGTTTTCCATGGTGCTCAATGCAGCACAGCGCGGTGTGGGCAGAACAAAAATTGCCATGCGCACCAACATTGTTTCCAATGTTATAAATGTTTTATTCAACTATCTGCTTATAGGCGGCAGATTTGGTTTTCCTGCTTTGGGTGTGCGGGGCGCAGCCATTGCAACCGTGCTGGGCAGTATTGCTGCCTGTGCAATATCTCTTGCAAGTATATGCAGCCGTGACGGCTATCTGAATATAAGAATGATGAAAGGCCCCGTTTTTGACCGCGGTATTATCAAATCTATGGCAAAGCTTACAGGCGGTACCCTGACCGAACAGCTGTGCTTCCGCTTTGGTTTTCTTATGTTCTCGATGATAGTGGCAAACCTTGGCACCCAGGCCTATGCAACACATCAGATTGCTATGAACTGTATGCATATGTCCTTTGCCATAGGCGACGGTTTTTCAGTTGCAGCGGTTTCACTTGTTGGTATGAATCTTGGTGCAAAGCGCAGTGACCTTGCAAAAATTTATGGCCTTGCCTGCAAACGCCTTGGACGCATTTTTGCCGTTGTACTGTGTATCTTCTTTGTTTTTGGCGGTAAATACATTTATTATCTGTTTACCGATGACATAAGTATGATCAATCTTGGCGGAATAATAGTAAAAATACTTGCCGTTATTCTTTTCTTCCAGATTGACCAGGTTATCACATCGGGCTGTCTTAAAGGTGCGGGTGACACAAAATATGTTGCCAAGGTTGCCTTTATCAGCGTTGCAATTATAAGACCGCTGGCTGCATGGGGCTTTTGCTATCCTTTGGGCCTTGGTCTTATAGGTGCATGGATTGGCACTCTTTGCGACCAGCTTACCCGAAATGTAATGAATGCCAGCCGTTTTAAAAGCGGAAAATGGGCAGAAATCAAACTTTAAATATTATTTTTATTTTTCCAAAAAAATCAAAAAATACTATTGACATTTTTAATTCGACAGTATATAATAATAAAGCTGTCGAACACGGAGAGATGTCTGAGTGGTCGAAGGTGCTCGCCTGGAACGCGGGTGTGCGGTAACACGCACCGAGGGTTCGAATCCCTCTCTCTCCGCCATCGAAAACCACCTCACATGAGGTGGTTTTTTGTTTATAAACTATGCCTCCACAGTTAAATGGATATATGAATCTGTCGGATTGCTGTGTCAATACAATGCTGCGCATTTGGCAGAAATTAAAATTTCTGCCGACAGCTCCATGTTGCTTGCTGCGCTCGCAATAACAAACATTTGTAAAAACAATAAGTATCTGCCTCCATAGTTAAATGGATATAACAAACCCCTCCTAAGGTAGCGTTACAACGCTCACCTTGGAAAAACCTTAGGAGGGAGCTGAGTCCGATAACTACGGGGGCTGACAAAAAAATTTAATATGTCCCAATAGCTCAGTTGGATAGAGCACACGCCTCCTAAGCGTGGG
>JAFSAW010000043.1 GCA_017442085.1 Oscillospiraceae bacterium | reverse complement strand
GCACAGGGCTTCGGCAACTATCCTATCTGCGTTGCAAAAACACAGTACTCCCTTACAGACGACCAGACAAAACTTGGCGCACCAACAGACTTTGAAGTTACAGTTCGCAACCTTAAAGTTTCTGCAGGTGCAGGCTTTATCGTTGCACTCACAGGCGAAATTATGACAATGCCTGGTCTGCCAAAAGTTCCTGCAGCAGAAAAAATCGACGTTGACGAAAAAGGTGTTATCAGCGGTTTGTTCTAATAAAATTTCCGGTATCAGATAAAAAGACAGCAGCAGAAATATCTGCTGCTGTTGTTTTTTGCAAAATATTACAAACTAAGTGCTTTACAAATCAATAAACAAGTGATATAATATTTAGGCTGAATTAAATATGCGGGTGTAGTTTAGTGGTAGAACTCCAGCCTTCCAAGCTGGTCGTGTGGGTTCGATTCCCATCACCCGCTCCAAAAAAGTCCCTATTTTGGGGACTTTTTTCTTTTTATATGCCTGTTTTTATCGGTACGCTTGGGTACGGTGGGGAGTTAATGCCTGAAATATAGGTGTAATCAGGTGTATAGTGGGGGGATTATCCCAGTTTTAATGCATCATTAATAGCTTTTGCCTGCTGTTCTTTAGAACTTCTATCAAAACTGTAGTATGTCAGTGTTGTGTTTATATCGCCGTGTCCTGCAAAGCGTTGCACGGTACGATTGCTGACATTTGGGTTGTCTAAAAGTGTACTTATGCAAGTTTTTCGGCATTTATGAGGACTTTTTTTAACGGTGTCAAGGCGATTACATAGTTTTCTTAGCTTTCTGTCTGCAGCAATATAACTCAGACGATAATCATATTTAGGATTATTACTTTGAAATACCCATTCAGCATTAAAACCATGTGCTTGGTTATACTCACTGACCTGTTTAAGAATGTTGCAGGCTTCGTCTGTAAGTGGAATATCTCTGTAGCCATTGTGTGTCTTTGGCCATTCTTTTACCCCTTTGTTATTGGCTTGTCTACGTATGTACAGCCTATTATTTTTAATATCAGTCCATTTGAGACCACAACATTCACCAATACGCAAGCCGGTTTCGAACATAAAAAGTATCTGAAAACCTGCACTTGTGGGTTGTTTTTTATATTTTTTAAGGTCTTCAGTAACCATTTGTCGAATTGCCAATCGCTCTTCATCTGTAAACACCTGTGATTCATCCGATGGTGTTACGGTAGCAACAAACAAATCTTTGTTAATTTTCTTTTTTGCCTTCTGCCATATATTTTCACTGACAACAGCAATATCTTCGTCTGCTGCATATTCATAGCACTGATTGACAATGGTAAACATTCTGCTAAACTTTTTTTGGTCAACAGGATAATGTTTTTTCATCAGTTTCTCTGCCCATGTTCTGAGTTCCAAGGAAGTGATTGAAGCCATAGGCTTTGAAATCAAATCCTTTGAAAGCGGTTCGGAAGAATAATAGGCTTTCCAGGAGTCTTCCAGCCTTTTGATATTGGAGGCATTTCTAGGTGTGCGTTTCCAATCCAACCATTCTTTATACAGATTTTCTAAAGAAATATTTTTGTCTGTTTTTTCAAGGTACCATTTAATTAATGCGTTCCACAGCTTTTCCTCCGTAGCTTTGCGGATTTTTCGTTTACCGCCTTTCGAAGTAATATCATCTACAATAGTAAACCACCCGCTTTTCTCCGTGTGATTTATGGCATATGGATGCATTTTTTGTACTTGTTTTATTTTCTTTTTCATATTTAAAATTTCAAGTACATCTTCCATATTATCAATTATAACATCATTATCGATGGAATTTAATAGCACTTTTAAATCATCCATATGCCTTGCTATAACACGCCAAACCGATATACGATGTGTTATAGCTGTCCTCCTTTCTTTAATATTTTTTGCTTAACCAAAAATAGAAGCACAAAATTTCTTGAACAGAGAAATTTGTGCTTGTTAAATTTCCCGGTTTGTCTTATCTGCTGTCAGTTTATTTGCTTTTTTATATAATGCAAGTAAAACAACGAGAAATTTTGAAAATATTTCAAATTAAGGAGTTATGGTTATTTTGGGTTACATATGGATGTAAAATAGGTAGTTGCTTATGCCGGGATAAGCTTTTTGCAGACAGATTGTGGTGCAACCAGAATATTCTCGATTACGCCGTAAACATTTATTTTTATAATGGCGGGCAGAACGGCATGGAATGAAGTTTTTGGCTGCATATAGTAAAATTTGCAGTTGTCTTTTTCACCAAACAGCAAAATTTTATAGTTTTCTGCATTGTTGTAAAATTCGTCTTCATAAAAGTTTTTCATAAATTAAACCTCCTGTGATTTTTCTTTTCTGAGGAACAAATCAATGTCCAGTTCAGTGTTCAGCTTGTTGACAACGATTTCCCGAACTATATATTCAATGTCATCAATAGTCGCATCTTCACAACGGCAAATTTTTTGCTTAAATTTTTGAATGATGTAATTGTTCATTTTAGAGTCATTAATAGTAACTTTTATAAAACAACTGCCATCAGAAAAAACATCAGCGTCTGCACATATGATATATCGGCTATCAAGAATTTTTGGTGCGGTAAAGGACATACTGAACTTGCAGCTGACGTTATAGCGATAATATAAGAATCTAGTCATGTTGCTGTAAACAGCTACTATAAATTGCTTTATCCATGTGTTCATAGGTGTATTGTAAAAGTCAAGTTTTTCGCAATAATCAAAATTTTCCCAAGTCTTCAATTTAATGTTTTTTTCGTCATGCAAGAAGGTATGGAGAATAAGATTATTCGGGTCAAAGCAATTGACTCCAAGTATAACCCTGCTTGCAGGGAAATCATCATAGCCGTCTATAGTGAAGTTGCCCAGAATTTTTGTTTCGAGGGTCATACAATTACTTTTCTTGAAAACGTCTTTTGTGGTAATAGCATTATTATTTGTCATATCAAAATCCTCCTTAGACAATAAATATCGATTTATGGGCTTCTATACGAAGCTGGTTTATTTTGAATATTTCAAAGGTGCTGAGGCTAAGCTCGTTCATATAGTTTTTAAAATCCTCAAGGCTGTCAGTATGAACCATTTTGTGAATAGCAGACAGCAGATAAATGAGATTTTCGGGGACATCTTTGCCGCCTAAACTTTTTGGGAGACGGTGATGAAGTTCCCTATCTCTTTCTTTAAGTACGCGACCGGTCACATAACAGCAGCCATTCTGCGTAAAGTAAGCGGCGATACGACAACAATCGTTGTCGTTCAATTCCTTACAGGAACTTTTATTGGAGAAATACTTATCAAAATTAAAAATCATAGAAAACCTCCTGTTAATGAATTTCTTCCGGTGCACAGAGAGTAAGTTGCTGTTCAAAGGTGTAAAGTATGTCATTAATAGCATCAATGCTATAAATTGGTTTTTTGTCAACGATATAGCCATCATCATCAACACAGAAAATCATCGCAAAATCTTCGGTGTTTTTAACATAAAGATATATCCTTTTGGCTTTGGAAGAAATTTCACAGTAAGACAGAAAATCATACTTATACTTGGAATCAACGCGGTAACATTTGAAACAATAGGTGAAGCGAGATAAAAATTCTTCTTCGGCTTTGTTGTACAAAAACATTCGATAGACAAAAGAAATCAGCTTCTTAATATTGAAATAGTCAATTTCGTTTTCGTTTCGTAGCAGGTCCAATTCCTGCATCATTTTTTTATCTTTTAAAATATCCATGTGTTAAATCTCCTTTATGAAACTAAATAATTGGTATAATTGAGAGGCAATATTTTATATCTGTTCTGGTGGAGTCACCGCCCTTTCTTATTAGCTTGGTTTGATTATATCATATTGGTACCAATATATGCAATATCTATTTGGTACCAATATATGAGATTTCACAGAACTTCCACAAACTAAAAATTTTTATAAACTATAAAATTTTCTATTGGTACCAAGTGAATTTGTGATATAATATAGGAAAAGTTGAGGTAGGTGATAGGTATGGCATATACAAAGGCTGGTGGAGAGGCGGTAAACAGATATTCAAAAAAGGCATATGATGACTTACGAATTAGAGTAAAAAAAGGGGAAAAAGAAATAATTCAAGCCAGAGCAAAAGAACTTGACAAAAGCCTGAATCAATATGTAACAGATTTAATAAAAGAAGATATCAAGAAAAGTAATACATAAATTAATGACTAATACATAAAATTTTGCCGACAATCCGCATAAAAGCAGATTGCCGGCATTTTTATTCTTTATTTTCACCATAGCTCAAATAGTTATGGACAACAGTGTAATATCTATTATCTCCATGTCCGAGCATGTGACTTACATAGTCTAGGATTCCTTTATCATATTTTTTTCCAGAACCATCATGTAAACGGTATATTTTGCCTGTAGCATAACCTTTCTGTTCGCCCAATGAGTATAGACGAGCAGCATAGTCGGCACGATATTTATGTATATTGGCACCACTATACGAATGAAACATAGGCCCTTTTGAATTATCTTTAAGCATATTTTCTATAATTTCTTTTCCCTTACCATCCAGTACAATAGCATTCCTATGACGGCCCCCTTTTCCGACTATATGGCAGAACAGTTCTCCGTCTTTATAGAAAAAGTCATCTGCTTTAATATTAACAAATTCCCTATGATGTCGTGCCCCAAGACTCCTGCAGACATGCACTATCTCTGGATGATTTTTTTCAATTGCTTCAGCACGTGGCGTCATTGTTCTGCCACGTTTTATATCTTTACTGCTTCTTTTTGCAAGTTCACATATATCTTTTCCATCACAATTAAATACTCGTGCGAGAGCACAGCGAACGGTTTTTTGGGTACTGACACTGGTAAAGCTCATAACGTATTCTCCTGCGTGTTCTCTGGCTTCTTCAATAGTACACTTATTTAGTCCTTTACTTCGCAGATAATCTCCAAAACCGCTGATATGCTGCATATATGTTCTTATGGTATTGGCACTGTGAATATATTCAGATTTTCCAGAACTATTGTTTCTTAAGGGTTTCCGCTTAACACCCATATTAATCTGAGATTCCAGTTCTCGCAGCATTTGATATTTTATGTTTTTAGCCATATGGATACACTCCTTCCTTGGTGATAGATATAGTTGTTTATGATATGAACAAGGCATTTTCATATATTTAGGTTTAACAGTCGCCACTGCCCGCAGGAACGGGATGTAAGTTGAGTTTAAGCCCTCAACCACGGCTAAATCCTTGGTATTTCCTGTTCCCAAGGATTAGAGACAAATTCTAACCATAAACGTTTATATCGCATAATTTTTATACGACATAACCGTTTATGGCATTCCACACAGCAATAGGGGTGCCACTTTTATAGTACCGTCCCGTCAGGTGTCTCCGAACATGACTTTTTTCGTTGACCGCGAATTTGACGTATCAGTCGCATTCACTTTGACGCTGTTTTCTGAATAACACAGATTCAGAAAATAAAATGCACGTATTCTAAAAAGGTTAACTCTTCGAGAATACGTGCATTAACGTCGCTTTTATTTACTTGTTGTTAATGATTTGATTTACAATTTCAAAAATAAAATTACATCAAAACATAAAATCTGCACTAGGGCATTTATTCCGCCCTGTCATTTTTTCGTAACACAAAGTTTCTGTGAGTATTTCTATTACTGTTCGCTTATAGTATATCTGTCTTTTTTTAAAATGCAAATAAGATAATAATTAAATAAGATTTAAGTTGGAATGATAATTGCTTTTGTGAAAATATAGTATTTAAAGATGCTAATAGATTATCACATAAAGAGATGAGATATGAAAATTTATTCTTTATGATATAATAATACATATTGAAGATAGAAGGAGTTGTTTTATTATGAATTATACAGAAGGTTACGTAGCTTTTATAGATATTCTCGGTTTTAGTCAATATGTATCTAATGAAGATAGTGTGGATGGTACTTATGAACTTTTTGAGTTTATGGATAAATTTTGCTTTTTATTTAATACATCTCCTGAATTAAAAATTAATGTTTCGTTTTTTTCTGACAGTATAGTTTTGACTACAGATGAATTAGATAATTTAATCATACCTATATATATATAGTAGAATCATACCTTAAAGATAAGCTAGGACTACTATTTAGGGGAGGAATATGCTATGGAAAGTATTTTCATAAAAAAGGTGTGACATTTGGTCCTGCAGTAATAGCGGCATATAAACTCGAAGGCAAGGCTAAATATTCAAGAATACTTATAGATGAAAAAATATGTCTACCAGAAGAAAATAGTATTATCTACTATCGAGACCCGGAAGATGGATATCTTTGTCTAAATCCTATAGGGGTTATTCTTAGTGATCCTATTTCTTATGTCGCTGAAGGCGAGGTGTATCCCGAAGGTGATATGAATGAAATTATTAGCAATTGTTTTTTAAAGCAAAGAAAAATGATTTTAAAACAAATTTCAAGGTACAAAAATACTACGGTTATTGATAAATATTTATGGAGAGTAAAAGCATTTAATTATACATGTAATCTAATTATTGATATCCCAAATGAAGAGGTAATATACAAAAAAATTAATTTTGTATCTAACCAGCAATTAAAAGAGTTATTGAAAAATCAGTTGATTGTAGAAGAGGATATTTTAAAATGTTAATGTGATATCTGCAATATGGCGATTGTTTTTATCTAATATAAGAGTACTTATTGATTTGACCGCACAGTGAAACTATATGGTATAAAAATATAAAATTGCTTAAATTGAACAAATAAACCAAACAGCCTGACTCAAACGAGTCAGGCTGTTTGGTTGAGGATGTATCCGGCTTGTAAGAATTTTATGGATTTGGTGTATATATAAGAACGGATGGATATTTTATATGCGGAAACCTGCCGCAGAGCAGTAACCCTGCGGCAGATTTTTTTAAAAGGAGAAAATTACACTCCGAAATATCCTCTTGTACAGAAAGCCACTGCGTAAGCAATCAGCCCTGCTACAGTAGGAGAGCTAACCCATGCTATGGCAATATTTTTCAATACTCCAAAATGTACATTTTTAATGCCTCGGGTTAGTCCTGCGCCCATAACTGCACCTACTATAGCCTGGGAGTTGGAAACAGGAATTCCCATACAGTTACCCATAAGTACTACAGTTAATGCCATAGCGATAACTACAATAAAACCTTCCAGCTGGCTGATTTCTGCAATGCTGCTGCCAACTGTCATCATAACTCTTTTTGAGAATGTAAGTACGCCAATGGAGATTGCGATACCGCCGATTGTTGCGGCAACGCGAGGATTGGAGATGAGATTTGATGCGATACCTGTTTCAGGGAAGGAAGCATCGTAATACAGTGCCATAACATTGGCAGAACTGTTTAGACCAATGCTGTATGAAGCAAGAACACCGGATAACAGATAACCCCAGCGGATAATTTTATCATATCCGCTTAAAGTTTCAAGATACTTTTCTACAAACAGGCGGATAAACCAAACCAACCCAAAGGATATTGCGCATGCGCACAGTGGGTTGAGAAGCCATGTTAAAGCAAAACGGCCTATCTGAGAAAGGTTCATATTTAAAATTTCAGGGTTGGAATAGTCAGCATAAAACAGCCCCCAACCGATAATGGCACCGGTAATTGACTGGTTTGAAGATACAGGAAATTTCATGTAACTCATAATAAATACAGTCAGACCGGCAGAAGCATATATAATGGCTGCCTTTATGGCAGCTTTTGTCTGGAGTAAAGCCACTGTGTCATTTTCAATCGCAGCCTGTACATCAGCAGTAGATGACAGAACTTCATTGCTGATTGCCAGCTCGGCAACACGTGTGATATTGACTTGTCCGCTTAAAAAAGCGCCAATAATAACAAAAACTGCAATGATTATTATAGCGGTGCGATATTTAACAACTCTAGTGGCGACTGCTGTGCTGAATGCACTTGCAGCATCAACAGTCCCCAGCGACCAGCCCATAAACAAGCCGGAGAAGAGCAGTAAATAAATCATAATATTTTAGGCCTTTCTGGCTATAAGCATAATCTGGATTTTATCTGCGATATCTTCGATAATATCGGAGAGGTCACAGAGATGTTCAACAATATGAGAAACCTGCATTTTTTCTGCAAGAGCAAGATTCATCTGGAAAATCTGAGTGTTGATTTTATCTTCGATATGGTCTACATCAGTTTCAAGAGCACGTATTTTATCAAGAATGGAAGTGTCTTTCTGCAATGCAGACATTTTCTGGAAAAGCATACCGATTGCATCTTCAAGAATTTCAAACTGCTGTTTTGTAATGCTTAATATATCAACAATGTCCTGTGAAAATTCTTCAGGAAAATCGAATCGCTGAAAAACAATTGTTTTTGCAACGTATTCGCATTTGTTTGCAATTTTGTCGCAACTTGTGCCGATAGAAATGATATCTTCTCTTGTAGATGGCAGGTAAGCACCGTCAGAGAGGGAATCTATCATAGCGCGCAGAGATTTATCGGCTGCAAATTCAGTATCTTTTACACTTTCAACGAGTTCTATAAGGGTTTCTGGGTTTGTTTCGGGCGTTGTTGCTGCCTCCATAAAGCTTTCAAAAGCAAACAGACATTTTTCAACGTCTTTAATCTGCTCCATAATCAGTGTGTGTACGTCACTTTTTTTTCTGAACATAATCAAAACCTCCTTGTTGTTCTGTCAATTTAATGGTTTAATGTTAACCCCGTAATATTGTTTAATCAAACAAACGTTTTTTCTTGTATCCATCAAAAATATTAATGGTTGGAAGAACAAAAATTCTTTCTTGTAACCATCAAAAAAATTGATGGAAAATAAAAACGGGATTATGCAGCTGCACAAGGCAGAACATATTCCCAAAGATTGTTTGTATCGACTTGTCAGCAGCAGCCTATTGGCAGTAAATTTATGCAATACAAAAGCTGTAATCGGGGTGAATTTTGTTAAATTTAAATTAAACAATATTGTTTATATTTAAATTAAATTTAATATTTTGCAAATAGTTAAACTGTATTTTATTAATTTGATTATAGTTAAGTGTAACTTAATTGTCAATGCAAAATTTAAATATTATTGTTAAAAGTGTTAAAAAGTTAAATTTAATTTAATCAGACGGTGTGTGTATTATAGGATATAAATTTTATTTATAATACTCAGCTACAATTCTTGAATTTGCAGTACCGATTTGTTATAATAACTTAATAGAGTAAATCAATGCTAATTTATGGAAAACAGGTAATTTTATGGATACAGCTTTACAAATCGGACAAAAAATAAAATACTACCGCACCTTAAAAAATCTTACAATCAAAGATCTTGCAGCACAGGCACAGATAACCACATCGATGTTAAGCCAGATTGAAAGAGGCCAGGCAAATCCGTCTCTTAACACAATCAGGTTGCTTTCGCTTGCACTTGACGAACCTATTTTCAGATTTTTTATGGACGATGTTAATGTTCATGATGAGGTTGTAAGGGTAAACAGACGCAAACAGATTATTGAAAATGGTATTGAATACGAAATGCTTACCCCAGACACAAACGGTGTTGTGGAAATGATGCAGATGAAGCTTTCTCCAGGCAGCACATCTTACGAAAAGGCCATCGGTCATGAAGGCGAAGAGGTTGCTCTTGTTCTGTCCGGTCCTGTTGAGCTGATGCTGGAAAACGAAACCTGTCTGCTTAATACAGGCGACAGTGTAAGAATAAAAAGCGAAATCAAACACCGCTGGCGCAACAATGGCAGCGAAGACAGTATAGTTGTATTTGCAATTTCACCACCAAGTTTTTAAATTGAGTAAAAAAAGCAGTTATGTTTTGTAACATAGCTGCTTTTTTATTGGATTAAATTGTATTTTACAGTAAAGAGGTTTAAATTTAATTAAATTTTACTGAAAATAGTACAATGATATTTAAATTGTGTATTGACAATTAAGCTATATTTAACTATAATGAAAATTGTAAAATGGTATTAAATTATTTTAAGATAATGAAATTTCATTAAATTATCTGCCGAAATAGTTTAAACTGGATTTAACGTTATTTTCCTTACTAATTACAGTGCACAGCAAACGGAAAAGCACGGCCCACTGCTATGTTCCGATTTATATGTCGCACGAACAAATCATAACAAAAAAGGAGGGCAATATGAGATATTCAAATCTGCACACACACACTTCGTTTTCCGACGGCTTGCATACTATAGAAGAAAACATACTTTCAGCTATTGAAAAAAATATGATTTCTCTTGGTATTTCCGACCACAGCTATACTGATTTTGACCTGCGTTACTGTATGCGCCCTGTCAATATTCCTGCGTATATCCGTGAAGTACGCCGCCTGCAGAAAAAATATGAAGACCAGATTGAAGTTTACCTTGGCCTTGAATATGACGGCTATACAAAGCTTGAAAACCGTGAGCTTTATGATTATGTGCTCGGGGATTGTCATTACATCAAAATAGGCAATGAATATTTTTCCGTTGACCACGCAAAAGACGAGCAGTGGGCTACAATAGAAAAATATTTTGGCGGTGATGCAATTGCTTATTCAAAAGCATATTTTGACACCTATGTAGAGCGCACAAGAATCAATAAGCCTGACATTCTGGGACATTATGATTTGTCAGCAAAATTTGGTCATGTTGACGAGACAAGCCCGGTTTACAGAAATATGGCAACAGAAGCACTTATTGCGGCACTTGAAGTTACACCTATAATCGAACTTAACACAGGTGCAATCAGCCGCGGTATACGTGCTGTGCCATATCCTGCAGATTATCTGTTGAAAGAAGTTCTGGCACATAACGGCAAGGTTGTGCTTTGCAGCGACAGCCACGATATGAAAAACCTGGATGCTTATTTTGACGAATCTGTAGAGCTTCTTAAATCTTTGGGATTCAAGAGCATAGTACAGCTTCACAAAAACAAATTTGAAGAAGTTGGAATTTAATCGGGAGGACAATAAACTATTATGACCATCAAAGAATTACAGACACCTGCTATACTTATCCGTTCAGCAGCGATGTACAATAATCTGAAACAGTATCAGCAGGAATGTGATGCGAACAAAAAGCAGCTTTGGCCTATGCTGAAAACACACAAATCCACAGTGATTGCGGATATTCAGCAAAATATAGGTGCAACAGGCTTTTTGTGCGGCACCCTTGATGAATGTGAAACGCTGTGTGCTCATGGTGTTGAAAATCTTATGTATGCTTATCCTGTTGCAGGGGCAGTATCCTGTGACAGAGCAGTAAAACTTGCACAGAAGTGCAATTTCTATGCAAGAATAGACAGCATCGAAGGTGCACGCCAGCTCAATACAGCTGCCGGCATGGCAGGAACAACTGTAAAATACACAATTATTCTTGACTGCGGGCTCCACCGATTTGGTATGGCAGCAGAAAAAATTCTGCCGTTTGCACAGGAAATGAAGCAGTTTGATAATCTGGAATTTACAGGTATATCCACACATTGCGGACATGTTTACGGTGAACCGGATGCAGATAAAGTTCCTGAATATGCACAGCAGGAAATTGAAGCTGTTCACAAAGCTGTAGAAGACCTTAAAGGTGCAGGCTTTGATGTGAAGATGGTTACAAGCGGTGCAACACCAACATTTAAATATACAGTGGCAGATGAATATATCAATGTATATCATCCCGGCAATTACATCTTCAATGACCGTATCCAGATTGCAAACCGCACAGTTACAGAGGAAGAATGTTCCCTTGTTGTTTACGCAACAGTGGTTTCAAATCCAAGAGAGGGACTGCTTATCTGTGACGCAGGTGCAAAATGCCTTGGTCTTGACCAGGGGGCACACGGCAACAGTGCAGTTGCAGGGCACGGCAGTGTTATCGGCCATCCTGAACTTCTGGTTACATCTCTTTCTGAAGAGGTTGGTAAAATTCAGGTTACAGGAACAACGGATGTAAAAATTGGTGACCGTATTATGATTATTCCAAATCACTCCTGTTCTTCCGCAAATCTTACAGACTACTACATTCTTGTAAACGAAGATGAAACTGTGGAACAGGTTATCAGGGTTGATATCAGAGGCAACTCTACAACTAAAGGTATTTAAATTATTTTATTTGAGGAGGGATGTTTATGCCATATTATATGCGACATACATACATAACCTCTGAAAAAAGAAAACTGTATTGCTTTTAAAGCGATACGCAGTAAACAAAGACTTTTATATTGAAATCTCTTAATTTGGAGGAAAAATATATGGGTAAAACAAGAATTAAAAGAAAACCAACTAAACTGGAAGCCATTTCGCTGCTTATCCTTATGTTTGCGGTTTTCGCAGTAGGCACAAAACTTGGTCTTAACTATGTTCCGCTTATGATATGTGTTGCAGCATACTCCATCTTTATTGCATGGCGCTGCGGATACACATGGAAAGAACAGGAAAAAGCAATCAACAACCGTATAGGCCGTGCTGTTCCGGTTCTTTCAATCTTCCTTGGTGTTGGTGCTTTGGTGGGTTCGTTTATGTTCTCCGGCACAATCCCAATGCTTATTTACTATGGTATACAGATCATCAGTGCAAAATGGATTTACCTGTGTGCATTTTTGCTTTGTGCAATCTTCTCAATCCTTACAGGTACAGCAAACGGTTCTGTAAGTACAGCCGGTCTTGCTACAATGAGTATCGGTCTTGCTATGGACGGCGTTAACCTTGGTCTTCTTGCAGGTGCTATCCTTTGTGGTGCAACAATCGGTGATAAACTTTCCCCATTGTCCGACACAACAATCATGGCTTCTGCAGTTACAGAGAATGACGTTATGGATCATATCAAACATCAGGCTAAAGTTGTTGTTCCTGCAGCACTTATCACACTTGTAATCTATATTGTAATCGGTATCACAACACATACAGATGCATCCGTTATCAATGCAACAAGCCAGGGTCTTCTTGACTCCATGGATATGATTTACAAATGGAGCTGGATTCTCCTTCTCCCTGCAGTAGTGGTTGTTATGGGTTCTGTTATGAAATGGTCCACAACAGTTACACTTGTTGCAGCAAGTGCTCTTGCTCTTGCAATCGGTGTTGGCTTCCAGGGCTTTGCAATCAAAGACGGCGTTACAGCTATCTATCAGGGTTTCCAGTGCAAAATGGCTCTTGGTGCAAGACCTGATATGGTTCTTGATGCTATCAGTGCCGAAACACTTACAGTGCTTCAGCGTGGCGGTCTCACATCCATGTCCAAACCGTTCTTTACAATCTTTATCTGCTTCTACTTTGCAGCAACAGCTGAACTTGCAGGCACAATGGAAGTTCTGCTTGATATGATTGCAGGCTTTGTTAAAAACACAGTTTCCCTCGTGCTTTCCACAGGCGTTGCAATGGTTCTTCTGGAATGTGTTTGCGGTTCTTCCACACCTGCAACAGCAATCGCAGGCCCTCTCTTTAAGAAAAAATACGAAGATATGGGTCTCCACTCCCTTAACCTTGCCCGTGAAATTGAAGACTTTGGTACAGGTTCAACAGCGTTTATTCCATGGTCCAGTTCCTGTCAGCTGTACATAGGTATCCTTGGTCTTAATGCAATGACATATCTCAGATATTCATTTATGAACTGGTTTATCTGGATTATTGCCATCGTATTTGCAATTACAGGTATCGGTATTAAAAAGCTCGATAAAAAACCTGAAGAAGCAACAGAATAAACTTTGTCAAACTTTCTAATTTTTTTCATGTGAATAGTGTCCAAGCCGCCTGCTGTCTGTACAGCAGGCTGTTTGGCTTTTGTGCTTTAAATAGGAATCAGATAAAAACAGTTTCTGAATAACATATTTTGTTAAAAAAGGAGGGGTTATGGATATACTGAATTATCTCAGAGAAGCAAATACTGTTTCGGTAATATTCCGCCTTGTTATAGCTATGATACTGGGCGGGTCTATAGGGTTAACAAGAAACCGTAAAGGGAAACCAGCAGGTTTCAGAACCTACATGCTTGTATGTATGGGTGCAGCACTGGCCATGTCTCTTGGCCAGTATCTGTACGAATATACCATATTTTTGCAGACTGTACTGGATTTTGAAGTTGCCAGAACCGATGTTACAAGGCTTGGTGCACAGGTAATAAACGGTGTGGGCTTTTTGGGTGCAGGTACAATACTTGTTACAAAAACCAAAGAGGTACAGGGTGTTACTACAGCGGCAGGTTTATGGGCTTCGGCCTGCATGGGTCTGGCTGCAGGTGCAGGTTTTTATGAAGGCGTAATAGCAGGCCTGGCATTTGTACTTTTTTCATTTCTTGCGGTAGAAAAACTGGAAAACTATATCATTGAGCATTCATCAAATATGAACTGTTACGTAGAGTTTGATGATTTTTCAAATGTTCAGCATATAATAGAAAAACTGGAAGAAAACAATATCAGAATTTATGATGTGGATTTTGAAAGTGAAGGAATGGTGGCGGACAAGGTAAGAGCGGTTTTTTATCTGTCAATTATCGGCAGAAATCATCATTCGGATGTTATCCGTGAACTGACAAAACTTGACTGTATTACTTTGGTAGAAGAAATATGAAGGAAGAGGAAAAATGTTCAATACGCAAATTACTACAATTACAATGACAGATGTGATTGTACGTCTTTCTGCTGCGGTACTGCTTGGTGCGGTACTTGGTGCTGACAGAGAGTACAAACGACGTCCGGCAGGGTTGAGAACACATATGCTTGTCTGCCTTGGTGCAGCAATGACAACACTTACAAGCCAGTATCTGCTGCTGAATATGCATTTTTACACCGACATAGCAAGACTTGGTGCACAGGTTATAGCAGGTATAGGTTTTATTGGCACGGGCACAATTATAGTTTTTCGTGGCCACAAAATTAAAGGTCTTACAACAGCAGCAGGCCTTTGGGCATCTGCAATTATGGGGCTTACCGTTGGGGCAGGATTTTACATAGCAGGTGTGGCGGCAGCGGTGTTTATTATTCTTATAGAAAATTTTTTCTCTGTTATAGAAAGAAAATTCTTTTCCGGAACAATTGATTTTAATGTGATTGTGGAGTATACCGAAAGGGCGGTACTTGCAAGAATTTTTGATATGTGCAGAGAAAAGGATATACGTATACACCACGTGGAAATTAACGGCAAGGAAAAATTAAATCAGAATAACTATGCTGTGCTGTTTTTAAGACTAAACAAAAATGTGTCTGCACAGCAGGTCACAGAAATGCTTCGTCAGGACAGCGAAGTTGTATCATTGAAAATTATATAAACAAGAAAGGGAAATATGAGATATTCCAACATACATACCCACACAGTTTTTTCTGACGGCAGATATACTCCCGAAGAAAATGTGCTGGAAGCCATAAAAAGAAATATGATTTCTATTGGTTTTTCAGACCACAGCTATACCGAATTTGACCTGCGTTTTGGTATACGTCCGCAAAATACGGCGGCATACGTCCGTGAAATACGCAGGTTGCAGAAAAAATATAAGGATGATCTGGAAATATATCTTGGACTGGAACTGGATGGATTCAGCAAACTTGAAAACCGTGAATTGTACGATTATATAATAGGGGACTGTCACTATATAAAAATCGGTGATGAGTATTTTACCGTTGATGATTCCGGGCAGGAACAGCAGCAGGTTATCGACAGATATTTTGGCGGCAATCCATTGGGGTATGCAAAGGCATATTTTGATGTGTATACCCAAAAGACCATAGAAAACAAGCCTGATATACTGGGGCATTTTGACCTTGTGGCAAAGTTCGGCCTTATGGATGAAGAGTCGTCAGCATACAGGAATATGGCCGCAGAAGCACTGATATCCTGTCTTGAAATCACACCGTTTATCGAGGTGAATACGGGCCCTGTTTGCCGCAGAGTTAGAAAAGTGCCTTATCCCACAGATTTTATACTTAAAGAGATTCTTGCTCACGGCGGAAAGGTTGTGTTAAGCAGCGACAGCCACGAGACAGAAAATATGGAATTTTATTTTGACAAAACGGTGCAGTTGCTTAAATCTGTTGGTTTTAAAAGTATTGTGCAGCTGCATAAAGGTGAATTTGAAGAAATTGAAATATAGTATTAAAGCGATAATCCGTACACATTAAGGACTGTTGCTTTTTGTCCTTATTTGTAAAAGGTTACAAAAATACAGTTTAAATTTCGATAATAAAGTAAATTGAAATTAAACATTATTGAAACTATAATATTGTTTATTCATAGATTTTTATTTGAGGAGTTGAGAGAATATGACTATAGTGTGTCTTGATATGGAAGGTGTATTGATGCCGGAATTCTGGCCTGCATTCGGCAAGGTTACAGGTATTAAAGAGTTTGACCTTACCACAAGTGATGAGCCTGATTATGACAAGCTGATGAAAATGAGAATTGAGGCAATGCGAAGAAACAATCTTGGCTTAAAGGAAGTTCAGGAAACACTTAAAAAGATAGAGCCGGTAGAAGGTGCGAGAGAATTTCTTGATAAACTCAGAAAAATCACACAGGTTATTATTCTCAGTGATACCTTTGAACAGTTTGGCATGGTAATAATGGAAAAACTTAACTGGCCTACACTTATATGCAATACACTGGAAATATCAGAAGACGGTTTTATCACCGACTATAAAATGCGCAGTGACAATACAAAATATGACACAGTAAGAGCACTTCAGTCCATTGGATACAATACAGTTGTATCCGGCGACAGCTACAACGATATCGGTATGATAAAAGCAAGCAAAGCAGGATTTTTGTTCAGAAGCACTGATAAAATTAAAGCTGAATACCCTGAAATACCAACCTGCGAAACCTTTGATGAACTGTTTGAAGCAATCGTAAAAGAATTGGATTAAAACTGAATAACATATATACAAAGCAAAAAGGCTGCACAAATGTGCAGCCTTTTTGCTTGGTATATATGTTAAGAGAAGGGATATTATTCCAAAATGTTATCCTGTGTATAAGAGAGAAAAGTGTTGTAAGCACAGGTTAAAAAATCTGATATCTGCGGTGTAACAGCCTTGTTTTTATGGGTTATAAACTGAACGCTCTGTGTCTGGTTGAAATCCGGGATATCTATGCGTACAAGCTTTCCTTCGGAAATTGCTTTGTTGACAGCATAATCTGGAAGTACCGAAAGATAATTGCCACGCTGCATAACCTTTATTGCAGCTTCGGGGCTCTGTACCCTTAAAAAAGATGTTATTTCCACGTTGTTTTTGTAAAGCAGACTTATAAAGTTGAGAATGTACGGGGCAGTGTCTTCCATCAGAATAAATTCCTGGCCATCAAGATTTTGCAGGGACAGTGTTTCGCTGGCGGCTATGGGGTGGCTTGGTGTGGCAACAACCACCATTTTGCAGGGCTCTGTGTTCCAGAAACACAGGTCACTGTCGCCGGAATAATCGGCAATCAGGCAGGCGGCATCAATTTCGTTTGTATGAACCTTTTTAAACAGCTTTGCCGTTGCATCAACAGTTACGTCAATAACCACATTGGGAAACTGTTTGTGGTACTGAAAAAAGGTTTCTTCCAGCAGACATTCAAAAAGCGATTCGCAAAATCCCACTCTTACAGTGCCACCAATTTTATCTTTGTTCAGAAGTAAAGTTTCTATCTGCGCCGAGGTGGAAACAATCTGCTGGGCGTAAGGCACCAGCATCTGCCCATACTGTGTCAGTGTAACATTTTTACCCACACGGTTGAACAAAGGTGCGCCGATTTCGGTTTCCAGCTGGCGTATCTGTGAGCTTACATTGGATTGTGTGTAACCAAGCACATCGGCTGCCTTTGTAAAATTCTGCATAAGAGAAACCTGCAGAAAAGTATTAAGATTGCGTATTTCCATATGTAACCTCCGTTTAATTATGTGTTGTACTTATTATAGCAAAAAATGTCTGTAATTCCTATTTCTCCAGCCATTAATTTTTTTGATAGTTACAAGAAAGAATATTTGTTTGATTAAACGGGAATTTGAGTTTACCATAAAATCAGAAAATATCGATATTGCTACAAAAAATACCAAATTCCCGAAAGGAGAAAAAATGAAATACTTCAGTACTCGTAATCCAAATGAAATCGTAAATTCAGCCGAAGCTATCATAACAGGTCTTGCACCGGACGGCGGTTTGTTTGTACCTGATTCAATTCCAACACCTGATACAACAGGCTGGGAAAAACTTACATATCCTGAACTTGCAGGAGAAGTGCTTCCACACTTGCTTCCTGATTTCGATAAAGAATTTCTCAAAACAGCAGCAGAAGAAGTTTACGGCAAGGCTTTTGCAGGCAAAGCAGGCTATACAACAAAGATAAAAGACAATATGTATGCACTTGAACTGTGGCACGGCCCTACATGTGCATTTAAAGACTATGCACTGCAGTATATGCCAAGAATGCTGGTTGAAGCCAAGAAAATTATGGGCAGAACAGAAACAACAAGATTTTTGGTTGCTACATCCGGTGACACAGGCAAGGCTGCACTTGAAGGCTATAAAGACCTTGAAGGTATAGAAATCCGCGTATTCTTCCCGGATGACGGCACAAGTGAAATTCAGCGTCTGCAGATGGCTACACAGCGCGGCAACAACGTAGGGGTATATGCAGTTGAAGGTACATTTGACGTTTGCCAGAGAGGCATCAAAACAGCATTTAACGACAAGGAAATTGCTGCACAGCTTAAAGAAAGAAACATCGCTCTTTCTTCTGCAAACAGCATCAACTGGGGCAGACTTGTTCCACAGGTTGTTTATTATTTCTACTCCTACTACCGTCTTGTAGAAGGCGAAAATCTCCCTGTTGGCACAGTTGTTGATTTCTGTGTTCCATCAGGCAACTTCGGCGACGTACTTGCCGGTTACTATGCAAAACAGATGGGCCTTCCTGTTGGCAGATTTATCGTTGCAGTAAACGACAATAATTCCCTGTCCGACTTTATCAATACAGGGGTGTTCGATTCCACACGTACATTCCACAAAACATCTTCTCCATCTATGGACGTACTTGTTCCAAGCAACCTTGAAAGACTTCTATATCACGCCTGCGGCGACACAGAAAAGGTTAAAGGCTGGATGAAAGAACTGGCAGAAACAGGCAAATACACAGTTGACGAAGAAACATTGGCAACTATCCGCAAAGATTTTGTTGCAGACTGGACAAACGAAGAACAGTGTGCAGAAATTATCGGCAGATACAATGACGAATACGGCTATTTTGCAGATACACACACAGCAGTTGCTTTGTATGTGGCTGAAAAATTTGAAGGCGAAAGACCAATGGTTGTGCTTTCCACAGCAAGTCCTTACAAATTCCCACGCGCTGTTCTGGCAGCTCTTGGTAAAGAAGCACCGAAAAGCGACTTTGATGCAATTGATATGCTGGAAGAATATTCAGGCGTAACAGCACCTACAAGCCTTACAGAACTTAAAGGTATGGAAGAAAGATTTACAGGTGTTATTACATCTGAAACAATCCAGAAAATAGCAATCGAATAATGGCAAATCCCCTTATATTAAGTTTATAATTTTTGTTTTTATAAAAATTCCAAAGAGGAGGAAAAATATATGGGAAAAACAAAAATGAAAAGAAAAGCCACTAGGTTTGAAGCTATCTCCATGCTGGTGCTGATGTTTGCAGTATTTGCGGTAGGTACAAAACTTGGCCTTAACTATGTTCCGCTTATGATTTGTGTTGCAGCATACTCCATCTTTATTGCATGGCGCTGCGGCTACACATGGAAAGAACAGGAAAAAGCAATCAATGCACGTATCGGCAAGGCAGTTCCGGTTCTTTCAATCTTCCTTGGCGTTGGTATGCTGGTTGGTTCCTTTATGTTCTCCGGCACAATCCCAATGCTTATCTACTACGGCATCCAGATTGTTAGTGCAAAATGGATCTATATGTGTGCATTCCTGCTTTGTGCAATATTCTCCATTCTTACAGGTACATCCAACGGTTCTGTAAGTACAGCAGGTCTTGCAATGATGAGTATCGGTCTTGCTATGGATGGTGTTAACGTTGGTCTGCTTGCAGGTGCTATCCTTTGCGGTGCTACAATTGGTGACAAACTTTCTCCATTGTCCGACACAACAATTATGGCTTCTGCAGTAACAGATAACGACGTTATGGACCATATCAAACATCAGGCCAAAGTTGTTGTTCCGGCAGCACTTATCACATTTGTTATCTATCTTGTAATTGGTTTTACAACAAAAACAGATGCTTCTGTTATGAACGCAACAAGCCAGGGATTGCTTGAATCTCTTGATGCTGTTTACAACTGGAGCTGGGTTCTTATCCTTCCTGCAATCGTTGTTGTTCTTGGCTCTGTTAAAAAATGGTCCACAACAATGACACTTGTTGCAGCAAGCGCGCTTGCACTTGTTATCGGTGTTGCTTTCCAGGGCTTTGGCCTTAAAGACGGCGTTACAGCTATCTATCAGGGCTTCCAGTGCAAAATGGCTCTTGGCGCAAGACCAGACCTTGTTCTTGACGCTATCAGCGCAGAAACACTTACAGTTGTTCAGCGCGGTGGTCTTACATCCATGACAAAACCGTTCTTCACAATCTTTATCTGCTTCTACTTTGCAGCAACAGCTGAACTTGCAGGCACAATGGAAGTTCTTCTTGATATGATTGCCGGTTTTGTTAAAAACACATGGTCTCTCGTTCTTTCCACAGGCGTTGCAATGGTTCTTCTGGAATGTGTTTGCGGTTCTTCCACACCTTCCACAGCTATTGCAGGTCCGCTCTTCAAGAAAAAATACGAAGATATGGGTCTCCACTCCCTCAACCTTGCCCGTGAAATCGAAGACTTTGGTACAGGTTCAACATCCTTTATTCCTTGGTCCAGTTCCTGCCAGCTGTATGTAGGTATACTCGGCCTCAATGCTATGACATTCCTTAAATACTCTTATCTTAACTGGCTTATCTGGGCAATTGCTCTCTTCTATGCAGCAACAGGTATCTGCATCAAGAAACTTGACCCAAAACCTGAAGAGGTTACAGAATAAATATATTCTATAGGAAGCAAATCTTTCTTAATTATGTGTGAAGCTCAAACGGACTGACTCTTTAAGAGACAGTCCGTTTGGGTTTTTATCTATATATTATAATAAAGAAATACATAGTATCGGTTTGTGATTAAGTATTTTGCCCCATTGATATTTATAATTTTGTTGTGATACGATTACGGTATGTTTTCGGTACGATTTCGGTACGATTTTAAAACAGGCGGTGGAAGATGTACTGAAAACCTCCTATTATCAACGTTTTTTGGAGGGACGAATAGTGGGTATCATTTTCGATTCCCATCACCCGCTCCAAAAACAGACAGCTATGGCTGTCTGTTTTTTTATTAAGTTGTTTTGTCAGGAATCGAACCCGTGAGGGTTTTGCCTGAAAACAGTGTGGTACACTGTTTTCAGGCAAAAGAGCCGAGCGCTGCAAGCGAGGCCAG
>JAFSAW010000042.1 GCA_017442085.1 Oscillospiraceae bacterium | reverse complement strand
CGACAGTCTCATGGGGGTGGAAAGCAAAGACATTGATATGGAAGTTCACGGCGTGTCTCCTGATATGCTGACCGATATTTTATCACGTTTTGGTGAAGTAATCTCTATGGGTGCAAGTTTTGGGATTTACAATATTAAAGGCTATTCTCTGGATATTGCTATGCCTCGCAAAGAAACTGCGCGTGGTGCAGGGCACAGAGATTTTGATGTGTTTGTTGACCCGTTTATCGGCACAGAAAAGGCGGCTGAACGCCGAGATTTTACCATCAATGCTCTGATGCAGAATGTTCTCACGGGAGAAATTATAGACCACTTTGATGGAAAGGCTGACCTTGAAAATGGTATTATCCGCCATGTTAATGACTCATCATTTGCAGAAGACCCACTGAGAGTTTTGCGTGCTGCACAGTTTGCCGCAAGGTTTGATTTTATAATTGCCGATGAAACAGTTGCCCTTTGTTCCAAAATGGATTTGACCGCACTTTCCAAAGAGCGCATAGAAACCGAACTTGAAAAGGCGCTGCTGAAAGCGGATAAGCCATCGATGTTTTTTGAAAATTTAAGAAAAATGAACCAGCTTGATTACTGGTTCAAAGAGTTGAAAGATATAATTGGTGTTCAGCAAAACCCGCAGTTCCACGCCGAGGGCGATGTGTGGACCCATACAATGATGGTGCTGGACGAGGCGGTAAAGTATCGTGATAAGGCAGAAAATCCAAAGGGATTTATGCTTGCTGCGCTGTGCCACGACTACGGCAAGGCTGTATGCACCGAAGTTGTTGACGGCAGAATACATTCTATCGGTCATGAAACAAAGGGTTTGCCTTTGGTTGAAGCATTTCTGAACAGAATCACCACCGAAACAAAGCTGATAAACTATGTGCTCAATCTGTGCGCCCTGCATATGAAGCCCAATGCACTGGCGGGTATGAATGCGGGGGTAAAATCCACCAACAAAATGTTTGACCAGGCGCAGGACCCAACCGCACTTGTGTATATGGCAATGGCGGACAACTACGGCAGAATTATGGCTAACGGAATAACCCCGCACGAGGATTTTCTGTTTGAAAGGCTTGAAATTTTTAACGATATTATGTCAAAGCCATATGTTCAGGGCAGAGATTTAATTGAAGCAGGAATTGAGCCTAGCGAAAAGTTCAGCGAATACCTTGAATATGCACACAAACTGCGCCTTGCAGGGGTGGATAAAGATGCTGCACTTAAGCAGACTTTGGCATATATAAGGGAGAAAAAACGGCATTGATTTTTTAAAATATCAGCATAGATAATGCAAACTTACATTTTTTATGTTACTATAATAAAAAAGATAAATGGGAGTTAATTTATGAACAACGAATTTGTTTTCTGGGACAAATATTTTAATCTTGAGCAAGAGGAACTTAAGCTGTTTAACTTTGTTCTGCAGTTTGACTTTGGTGATGGCAACGCAGAATATTCCTGCGAGGATTTAAAGGCCGGTGACTTGAAAATTGAACAGGTGTTGGGATGTCTTAAATTTATCATCTGTGGTTATAACGATGGCAAGAAGAATTATCTTGCTTTCCTTGATATTGACGATGAAGGCAGCGTTGGTTATAACTTCTTCCGCGAGGGCAGCGAAGAACCTGTTGATGTTGAAGATGCAGAAATTGTTTCAGCCAATATCTATGCTATTGTAAGCGATGGCTTGGTTGCGGAATTTGATAAATAGCACAAAAACTTTTCAAGTGCCGGCAAAGCATTTGACAGAGCAGTTTTTTATAAAAAATACGGAGTATTCAGAAATGAAAACTGAATACTCCGTTTTTTGTTTGTTATTTTGCAAGTTCTGTAAGAGTGCTTCCCGCTATGCGGTACACTGTCCAGTCTTCCATTGGCTGTGCTCCCAGAGATAAATAAAAATCTATGCTTGGTTTGTTCCAGTCAAGGCACCACCATTCCAGCCTGCCGCAACCGCGTTCCACGGCTGTCTGTGCCAGCTTTTTCAGCAACGCTTTGCCATAGCCCTTGCCGCGGTATTGGGGCTTTACATATAAATCTTCCAGATAGATGCCCGAACGGCCAAGAAAGGTTGAGAAATTATGGAAAAACAAAGCAAAGCCCGCTTCAATTCCGTCTTCGAGAACAAAGATAACTTCGGCTTTCTTTTTATCAAATATCCATTCCTTTAAAATTTCTTCCGTTGCAACCACTTCGTCCAGCAGTTTTTCGTATTCTGCCAGTTCTCTGATAAACTGCAGTATCAGTGCAGTATCTTTTTCCTGTGCAAATCTGAACATATATTTTTCCATAGTACACCTTGTAAAGATTTATTTTTATCTCTTTTCAGGGATAATCTCCAGCCAGTATCCGTCAGGGTCTTCGATAAAATAAATGCCCATGGCGGGATTTTCAAAGCAGATGCAGCCCATTTCTTCGTGAAGCTTGTGTGCTGCTTCGTAGTCATCCACTTTAAAGGCAAGGTGAAATTCGCATTCGCCAAGGTCATAAGCTTCCGGATGTTCGTCCAGCTGTGTAAGTTCCAGCTCAAAAGAGCATTCTTCGTTAGCCATAAAAACGATTGTAAAACCATCGCCGTTTTTGCGGCGGACTTCGCTGAGACCCAATGCTTTTTCGTAGAAAGCCATGGATTTTTCAAGGTTTGCAACGTTGTAGTTTTCGTGAACCATTCTGAATTTCATAGTTACCTCTTTTCTGCATACTGCGCTTATATTTGGATTGTATTAGGTTAAGTAAATGATAATATAGCGGGGAACAGATGTCAACGAATGAAAAATATGTGTATATAATTATGCTTGCCGGCTTCCGTGTATTTGCATACTTTGTGCAGCGTGAAAGTTGTTGACGGATATACTTGTTTGGAAATATAAAACTGTGATATGATGACATAAGATGAACAAATATTTCAGGGGGGATATTATGGGCAAATATCCTGTCAGCAGAGAGTTTTTTCCTTTTTCACACTTTACACCGCCAATCAGCGAAAAGTTTCTTGCAATGGCGGTGCCAAATATGAAAACACCAAAATTTATATTCAAAGATAAAGAGATTGACACAGTGCGCTGTGAAATTGAAAGCTATGACGGCGAAGATATAGAAGTGTTTCTGATGTCTCCAAAGGCTGCGGAAGAAAATGCGCCCTGCCTTATCTATATTCACGGTGGCGGCTTTGTGCTGTCTGCTGCGGGGTATCATTATAAAAATGCAATGTTTTATGCAAAACAGACGGGGTGCAAAGTGCTGTTTGTCAACTATCGTCTTGCTCCGAAACACCCGCATCCCGTGTTTTTTGAAGACTGCTATGCCGCAATGTGCTGGCTGTACAGCAATGCACAAACACTTGGCATTGATAATACCCGTATCGGAATAGGCGGCGACAGTGCAGGCTCGGCACTTGCGGCCGGGGTGTGTATGATGGCAAGGGACAGAAACCATCCCGTGAAATTTGTTTTTCAGATGCTGCCATATCCGTTTCTTGACGGGCGCAACAACAGCCCTTCCTGCAGAAAATATACCGATACGCCAATGTGGAACTCTGTCCTTTCGGATAAAATTGCGCCAATGACAAAGGCGGACAGCAGCAGGGCAGATTATGTGTACTATTCACCGGTGGAGGCAGAAAGTTTTGCGCAGCTGCCCCCTGCATATATAGAAACAGCCGAGTTTGACTGTCTGCACGATGATGGTATTCTTTATGCGCAAAAGCTTTGCGGGGCAGGCATCAGTGCAGAAGTTAACCATACAAAAGGCACCATGCACGGCTTTGACATTGTGCAGAAGGCACCGACAACGCGCAAAGCCCTTGAAGCAAGGTTTGAATTTATGAAAAAATGGTTTGCCAAAAGCGGTGAACAGTGAGTAAGGATATATATTTCAAGCACAGCGGATATGGGGAAACCCGTAAAAATATATCTGCTAAAAACGGGAGATTGTTATGATTATAGATTTTCACACCCACAGCTTTCCTGATAAAATTGCAGAGAAAGCCATGAAAAACCTTGGTGGCGCATCTCATTCCATGGCTTTTGCCGACGGCACAGTTCAGGGAATAATAAATTCCATGGCGGAAGGCGGTATATCCCATTCGGTAATACTTCCTGTTGCAACAAAGGCTTTGAGTGTAACAGGTATGAACGATTATGCCTTCAGCTTCAATCATCAGTATGAAAAAAAGGGACTGTTTTCCTTCGGCTGTATGCACCCGGATTTTGAAGACTGGAAAGCCGAGCTTGACCGTATTGCACATATGGGGCTTAAAGGCATAAAAATACATCCTGTTTATCAGGGCGTAGACCAGGACGATGTGCGTTTTGTGCGCATTCTGGAAAGGGCAGGTGAACTGGGGCTTGTTGTGGTAAGCCATGCAGGGCTGGATATAGGTTTTCCCGGAGAGGTGAAATCCACACCTGCAATGATATCCAATGCCATAAAACAGGCAGGGCCCGTAAAATTTATTGCGGCACATATGGGCAGCTGGAAACTGTGGAACGAAGTTGACTGCCTTGCAGAACATAAAAATATATACATAGATACAGCATTCAGCCTTGGCAGTATAACCCCAAGAGAAAATGATGATTATTACTTGGGTGCAGATACAAAAATGCTGGACGACAAACGGTTTTGTGATATTGTGCGTCTGTTTGGCGCAGACAGAGTGCTGTTTGGCTCTGACAGCCCCTGGGACAGCCAGAAGCAGGCGGTGGAACGTATAAAGCAGAGCGGTATCACACAGCAGGAAGCAGAGAAGATTTTTTGGGATAACGGGCGCAGACTGCTGGGACTGACAATATGAAAAGTCGGGGCTTCTTTGTTTTTATAAGAAAATCCGTCAGGGGACCGACAGCATAGATTTGTTGTATTATACACAGACAGCTGATATTGTATATGTAATATAAATATCACGGCATCTGTTATTTATCGGCGAAAATATTTGACTTTTATTGCTGTTGTAGTAAAATAAAGGTAAATATAAATCAGCATAAACATTGATATTTGAGGCTTTTATGGTAAATCATGCGTCCAGTGTGCCTTTATACATTCAGCTTGCAGCTGAACTGGAAGAGGCAATTTATAATAAAGAATATAACGACGGTGAAAAACTTCCGTCAGAAAATCAGCTTTGCAAACAGTATTCGGTAAGCCGCATTACAGTGCGCCAGGCTTTATCCAAGCTTGAACAGAAAAATCTTGTTTATTCGGTACACGGCAAGGGCACTTTTGTACGTCTTGCAGATATGTCCCAGAGCCTTGTGAAGATAATTTCTTTCCAGAAGACACTTGAACAAAAAGGGCTTACAGGCCATACAGAAATAGAGGAATACAGTTTAAAGAAAATTCCCGAAAGCATCAAAGCTACATTCGGTATAGACAATATTGCCCGTTTCTGCCTGGTAGGCTATGCAAACGACCTGCCTATTGTATATTATAATTCTTATATGATAAGTGTTATAGCGGCAGAGATGTTTCCTATTGCACAGCTTTGGGAAAAGGAAAAACGTGCATTCTCCACATGGGATATATACCCTGAAATAAGAATAAAAAATCTGCATATGGAGCAGAAGCTTACAGCAGTTATTGCGGATAATAATATTGCGAAAATTCTCAAAGTTTCCAAGGGTGACCCTGTTATGAAGATGGAAACCCGTGCATATTCCAACGGCGAACTGGTGGAATATAAAATTGCATATTACCGTGCAGACAAATATTCCTTTACCATCAAGCGTCAGCTTGACCGTGATGTGTATGAAAACGTGTACTGATTTTGAATATGCATTATTAACGGATAAACAATAAGATAACAGTATTTAAACAGACAACTTGTATTAAAAGTTGTCTGTTATTTTTTTGCATAAAAGTTGACAGGTCAACTGGTTATAACAAGTTGATACAGTTGTATTATTTTTTATTGTTTATTTACACAAAAAAAGCAAAAACTTGTTTGCTATATATACAAACTTTGAAAAAATAAGAATTTTTTATTGTGTTTTCTATATGAAGGTTGTATTATAAAACCATAAACTTGTTATAACAACAGATAACAAGGCATTACGTGAAATGACAAAAGGAGGAATTATTATGTCAAAAGAAACACTCAGAATCCATTGCTCAAACGGACATTTAGGATTCGCTCCAACAAAAGAAGAAAGCTTCTGGATCGGTGCAAAAACATTGCCTGACTACTACTGCTGCGACTCCGGTTCCGACGATATCGGTCCAGTGCCACTTGGTACAAACAAATGTGCATCCCATCCAAACCATCAGAAACACGACCTTGAACTTATGCTTCTTGCATCCAGAGAACAGGGCGTTCCAATGATTATCGGTTCTTCAGGCGATACAGGTTCCAACGAAAAAGTTGATATGTACGTTGGCTTTATCAAAGAAATCGCTAAAAAGCATAAAATGAAAAACTTCAAACTTGCCTACTTCTACTCTGAAGTTGATAAAGAATACATCAGAAACAAAATGAACAACGGCGAAGTTATCGAAGGTCTTGACGGCAGAACAAACCTTACAATCGAAGAACTTGACGAAACAGACAGAATCGTTGCTGTTGCAGGCGTTCATCCATTTATCAAAGCTCTTGAAATGGGCGCAGACGTTATCATCGGCGGACGTTCTTCTGACGTAGCAGTATTTGCTTCTGCATGTATCCACGAAGGTTTCCCGGAAAACATCGCTTACTACTGCGGTAAAGTTCTTGAATGCTCATCCTTCTGCTGCGAACCATACGGCGCAAAAGAAACAATCATCGGTACAGTAACAAAAGACGATGTT
>JAFSAW010000041.1 GCA_017442085.1 Oscillospiraceae bacterium | reverse complement strand
GTTAAAGGTATGAAAATCGGTGTACCAAAAGAATATTACGGCGAAGGGGTTCAGCCTGCTGTAAAAGAAAGAGTTTATGCAGCTATCGAAACTCTTAAAGCACAGGGTGCAGAAATTATTGATATTTCTTTGCCATCCACAGAATATGCCCTTGCTGCTTACTACATCATCTGTTGTGCAGAAGCTGCTTCCAACCTTGGCAGATACGACGGTCTCAGATACGGTTTCCGCGGCAGCAATACATCCAATGTTGAAGATTTGTATCTTACAACAAGAAGCGAAGGATTTGGTGACGAAGTAAAACGCAGAATTATGCTTGGCACCTGTGTTCTCAGCAGCGGCTACAGCGATGCTTACTACAAACGCGCAAAACTTCTTCAGCAGAATCTTGCTGCAGAATTTACAGAAGCTTTCAAAACCTGCGATGTAATCATCACTCCGTCCATCGCTCTTACAGCCTGGAAATTTGGCGAAAAAGCAGGCAATCCTGCCGAAGTTTATGCTGCTGATATCTGCACAATCACACTTAATATTGCAGGTCTTCCTGGTATGAGCGTACCTTGCGGCTTTGACAGCAGCAACAATATGCCTGTTGGCTTCCAGATTATCGGTAAAAAATTCAGAGAATCTGACATTCTTACAGTTGCTAAATGCTACGAAAATGCAGTTGGCGGCTTTGCAGTAAAGGAGTTTTAAGCTATGAATAATAAATACGAAATCGTTGTTGGCTTAGAAGTACACGCAGAGCTTTCAACAAAAACAAAAATCTTCTGCGGCTGTAAAAACGAATTTGGCGCAGAAGTAAATACAAATGTATGTCCTGTTTGCATGGGTCTTCCGGGCACACTTCCTGTACTTAACGAAAAAGTTGTTGAATACGGCATTAAAATGGGCCATGCTCTCAACTGCACGATCAACCGTGCAACAAAACATGACAGAAAAAACTATTTCTATGCTGACCTTCCAAAAGCATACCAGACAACACAGGACGATGTGCCGCTTTGTGCAAACGGTTACCTTGATATCCTTGTAGGTGACGAAACAAGAAGAATAGGCATTACAAGACTTCATATTGAAGAAGACACAGCAAAACTTATTCACGCTGACGAATTTGGCGGCACTCTTATCGACTTTAACCGCTGCGGTGTTCCGCTTATCGAAATTGTTTCAGAACCTGATATGCGTTCTGCAGAAGAAGCAAAGGTTTATCTTGAAACACTCCGTACAATCCTGCTTTACCTTGGCATCAGTGATGCTAAAATGCAGGAAGGTTCAATCCGTGCAGACGTTAACGTTTCTGTACGTCCTGTAGGTGCAAAAGAATACGGTGTTCGTGTTGAAACAAAGAACGTTTCCAGCTTCAGCGGTGTTTACAATGCTATTGTTTACGAAGCAAACAGACAGATTGAAGTGCTTGAAAACGGCGGCGAACTGTTCCAGGAAACAAGAAGATGGGATGATGCTGCAGGCAAAAACGTGCTTATGCGTTCCAAAGAAGATGCTCAGGATTACCGCTATTTCCCTGAACCAGACCTTCTTGGCTATGTAATTCCTGAAGAAACAGTTGAAAAACTTAAAGCTGAACTGCCTGAACTTCCTGTGCAGAAAACACTCCGTTATATGAACGAATGCGGCCTTTCCCGTGCAGATGCAGAAACAATTGCGCTCAGCAAAGATAAAGCATTCTTCTTTGACGCATGTATGGCAACAGGCAAATGCGGCCCTAAACTTCTTTCCAACTGGGTACTTGGTGAAGTTACACGTGTAGCCAACGAAAGAAGATGCGAAATCAGCGAACTTCCTCTTACTGTGGAAAATCTTGTTGATATGATTGCACTTATCGAAAATAAAACAATTTCCAATGCAGCAGCAAAAACTGTATTTGAAATTATTGTTGACAAGGACGAAAAACCTGCAGATATTGTTAAGGAAAAAGGTCTTGCACAGATCAGCGATTCATCTGCACTGCAGACAATTGTTGACAGTGTTATTGCAGCAAACGAAAAAGCAATCAATGACTATAAAGGCGGCAGAACAAATGTTCTCGGCTTCCTTGTTGGCCAGTGTATGAAACAGTCCAAAGGACAGGGCAACCCTGCAATGTTCAAGGAAATGATGATTGCAGCTATCGAAAACAGTTAATTAAAAAAACAAAAGGGAAGGATAAACTCCTTCCCTTGATTTATAAAGAGATTAAGGTTATGACAGAAAGAATAAGCCAGTTTTTAAATCAGGATATTGCATATATTGTAATAAGCGGTGTTCGCAAAGGTGTTACAAGCGAATATTCAAAGGTTACAGCAAAGCCTTTTGCAGCAAAAGACGGTGTTAAATTTCAGCTTGAATACACAAAAGGCAAACAGGTTGTGCATCAGAATATTGACAAGGCAGCACTTGCAGAAAATATCGCAAAGCTTTTTGATACATTTACCCAGTGCGTTGTTTATGGTGCAGATAATGATTTTCACCTTAACTGCTTCAATGGTAAAATCAAAGCCAAAACAATGCCGCCAAGCAAAAAGGTCAAAGTTGCCGCACACAACAAGCAGAAAGAATATATCCTCAACGAAGGCGAAGATATTGACTTTCTGATTTATCTTGGTGTTATGACCAAAGATAAAAAAATTGTCAAAGCAAAGTACAACAAGTTCAGACAGATAAACAAGTACCTTGAACTTCTTAAAAGTTCTGTGGACACATTGCCAACCGACAGACCTCTGAAAATTGTGGATTTCGGCTGCGGCAAAGCATATCTTACCTTTGCACTTTACTACTATATTGTAAAAATTCTTGGCAGAGAAGCTTATATCACAGGCCTTGACCTTAAGGAAGATGTGATTGATTACTGCAACAAGGTGGCAAAAGAACTTAATTACGATACACTTGAGTTCCAGAAAGGTGATATAAAAAACTATTCCAGAACCCAGGATGTTGATATGGTAATTATGCTTCATGCCTGCGATAATGCAACAGATGAAGGAATTGTGCAAAGCATTAAGTTCAATGCAAAGATAATTATTGCAGTGCCGTGCTGTCAGCACGAATTTTTTCCGCAGATTAAAAATGAAAGTCTGAAACCGATGTTAAGCCATGGCATCATTAAAGAACGTTTGTCCGCATTGGTAACGGACAGCCTGCGTGCACAGATTTTGAAAGCAGCAGGTTTTGAGGTTTCTGTTATGGAATTTATCGAAACAGAACATACCCCCAAAAATATTGCAATCAAAGCAGTAAAAAAAGGTGGATTCAATAAATCCGCATATGAGGAATACACACAGTTCCGCGATAATTTCTGTTTAAATCCCTATATAGAAAGACGTTTCAGAGAAGAAAATATACTGTAAAACAATTAAATACAGCAATAATAAAAAAACACAGCTGACAGATACTGTCGGCTGTGTTTTTTTATTTGGAATATTAAAAGGACAGGCATCATATATTTTAACAGAGGTGAAAAATATGGAAAAACTCTTCGGATATCTGCCACAAAATGTTACGGATTATCTTAAAAGGTATCCATTGGCAGATACAATCACCGAAATACGCCTGCGAGCTGATAACTGTATGATGCTTACACAAAAGGGAAACACGGTGAAAACGGATATATATATTACTAAAAAAGATGTTGATAATGTGTTTTTTGAAATGTGTGAAAACTCACAGAATGCATATGAAGATGAAATAGCAAATGGTTTTGTAACGCTTAAAGGCGGTTACAGGGTGGGTATAGGCGGAGAATATTACTACAGCAAAGCGGCAGGAAAATATCTGATTAAAGATTTGCTGTCGCTGAATATCAGAATACCGCATAAAAATATACACTTTAAAAACCAAAACAAGCTGTTTTCCGCACAGCCTGCGGGCACTTTGATAATAGGTCCGCCCCACAGCGGCAAAACATCATTAATCAGGATTTATTCGGAGTATCTTTCTGAAAAATACAGGCTGTGTATCTGTGATGAACGCAGAGAATTATATAACGGTGATATCGGCTGTGATGTAATTGCAGGCGTTGGAAAGGCAGAAGCCATCTCAATGGCAACACGAACACTTAATCCACAGTTTATTGTATGTGACGAAATAGGTTTAAAGGAAGAATCAGAAAATATTTTATCTTCTGTAAACACAGGGGTAGAGTTTATATGTTCTGCTCACGGAAAAACAGCAGACCAGGTGTTTAAAAGGCCAAGCATAAAGCTGCTTGCAGACAGCGGTGTGTTTAAAAGGCTTGTCCTGCTGGAATGCGATAACAATGAATTTGTGCTAAAGGAAATAACAGATGTTTAAGCTGACAGGAAGCATACTTGTTCTGTGTTCAACTGTATTTATAAGCAGTCAGAAAGTGTTGGAGTGCTATTTTACATACAGATTTTTACATAAGGTTGCGGATACAATAAAAACCATACAGTATGAAAATGCAACAAATATGCCGTATACGCAGGTATTTAAGAAAATATCTTTTGATAAAAATATTTTTTTTTCAAAAGCAAAATCCAACGGCTATATTTTACACAAAGAAATCGAAACTGCAAAAATGTTTTTTGACAATCTTGGCAGAAGAGATAAAATTGGTGAAACTGAATATCTGAACTATAATTTTGAAGTTTTTACAGCTAAATCAAAGGAATATTGCAAAAGATATAACGAGATAAAAAAGACGCATATACTGTGCGGTATTGCTGTTGGTTTATTTATAATTATTTTTCTTGCATAGGAGCTTAAAATGGAAGTGGATTTAATATTTAAAATTGCAGCCATAGGTATAATTGTATCTGTGCTTAACCAGGTACTGATACGTTCCGGCAGAGAGGAGCAGGCGATGATGACTACGCTGACCGGGCTTATAGTTGTGCTTACTATGGTCATTAACCAGATAAAGGAACTGTTTGTTACTATAAAATATCTGTTTGAACTGTAAATATGGAAATTATTAAAATTGCTGTTTTAATTCTGACTGCTTTAATTATATCAAATGGTATACCTACATTAAGCAAGGAAATAAGTGTTATGATTGCATTTGGATGCTGTACAGTAGTTTTGCTTTACACAATAGATGTTGCAGTTCCGGCAGTTGAATATGTAAAAGGCATTGCAAAAAACATAGAATTTGAAGGTGCTGATATAGTTTTAAAAGCTGTAGGTATTGGTTTTATAACCCAGTTTGTGTCGGATACGGCACTTGACTGCAACAATAAAGCACTGGCCAATCAGATGGTGTTTGCAGGCAGGGTTTGTATGCTGGTTATCGCTGTGCCTGTTTTTATGGAGATTTTAAAAATAATAGAATTTTTAACCTGATTTATGAAAAAACTGATTTTTTCTGTTCTTGTAATAATATTTATATCCATACCTGTTTCAGCACAGGGGCTGGAGGAGCAATATACTGAAAAAATGGATAATATATTATCAGAATACAGTATAAATTTTGACAACATCAAGGAATATCCATTTGAAACCTTATGGGAAACTGCAAAGGAAGCATTAAAAAAGCCCTTTGTATTATCATTTGATATTTTCTATAAAATTATCGCTGTCATGTTGCTGACAACCTTTATAAATTTTTTCACCTTTGAAAGCATCAAAGTGTCTGATACCATCAATATGATTGCATCGCTTGTTATGTTCAATACAATTTTTCATAATTTTATGAAAATGACAGGGAATGTGTCCGAGATGCTTTTTGATGTAAAAAATTTTATGACGGCATTTCTGCCGGTATTTGGCGGTATATCTTTTGCTGCAGGACAATATACTGCAGCGGCACTTTATACGGGATTTTTTCTTTCTGCTGTTATATTCGTGGCAAATATATGTATCAGCTATATACTGCCGTCAATAAACCTGTATCTTGCTGTTGGCATAACCTCACGGATTTCATCTGTTATAAATCTTAAACCGTTGTGTGAATTGTATTGTAAAATGGTGAAAACTGTTATGACGGCTGCGGTTTCACTGCTTTGTTTTGTTCTTTCTCTGCAGACAGCAATATCACAGGGTAAAGACGGGCTTGTACTTAAAGCCGGTAAGCTGCTGGTTACAAGTGCAGTGCCTATAATAGGTTCTGCACTGGAAAATGCAGTCGGCAGTGTTTATGCAAGTATGGGAGTGCTGAAAGGTTTCTGCGGGCTGGCAGGTATTTCGGTTATAATAAGTATTTTCATTCCGCATATTGTAACACTTGCGGCATACTGGGTTTGCAGTCAGCTTACAATTGCGGTTGGAGGAATGCTGGAAAATGTATGGGCGCAGGAGCTTCTGGGATATTTTAAGGAGGTTACAGAAATTATGCTGTCAATGTGTGTGCTGTTCCTTGTGCTGCTTGTTTTCTCTGTGACTGTTATGATAAAGGCTGTAGGGTTCTGATATATGGAAAAAATTGCTTCAACAACGGGGATTTTGTGCATAGCTGTATTTATAATGGGGATATTTTATCAGCTGGGCGGGTTTGAAAAAACATCCGTGATTATAAAATTTATAATGTCACTGTGTGTGCTGGCAACAATGCTGAAAAACGTAAAGGGATTTGAACCGGATATTGATTACAGCCAAATATACGATAATAGTTTTGAAAATATATATACAGAGGAGCTTAATAATGAGGTACTGTCAAAAACTGAATACGAGCTTGAACAGATTATAAAAAAACGCCTTGATGAAAAAAATATATCCTATAATCAGATATCCGTGCATATATTAGAACAAAACGGCGTTGTTTCGGTTGATGAAATATCTGTTGAAGGCACTGATGCCGATGAAAATGATATATTGGATTTGATAGCAGATATGACAGATTCAGAAACAAGGGTAAAAACAGGAGAGTAAAAACTGTGAAAGCGGATTTTTTTAAAATTGCAGAAAAGTTTACACAAAAAGGTAAAAACAATTATTTTGTTTTAATAGGAGTTTTGGGGGTGTTGCTGATTGCTGCAGGAGATTTTGGCAGTGGAGATATCAAAAAAGAAAAACTGAACGATTTTTCACTGCAAAGCTACAAAAATCAGCTTGAGGAAGAAGTAACAGCTTTTATAAGAGAAATAGATGGTGTTGGTGACGCCAGAGTGATGATTTCCTTTGAATCCGGGCAGGAAAATATATATGCACAGACAGAAAAATCATCAACAGATACAAGCACCGGTACAGCAGGTACGGGCGAAAAAGAAAACAGGCACAGCACTTATGAAAATCAATATGTAGTAATAGATAACTCGGGGCAGGAAACTGCATTGGTAGAAAAAACACTGCAGCCTGCAATAATGGGAATCGCTGTGGTATGCAGCGGTGCAGATGATATTTCTGTGGTTGCAGCGGTAACAAATTCGGTATCGGTTGTACTTGATGTGCCCACACACAAAATTTGTGTTACAAAAATGCGATAATTATAACGGAGGCAATTTTATGAAAAAACTGGACAGACAAAGAAAAGTGACATTGGCGGTGCTTTCAATGGCATTGGTTGTTGCTGTATATCTCAATTGGCAGTATTCACGCACAGGTGCAGATGTACATATTATGACGGACGAAGCATCGGTGGAACTTAATGAGGAGCTTACACAGTATCTTGAACAGCAAAATATAAACCCCGACGGCGATTTGCTTGCAACAAATATGGAAACAGAAGAAGAAACTGTAAAAAACTATGGTGATGCACAGCTTGTAGCCACAACAGAAAAATCTGCACAGAAATATTTTGAAGAAACCAGACTTACACGACAGAAATCCCGTGATGAAGCGCTTGACGTTTTGCAGAAAACTCTTAAAAATGCAAAAATCTCCGAATCGGAAAAAGCACAGGCTACAGAGAAACTGTCTGATATAGTAAAAGATATAACAACCGAAACCGATGTGGAAAATCTTGTAAAGGCAAAAGGCTTTGCAGACTGTGTTGCTTTTATCAGTGAAGATAAAATATCCGTCGCTGTTCAGACAAAAAACGGCGAACTTACAAAACAGAATGTTGCACAGATAAGGGATGTTGTTTTAAGCAAAACTGACATCGGCAGTCAGAATATTGTGGTTATAGAAGTAAAATAAATACATTGATATTCATAAAAAGTGTTGTTATATTCACAATTTAGTGGTATAATATACAGGAATTACGGAGGTATACAGTATGGAAGTTAAAAATACAAATCAACCAATCGGCAGTTTGAATATTTCAACAGGTGTAGTTGAAAAAATTGCAAAACTTGCAGCGATGGAAATTGACGGCGTTGCAGAAGTGTCCACAGGTTCTTCCGGAGTAAAAGGAGTTTTTGCCAAAACAAATTTACAGAAACCTGTAACTGTAACTATGACAGACGGTGTTGCAGAAATTGATATGAGTCTGGTGCTCAAATATGGCTGCAAAGTGCCTTCTGTGTGCAAAAACGTTCAGGAAGCAGTAAAAACAAATGTTCAGAATATGACAGAAATTACAGTTTCCAAGGTTAACATCAGTGTAACCGGCGTACAGGCAGAAATTTAATTATATCGGTTAAAATTAATATCCCTCCCAGCAAAAAGATGGGAGGGTTATTAAACAGGAAGGAAAAATATATGATGACAAGACGCAAAGCTCGCGAAAATGCCTTTATTGCAGTGTTTGAGGCAGGATTCAGCTCAAATGATATTCAGGAAATCCTTGCACTTACCCAGGAAGTTCCGGAATATGAAGAATATATGCTGGATGATTTTGCTATGAGCCTTATCAACAACTATTACAGCAACGCAGAAAAGGTAAATGACATCATTCAGTCAAAACTCAAAAACTGGTCTCAGTCCCGCATTTCCCGTGTAGCAAGTGCAGTATTAAGACTCAGTGTTGCAGAAATGCTCTTCTCCAGCGAACAGGATATTGACAGTGTTATCATTAACGAAGCTGTTGAAATCTGTAAGAAATTTGCAGGTGACAATGACTATCAGTTTGTAAATGGTGTTCTTGGCGCTGTTGCCAAAGATAAAGAAGAAAATCTTTTGTAATGATTGCATTAGGTATTGATACAAGTAACTATGCCACTTCGATAGCGGTTGTAGATTACGAAAACAATAAAATATTACTTAACGAAAAACAGTTTTTACCTGTAAAACAGGGAGAATGCGGCCTGCGTCAGCAGGATGCAGTGTTCAGTCACATAAAAAACTTAACAGACATATTGGAGCTTGTACATAATAAATTTGATTTATCCTGTGTACAGGCTGTTGGTGTTTCTGTAAAACCTACAAACGAAGAAAATTCCTATATGCCTTGTTTTCTTGTGGGCAAGCTTGTTGCACAGGCTGTAAAAGCAGCGGTAAATGTGCCGGTTATACACACAACCCACCAGGACGGCCATCTTAACAGTGCACTTTTCAGCCTTAACAATGAAACTTTGTATAAAGATAAAATAATAGTTTTTCATGTTTCGGGCGGCACCACAGATATGATGCTGGTTGAAAACGGACAGATTGCAGAAACTGTCGGTTCTTCAAATGACCTTTTTGCAGGACAGGCTGTGGACAGGCTGGGGGTAAAACTGGGTTTTCCTTTTCCTGCGGGTGTTTATGTTTCACAGCTTGCAGAAAAGTGTACCGAAACAATAAAGCCAAAGGTAAGCGTAAAAGGCCTTAACTGCAATCTTTCAGGTTTGCAGAATCAGTGCGAAAAGCTTATTGAACAGGGATATGACAAAGAATATGTGTGCAGATACTGTCTTTCATTTATTGCTGAAACACTTATAAAAATGGCACACAATGCCAGAGATATATACGGAAATCTGCCCGTTGTTTTTGTCGGCGGAGTTATGAGTTCGCAGGTTATAAAAGAGATTGTTGAAAACAAAATGAAGAATATTTATTTTGTAGAACCTGTTTTTTCCAGTGACAATGCAATAGGCACTGCAGCAATAGCAGCAAGAAAGGTATTATATGGATAAAATTTTTACGGTTACATCCCTTAATAATTATACAAAATCCTTGCTTGAAGAGGATTATAATCTGGCAGATGTAGCGGTAGAAGGTGAAATATCCAATTTTGTAAATCACTATAAATCAGGCCATTTTTATATGGCCCTTAAAGATGAAAATGCACTTATAAAAACGGTGATGTTTTCCTCATATAACCGAAAACTGTCTTTTATGCCCCAAAACGGTATGAAGGTTATAGTTCGCGGCAAGGTTTCTCTTTACGAACGGGACGGCACATATCAGCTTTATGCTACTGATATGTTTCAGAGCGGCATAGGCTTAAAACATCTTGCTTTTGAAAAGCTGAAAGAAAAGCTGTTCAACGAAGGTCTTTTTGATGAAAAGCATAAAAAAAGTCTGCCTTTATATCCTTTTACGGTAGGTGTTGCAACTTCTGTAACAGGGGCGGCACTGCAGGATATTATCAGTGTAACCCAAAGGCGTTTTCCGTGTGCAAAACTGGTTGTTGCCCCTTGCGGCGTTCAGGGTGATAATGCCAAAGATTCGATTGTAAAAGCTATAAATAAGCTGGAAAATCTTGACGAAGTTGAGGTTATCATTATTGCCCGCGGAGGCGGCAGTAAGGAAGATATGTGGGTTTTTAACGATGAAGATATTGCAAGGTGTGCATTTGCATGCAGAAAGCCTACAGTCAGTGCTGTCGGACACGAGATAGACTGGACAATTCTTGATTATGTGTGTGATAAACGTGCAGCCACACCTACAGCGGCTGCAGAGATTGTATTCCCGGACATCAGGGATATCAGCTTCCGTATTATGAAATATGAAGAAGCTTTGAATTTAAATGTCAAAGGCAAAGCGGAACATTATGCAGAAAAGCTGGAATACATCAAAAATTCCAAAGGTTTTAACAATATCAAGTTTGTTTGTGCTCAGAGTGAAGACAAGCTTAATTATTTCAGAAAAAATATAAATGCTTCTATGGAAGCAAAAATAAAAGACAATATGCGAAAGCTGGAATATCTTACAGATAAAATAGACAGCAACAATCCGCTTCAGAATCTTAAAAAAGGATATTCGCTTATTTTCAAAGATGATATTCCGGTAAAATCAGATGAAAAAATAAATAAAAACGATAAAATTACAGTGCGTACTCACAGCCAGCTTTTAAACTGTACTGTGGACAGCACAAATACAGTGAGAAAGAAAGGGATAATATGAAACTGACATTTGAGCAGGCTATGGAAAGACTTGAAGAAATTTCAGAAATATTGAGCACTGGTGAAGTTTCTATCGACCGTTCTCTCGAACTTTATGCAGAAGGTACAAAACTTATAAAAATGTGCAGTGAAAAGCTGAAAAGCGTATCACTTAAAATAGAAGAAATTGACTCTGAATTATAAAAAAGGAGTTTAGATATGTTGAAAGAATTTTTGCAGAAAACTGAACAGGAACTTGTAAAAAACTGTGATTTGTATTTTTACAGTGACAGTGCTGTAAATGCTGCGGCAAGATATTCGCTGCTTAATGCAGGTAAACGTGTGAGAGCAATGTTTATATATCTTACAGCGCAGATGTGCGGCGAAAACTGGGAAAAATACACCGATTTAGCCTGTGGTGTTGAAATGATACACTGTTATTCTCTTATACATGATGACCTGCCCTGTATGG
>JAFSAW010000040.1 GCA_017442085.1 Oscillospiraceae bacterium | reverse complement strand
TACCATTTTCAAGGTCAGCCTTTCCATCAAAGTGGTCTATAATTTCTCCCGTGAGAACATTCTGCATCAGAGCATTGATTGTGAAATCACGTCGTTCAGCCGCCTTTTCTGTGCCGATAAATGGGTCAACAAATACATCAAAATCACGGTGACCTGCACCACGCGCAGTTTCTTTGCGAGGCATAGCGATATCCAGAGAATAGCCTTTGATATTATAGATACCAAAGCTCGCACCCATAGAGATTACTTCTCCGAAACGTGATAAAATATCGGTCAGCATATCAGGAGACACGCCGTGAACTTCCATATCAATGTCTTTGCTTTCCACCCCCATGAGACTGTCGCGCACATAACCGCCAACAAAGTAGCACACACCGCCGTGAGTATTAACAGCTTCTGCTATTGCCCGGGCAAGTTGAGTTTCTGTGTTGTATCTGTTCATCGCGTTCTCCTTTCGTGGTTTTATTATATATTAACAAAGCAGTATATTTGCGTCAAATTTACTGTCCAATTACAAAAATCTGTGTAAACATATCATATATATGCTATACTGAAAACAACAAAGTTCGACCTCCTTCGCGAAAATTACACATTATTCTGCAAACCATTACAAAAGGAGATGTAAATTATGACAACTTTTTTCAGTAAGCACCCACGTTTTTTCAGTCTTTTAGCAATAATAATTCTGCTGGCTGCAGCCTGCGGCTCAATATTCTGGGCTGCACCAAAATATTCTGACCCGCAAAACCGCATTGAATCCATAGAATACCTTGATTCAAAGCGAAATACTGTCTTAGGACTTGCGACTGCATCAGCTTCAGCATCCACTGCCCTTACTTTGCTTAACGATGACTGGGGAACTCCTATTGCCAATGAGCTGGCAGAACTGAGCGTATACTTTATGATAATCCTTGCCGCTATTGTACTGGAAAAATATCTGATAACCCTATCGGGTCTTGTAGTGTTCCAGTATATAATTCCTGTTGCCTGTGTTCTTATCATTCTGTATATATTATGGCGAGACCTGGAGTGGGCAAAAAATCTTGCTGTCCGCCTTGCAATATTTAGCTTTGCGCTGTTTATGCTTGTGCCGGCAAGTGTTCAGGTGTGTCTGGTTATCGAAGATACCCACAGCACTTCCATTCAGGCTGCTATGGATTCTGCACAAAACGCCACCTTACTCGTTGAAAGCGAAACTGCAACCAAAGAAACCAAAAATATTTTCGGCAAAGTTATTTCCAGCGTTACCGAAACTGTTGACACAGCTATAGAAAGTGTAAAAAATATACTGAACAATTTTATCGAAGCTGTGGCCATAATGCTTGTAACCAGCTGCGTAATACCGATTCTTATGATAGTCATATTTGTATGGCTTATAAACACTCTGTCGGGCGTTAACATCACCCTACCAAAACCTGTGCGTGTAAGAGTTGACACACAGAAAATTGCAGGAAAACTCTCTTCCAGAAATGATGATTAAGCCATTCTCTGCAAATCAATAATATAATAAATCTGCTTCCTCCCTTAGACTTTATCTATGGGAGGAATTTTTTCTTGTTGTCGTTTTCAGCATAGTGACTGATTGTGTAAATTGAAATATCATTATTTCTATACTATAATATTATAATAAAATCAGTTTTCTCTTAAATATAGAAAACCATTGTGAGGTTCCTCTATGCCATTCTTAATAGTACGAAATGATATAACCAAAATGCAGGTTGATGCCATTGTCAATGCAGCCAACAACAGTCTGCTTGGCGGTGGCGGTGTTGACGGTGCAATTCATCGTGCTGCAGGCCCACAGTTACTGGAAGAGTGCAAAACCCTCGGCGGCTGTGCAACAGGTGATGCAAAGATAACCAACGGATACAATCTGCCTGCAAAATATGTTATCCACACAGTTGGCCCTATATGGGAAGGCGGCGGTTACAATAAAAAAGAACTGCTTACAAGCTGTTACCGCAAAAGCCTTGAACTTGCAAAAGAGTACGGCTGCGAAACCGTGGCGTTCCCGCTTATCTCTGCAGGTGCATACGGTTACCCTAAAGACCAGGCATTACGCGTGGCCATTGATGCCATCACCGCCTTTCTTTCCCGCAATGATATGCTGGTTTACATAGTTATCTTTGACAAAGACAGCTTCAGAATCAGCGAAAAGCTTGTTGCCGATATCCGTCAGTTTATCGATGACAGATATGTTGACGAACACAGCGACACAGAGCGTGAACGTCATCGCAGAGCAGAATATGCAAAAATCACCGATATAGAATACCGTGATATTCCTTTGGGCAATCTTGAGGGTGTGAAAAGATTTCAGCAGGATATGGCTAAACAAACTGCGCCTGCTCACGCTGAATCAACCTTTGAAGACACAGACTATCTTGATGATGTAATAAATATTTTAAGGAAAAATGTCTCCAAACCACTCAGCGAATATATTGCCGATATGGACGAAAGCTTCTCCGAAATGCTGCTGCGCAAAATCAGCGAAAAAGGCATAACAGATGTTCAGTGCTATAAAAAGGCAAACATCGACCGCAAGCTTTTCAGCAAAATCAAAAACGACAAACTGTACAAACCAAGCAAACCGACAGCTATCGCCTTTGCAATCGCTTTGGAGTTATCCCTTGCCGAAACCGAAGAACTGCTTAAAAAAGCAGGCTTTGCTCTGTCCCATTCAAGCAAATTTGATATTATAATTGAATATTTTATCCGCAACAAAAACTATAATGTGTTTGATATAAACGACGCTTTGTTCCAGTTTGACCAGCCATTGCTGGGGTGCTGAAATGTCGCTTCCCGTGCGACCAAATGCAAAACTGAATAATATAAAATAATGACTGTAAAGCAAAACAATCATTCTTTAAGCTTTAATACGAGTTTCTTCTCGCAGAGAGATTCTTCGCTAACGCTCAGAATGACAGATGTTACAGTCATTTTTATTTGGGAGGATTCAGATATGAAAAAAGGTTTAACAGAAATAGTTATGATTCTTGACGCAAGCGGTTCTATGCACGGATTGGAAAAAGACACAATCGGCGGTTTCAACTCCATAATAGAAAGTCAGAAAAAAGAAGACGGAAATGCATTTGTCACTACAATCACCTTTAACAACAGTTATAAAATTGTACACGACCGCATTGATATCCGCAATATTTCTTCTTTAACAGAAAGGGATTATCATACAAGCGGCAGTACAGCTTTGCTGGATACAGTCGGTTTTGCAATTGAGCACATCAGCCGCATACACAAATACGCCAGAAAAGAGGATATACCTGAAAAAACAATTTTCACCATCACCACAGACGGCATGGAAAACGCAAGCCGCAAATACAGCTATGCCGATATCAAAAAACTTATTGAAAGCAAAAAAGAGCTTGGCTGGGATTTTGTCTTCACTGGTGCAAACATCGATGTTGAACAGGAAGCCGAAAAAATGGGCATTGATGCATGTTATGCAAAAAGCTATGTCTGCAACGAAAAAGGGCTTGCAGATAACGCTGATTATCTTGATGATGTAATAAGGGTTCTCAGAAGAAATTCCACCAATTAATAACTTACATATTAAAAAACTGGTGCGGACAGTCATAATGCAAGCAATTAAAAATCAGGTAACGCCGACAGCGTATATATCAGTTTCTGACAAATAACGCTGCTTCCAAAGCAAACATTATTTTTTATTTATCGGACATTATTCACCTGCCTATAATATATAAAAACCGACAGCTGTATACAGAATACAGCTGTCGGTTTTTTATGAAGAAAGAAAATATCCCATTATTTTATATACAAAGCTTTTTTAATCATATACGGATGCAGCTCCATAATGCCGCTGCCGCAGCTGATTGCCTTGAAAATTTCTTCTTTAGCTTCGTTTTTCCACCAGGAGCCTGAAAGGCTTGTAACCTTTGTATCTGACCAGCCTTGCGGGAACATTGGTGTGGAAGAACCCACCATTGCAATTTCGGTTGCATTAGGGCACATTGCAAGCAGGCCATCGATGCTGCCGTTGATTGTGCTGCTGCCGGTGATAATCATTTTGTTGCATTTCGGCAGAAGTGCAGGCTGCTCACACATCGGGTGAATGGAAACATTGCCGCCAAAAGCAGAAACACTTTCGTCAAAAACAATAACTTCCTTTACTTTGCTCTGCAAAGCCTTTGCAACAGGGCCGATAAGGCCAATCATACCCACTGTATCTTCAGCCTCAAACTGAATGCCGAACATCTTTTCGGGGTTGTTGTCGTCAGGAATATCAATCTGCTGGCTTGCCGCACTGAGCACAGAAGAACCAATTGAACGGCCGATGTAATCGTCCTTTTCCATAAGCCATGCCGCAACTTCTGCTGCAGGTTTGCCAATTGCATTCTTTGCGTATGCAAAAGCACTGCATCCTGGAGGCAGACCGTGACGGAGAACGTAGGAAACGCCCACGCTGCCGTCAGAAAGCTGGCAGGAGATAAGGCTGATGCCTACAACAAGGTCCTTTACTGTTTTGCCTTCAAGATAAGACTGTGCTGCTGTGATGATGTTTTTTACTACTAAACTTTCGTTCATAATTAACCTACAATTTCTTCGATAAATACAACGTCGTTAAGTTTGCCTGTTGCGATAATCATATCAGGGAAGTTTGCATTGATAGCACCGCTGAGCGCACCGCGAAGGCCGCCTTCGTCATAATCTTCCGGTGTGATTGGAATGTAGAACACGTCTGTTGCAACAAGGTTGTATGTTTTTGTATTGTCCCAGCCGTATTTCTGCAGATGCTCGTTAACATTGTATTCTTCTTCTGTAATAATGGAAGCAATAACTTCGCCGTTTGCCATTACAGCATATTCAAAGTTTTCGATTGCTGTGCCGTCTGCGCCCATAAGAACAGGGTTGTTGCCGCTCTGGAAATCATCGATAAGCACTGTCATAGCTTCAAAATCTGCTGCTGCAACTGTGCTGGATGCACCGTCTCTTGTGTAAACTGTAACATCGCCTGTGTTTGCTTCAGTAAGGTGCTTTGTTGCTGCTGTCATAGCATATCCGTTGTATTCAGCGCCATTATAGCTTACTGTTTCTGCAACAGGTGCTTCAGCTTCTGTAAAAATACCTTCACGGCTGAAAACCAGTGTGTTCTGGATAAAGATAATACGTTTGCCGTGCTGGATTTCGGAATAAGGTTTCATAATATCTTTATAAAGCGGTGCTGCTGTTTCTTCAGGATTTGGTGTGGAAACAGGCAGTGCTTTCTTTTCTTCTTCGCCGCTTTCAGCAGGTGCAGAAGAGCCGCATGCAGCCATGGACATAGCAATCACAGCTGCAAGAATAAGTGCAAGAATTTTTTTCATTCTATTTTCCTCTTTCTTTGTTTAAGTGATGTTCAAAAATTATATATCAGACAGGCTTTGTCTGTCAAAGCTGACCGCTGCCTGTTCTGTTTTTAATGTGTTTTACAAATCTTCAAATGCAGGTTCGCAGAAGAAGGCCGCATCGTCAAGCTCGCTGCGGTGGATTTTAACCCTTACATCATATGTTTTTTCAAGGTTTTCCGCAGTCATAACCTGCTGTGGAGCACCCTGTGCAATAATGCCGCCCTTGCCCATAAGCACTGTTTTGTTGCTTACCTGCCATGCGTGTGCAGGGGAATGGCTGGTCATAATGATTGTCATACCCTTTGCAGACAGGTTTTTAAGGGTTTTCATAACCAGTGCCTGATTTTTAAAGTCAAGGTGACTGGTAGGTTCGTCAAAAAGAATTGCCTTTGGTGTCTGACAGAGTGTGCGTGCAATAAGCACCAGCTGACGCTGACCGCCGCTTATGCGGGAGTATGGCTTTTCGGCAAGATGAGCAATGCCCATTTCTTCCATAATACCGTAGGCCATATCGGTATCAGCCTGGCTTGGTGTCTGAAATGCCGACAGATAAGGGGTACGGCCCATGCGCACAACCTCAAGGGATGTATAAGGGAACGCAACGGAATGCTCCTGATAAACAATGCCGATTGTCTTTGCAAGCTCGGTGATGGAATAATCACCTATAGGTTTGCCGTCGATATTTATTGCACCCTTTGCAAGCTGAAAGTTGCCTGCGATACAGTTGAACAGTGTGGTTTTGCCGCAGCCGTTTGCGCCGAGAATACACACGCTGTCACCCTGCTCTACATTCAGATTTACATTCTGCCATATATAGTCCTTGCCGTGATATGAAAAGGAGGCATCTTTGACTTCGATAAGTTTTGCCATCAGTTCCAGCCCCCTTTCGTTTTTCTTAAAAGGAATGCAAACACAGGTGCACCTATGATTGCTGTGAGGATACCCAGCGGAATTTCGGTGGCTGTAAGCTGTCGGCACAGGTTGTCCACAATAAGAATATAGCTTGCGCCCACAAACATTGTTGCAGGAATAAGCTTTTTGTGGTCAGGGCCAACAAGCATACGGCAGAAGTGAGGTATAACCTGACCTACCCAGCCGATGATGCCGCAGATGGAAACCGCTGTTGATGTAAGAACTGTGGAAAAGATGATAATGCCCACCTTTATGCGCTCTGTATGCACCCCAAGGCTGCGTGCTTCTCTGTCACCCATTGAGAGAACATTGATTCTCCAGCTTAAAATCCACAGGCCGACAAGGCAGATGATAATAGGGATAATTGAGATAACAAGGTCATTCAGACCAACCGAACCAAGAGAACCCATAAGCCAGAATGTGATTGCAGGCAGTTTTTCGTCACCTTCTGCTGTAAATTTAAGTATCTGCAGCAAAGCCTGGAAAAACGCCGATACAACGGTACCCGAAAGCACAAGCATAAGCACAGGTGTGGATTTGTAGATATGTGCAAGGAAATATGTGATTGCAACAGCAACAATGCCAAAAACAAATGCCATTGCCTGCACACCTATGGACGGCAGGGATAATACAAGCCCCATTGCCGCACCAAAGCTGGCACCTGCGGAAACGCCAAGGATAAACGGGCTTACCAGCGGGTTCTGGAACATACCCTGAAATGCTGCACCAGATGAAGAAAGGCCTGCGCCTACCAATGCCGCCATAACCGCACGCGGAAAACGCACCTGAATGATTACTTTAGCTGCACTGTCTTCCCAGGTTGGTGTAAAGTTTGCACCAAAGAAATAGTTGGCAAAAATCTGAACAACTTCTTTTGGAGAAACTGCGTATCTGCCCATAAACAGAGATGCAAAAAAGATAACAAAAGGCAGAACCATAATTATTGCCCATTTAACGCGGGACTGCTTTGTCTCACGGAAATGTGCCTGTTTCTGTAATTCAGCCATAGTTTAGCCCTCTACCCAGCCTTCGATAACCATTCTTGCCTGGTCATCTGTAAGTTCATATTCGTAGAATTCGCTGTAGTAATATTTGATTTCTTCAACCATATCGATATCGCTGAAAAGTTCAGGCTGCATAAGTGTAGCCATCCACATTACCAGCAGAGTTGTTGTTGAACCTTTGTCAAGGAAGAATACACCGGATGGAATGCGGTGCAGTTCCTGGTTCTGAACAGCTTTGAGTGTTGCCCATTTGCTGTTTTCACGGTACATGCTTTTCATAACAAGGTCAGGGTTGTCGCCGTGGTTGTCCACAAGGATAATGTCCGGGTCCCATGTATAAAGCTGTTCTGCTGTAACTTCCGGGAAGTTGGAGTTTTCTTCAGGGCCAAGCAGTGTGCCGCCTGCAAGATAAACTTCGTACCAGCGGTTTTTAAGGGAGTAGGAAGCACGGATTTCTTCGCCCCATGTGTTACCCCAGTAAACTGTAGGTCTTTCTTCTGCAGGGATATCCTTTGTGCGTTCGTAAACCATTTTAAGCTTTTCGTCACAGTATTTTGCCCATGCTTCGTATTCGCTGTGTGCTTCTTCTGTATCGATTGCATCGGAAAGAATGCGCAAAGGTGTTGTAAGTGTTACAACAAATTCGTCAATTGTCTGTGTCTGTGCCTGTTCCAGTGTGTCCATAAGACCAGTGTTTTTTGTTGCAACGATAGCTGCCATATCAACAGCATCAAACTTTTTAAGTTCAATTTCGTTGTCGTAATAAACCACAAGATCAATATCCTGTGCAAGATAATCTTCGATGTTTACTGTGGAACTTGGGTTTGCCGCAATGCCTGCCATATCAATAAGGGCAGGGTTTGTAAGGTTTGCAAGTGGGTAGCTGTCTGTATGGCCGCTTTTTACCATTGCAATCTGGTCCTTGCTGCCAAGCATAAACACCATTTCGTATGTTGGGCCTGCAATAGCTGCAATTTTGTCAATCTGATTTGGAACTTTAACCTCTCTGCCAAGAAGGTCTGTTATTGTGTGTGTTGTGCTTTCTGCACCTGCACCTGCTGTGGATGCGCCGCAGCCCACAAAGCTGAAGAGCATAAGTGCTGCAAGAAGTGCTGCTGTAATACGTTTTTTCATAAATTCTCCTTAAGCCAAATCAGCACAAAAGGCAGAAGTCAAGGAGGGGGATTCCTTTCTTCCGCCGTTTGCGCCTGATATATTAAGAGTTTATTATTCTGTTACAAAGTTGATTTCTGTAATGGAGTATGTAACCCATTTCTGTCCTGTACCGTTGATAAATGCGGAAAGACCCATTGGCATATCCTTGATAGCCTTGTTGTTTGTCATACCGTCGTACATTACAAAGAAGTCAAGGTTTTCGTAGAATGCTTTTTCATCCGGATATGTTTTGTATTCTGTGTTTTTGCCTTCTGCGCCCATACCTGGTGTGCCGTAGATTTCACATTCAACAACTGTGCCTTCGATTGTCATGCCGAGAGCTGCAAGTTTTGCAACCATTGTTTCGTAGTCGATGCCAAGGAAACGGCCTTCGTATGTTGCTTCGCCGCCTTTATATTTAAAGGAGCCGTCAAACATAGCTGTTGTAACCTTGTTGTCGCCAACAGGTGTTTTCTTCATAAAGTCGCTCATTGTGATAACGCCGATTTCTTCGCCGTTCACTTTTACAGGCACGGAGAAGTCTGCAGCTGTTGTTACCATATAGATGTTTTCGATGCCGTAGATTGGGTCCTGACCAGGAACAACTGTGCCCCATGCTGCTGCGCCGTCAGCTTCGCCGATAACAACGCTAACATCTGCCGGGCTTGTATAGTAACGTACAAAACCGTCTGTTGCTTCTGCAAACACGCCAACTACTGTGGAGATGTCGTAAGCACAGAGGTTTGTAAGTGTTGTTGCTGTGTATTTGTTGCCGTCGATTTCAGCTTCTGCAAATTTTGCGCTGATGGAATCGTATGTTGTATTGCCGTCTGTTACATCCTGACCGTCAACAAACATAAAAAGTTCGCCAAGTGCTGCTGTGTCAACAGATGGTGTTTCAGGTTCTGCAGGTGCTGCTGGCTCGCTGCTGCCGCAGGCAACAAGGCTCAATGCCATTGCACCTGCAAGGATAAGTGCCAAAAGTTTTTTCATTTTTTCATTCCTCTTTCTTGTAAATAAAAATATGCTGCCTCTGAAAAGAGACAGCATACGTATACAGCCATAATACACTTTGCCTTTAAGGCAAAGCATTTTAACAATATTGGTACGTTCTCTTTTCAAACACGGAAGGCAAGGTCATTTCTTCTCTTACCCATTGGCTGCACAGCCATGGCAAACGCTTTAGGCCGTGTAGCTCGAGCTACATATATTGTTTATATATTACATTATTAAACTATAGTTTGTCAACAAAATATCAGCACAAAAGGGCTTTTTAAGGCTGTTTTTTCGTCACATCTACAGTTATTGATACACAATATCGGTTATTTTGACCAAAATTGCACAGTTCAATCCCAATAATCTGCATTGTCATAATCATCAAGGTCAATAACAAATGCATCGCTGCGGGACAAAATTTCATCGATAAACGGCACCGCACCTTTTTCGGTTTTGCGCACAACCGCAAGCAGTTTTTTGGCGTCCATAGCTTTCCGCAGCGCCTGCTGAAACTGTGGCTCATTACTTTCCAGAAAACCGATTTCATCTATTGCAAACCACTCTTCATCGCTGCCTGCAACAGCTTCAAGGGCCGGTATGCCAACTGTGTAAAATCCATCGGAATGGGGTATCATATTTTTGCCGATTTCGGCTTTTTCGGGGCAGTAGATACCCACCGCAGCTTCCGCTTTTGTTATGTTATCCACCAGCATAACCCCCGTTTTGGGCACATACACAGAAGTAAGTCCCGCCAGTACCGCATTGCCGCAGCTGACAAAACCTGTCATTCTGTTAAAAAGTGTAGATTTGCCCTTGCCGCGCCAGCCTGTAATAAGCAGATGCCTTTTGCCGCTGTTTATATATCTGTTCCAGAATATTTCTGCCGTAAGTTTCATTGTTTCACCCGTACAAGTTATTTTATAAAATGATAGCATTTTAAATTGCTGCTGTAAATGTATTGATATCAAAATTCCGCAAATAAGCACCAACGCCTTGGTGCGGATAGTCATAACGCAAGTACTTGAATTTAATAACAAATATTAAAACAAAACTGACAGAGAATGTATAAAAATATGGAGTTATCCTGCCGCAAATGGCAGGATAACTCCTTTGCTTATATTATACAAGGAACATATTGCTAAAAAATTTTTATTCTATCAAGACATATGACATACCTTTATTCTTCCGCTCCTTCGCCGCTTATCTCTTCAAGCTGCCCCAGTATTTCTTCCAGTTGTGACATATCTATCTGCCCATCTTCACCTGTTATACTGCCGAGCATTTCTTCAAACTGGCTTGTGTCAAACTCTTCGCCTGTTACAGCCCCAAGCAGACCTGCAATATCCTCAGGTGCCATTTCGCCGTTTTTGAAGTCGGAGATTGTTCCAAGCAGCCTGCCAATTTCGCTGTCGCTGTTTTCCTCCACAACAAACTGTCCGTTTTCAAAGCTTAGTCCCGCTTCTTCCAGTGCTTTGTTAAACAGCGCCTTAACCGCCATACCCACAAGCAGGCTTATGATAAGTATGATAACCATCATAATAAGCGAAGCTCTTGCCATATTGCGCTTGTTGATTTTTCTGCAGCCACCCAATGCCCATACAATGAGCAACACAATATTAACAATCGGTATCAGCATAAGAAGTGATATGCCGATAAACCCTTTTGTTGTAATCGCCTCGTATTTACTGCCCTTTGGCGGAGGTGCGTCAGGGTCATCAGACTGTGGTTGTTGTGTCTGTGTATATGTATACTTTGGTGTGCTGTCTGTTTTTGGCATTTCTTTTTCCAGCGCCTCATTTGCAGAAGCACCGCATTCGGTACAGAATTTTTTGCCCTGTTCTATTTC
>JAFSAW010000039.1 GCA_017442085.1 Oscillospiraceae bacterium | reverse complement strand
TGAAGCCGTGCAGATGAACCGCCTTAAAATCAGCGGTATTGCAGATTTTGCCGATGGCATATACACTTCCGAAAAGGTGGGTGCAACAAAGCCCAACAAACAGATTTTCCTTGCTGCACTTAAAGATTTGGGCGTGGAAAACACAAGCAAGGTTCTGGTTGTCGGTGACCGCCTGCAGTCTGATATCAAGGGCGGTATTAATGCAGGGCTGGATACCTGCTGGGTTAACTTTGACAATCAGCCAAACAATACAAATATAAAGCCAAAATATACAGTGCAGGACTATACACAGCTTAAGAATATAATTCTGGAGGGTCTGGAAGATGTTATCGCTAACAAAGGAAAAGTTCAGCTTTAAATCATCAAACGGAACAAATACAATAAACGGTTTTATTATCAGACCGCAAAATCCGCCATACAAAGCTATTGTTCAGATATCACACGGTATGATAGAACATTCTGGCCGCTATGAAGAATTTATGACATTTATGGCGCAAAACGGATATGTTATGGTGGCACACGACCATCTTGGACATAAGGCAAGTGTAAATGATAAATCGGAACTTGGTTTTATGGCACACAAGGACGGTTATCTTCACGTTTTAAGCGACCTTGCCACAACAGCGGGCAGAGTGCGCAAAAGTTATCCGCAGCTCAAACTGTTTTTGCTGGGACACAGTATGGGCTCTTTCTATGCCCGTGCTTTTGCCGCTAAATACCCGTATCTTGTTGACGGAATGCTTGTTTCAGGCACAGGCGGTGCAAACCCGATGGCTGCAGCAGGCAAAACTTTTATCAATCTGCTTATGAAATTTGAGGGCGAAAAAGCTACATCAAAACTTGTTGCAAAAATCATATTCGGCAGCTATCTTGATAAAATAGAAAATCCAAAAACAGCAAGTGACTGGCTGACCCGTGACGAAGAACAGGTTGCAAAATACCGTGCCGACGAGTATTGCCGCTTCTATTTTACCCTTAGCGGATACAAAGATTTAATCAGCATTTTATCTTTGGCAAACAGCAAAGAATGCTTTGAAAACACCAAAAAGGATATACCTTATCTTATCTTTTCAGGTGATATGGACCCTGTCGGAGAATGGGGCAAAGGTGTCCGGGAGGTTTATGAAAACTATAAAAACAGCGGCGTAAAGGATGTCACATTAAAACTGTACGATGGCGGCAGACACGAGATGCTTAATGAACTTAATAAAGACGAAGTATACAATGATGTATACAGCTGGATAGAAAGTAAACTGTAAAAAAAGAGGGAAAAGACTATGGCAGCAAAACCACAGAAAACGATAGTAGAAAAATTACTTGATCAGAAAAAAATTCCGCACAGCAGCTATGAATACGGTGATGGCAGCGGAGAATTTATGGACGGCAAAGAGGTGGCAGATGCTATAGGCAAGCCGTATGAACAGGTGTTTAAAACACTTGTGTGCATCGGTCCAAAGGGCAACTGTGTGTTTGTTGTTCCTGTAGAAAAGGAACTTGACCTTAAAAAAGCCGCAAAGGCAAGCGGGCAGAAATCTGTGGAGATGATACCTGTAAAGGATATTACAAAAATCACAGGCTATATCAAAGGCGGCTGCAGCCCTATCGGCATGAAAAAGCTGTTCCCAACATACATAGACAGCACTGCACAGAATTTTGACACAATAATTTTCAGTGCAGGCAAAATAGGCAAGCAGGTTGAAATGTCAATAAATGACCTTTTGCCGCTTGTTAAAGGCCAGCTTGCAGAACTTACAAGAGAAGGATAATTTTAAAATATGCTTATAACTTTGGACAATGTGGGTAAAAGCTACGGCATTGATGTAATAGTGCAGGGCATTTCCGCAGTTGTTAATGAAAATGACAGAATAGGTATCATAGGCGAAAACGGTGCAGGCAAGACAACTTTGCTGAATATGCTTATGGGGATACTGGAAAATGATGAAGGCGACATTATTGTTGCGGACAATGTGACAATCGGCTATCTTAAACAGACAGACGGTTTAAACCCAAACAATACCCTTTATTCCGAGATGGAAACTGTTTTTGAACAGTCTTTTAAAGCTATAAAAGAACTGGAAATAGTGGAGAAAAAACTCACCATCGACCCTGATGATGCCGATTTGATGGAGAAATACCACAATCTGCAGAATATAATCTATTCCAAAGATGGTTACAATACAGATTTTCAGATAAAAAAGATGCTCAACGGTATGGGCTTTACCGAAGCAGAGCATAGCAAAATGGTTGGTGTGCTGTCGGGCGGCGAAAGAACCCGTCTCAATCTGGCAAAACTTTTGCTGGAAAATCCTGATGTTCTTATACTGGACGAACCTACCAACCATCTGGACTTTGATACACTTACCTGGCTTGAAGATTATCTTGCAAACTACAAAGGTGCTATAATCACAGTCAGCCATGACCGCTTTTTCCTTGATAAACTCGTAAAGCGCATATGGGAAGTGGAAGATACCTTTATGTACGAATATAAGGGCAATTATTCTGCATTTTCTGTACTCAAGGAAGAAAAGCTGAAGCTGCAGCAGAAGCAGTATGAAGCTGATATGGAAAAGGCTGCAAAGCTGGAGGATTATGTTGCCAAAAACCTTGTGCGTGCAAGCACAAGCAATATGGCAAAAAGCCGCCGCAAGCAGCTGGAAAAGATGGAAATTACAGAAAAGCCCCGTCCGGTAAGAGTACCGCTCAAATTCAAGTTTGAATTTGATGTAAAGCCTTATGATGAGGTGCTTAATGTTGAAAAGCTTGAGGTTCAGGCAGGGGGCAGAAAGCTGATTGAAAATCTCAATCTGGATATCCGCCGTGGCGAACGCCTTATAATTGCAGGTGCAAACGGCACAGGCAAAACAACATTGCTCAATACAATTACAGGCCGCAACCGTGCAGCAGGCGGTAAAATAAAAATAGGCACAGGTGTAAAACCTGCAATTTTTGACCAGTATATAGTCAATAAAAGCGGCAGTGTTATAGATAATATCTGGGCACTGAGACCAAAGTGGACACAGCTTGAAGTTCGCAGTTATCTTGCGCGTTTTGGTTTCCGCGGTGAAGATGTATTTAAAGAAAGCAGTGCTCTTTCGGGCGGCGAAAAAGCAAGAATGCGTTTTTGTGAAATCAGCCTTGACCGTGCAAATCTGCTGTTCCTTGACGAACCTACCAACCACCTTGATATCTATATGCGTGAGGCTATTACGAATGCCCTTATGGAATATGAAGGTACCATTGTGGTTATTACCCACGACCGCTTTCTGATGAAAAGTCTTGACTGTCCTATTATGAATCTTGAAAACGGCACAGGTGTTTTCTATAAAAACTTTGAAGATTTTATGGCAAAGCGTTCCGCAACACAGTTTATGGTAAAAAAGGTTGTGGATAAAGCAGTAAAAGAAGAAAAGCAGGCTGTGCAGTTGAATCAGAAAGAACAGCGC
>JAFSAW010000038.1 GCA_017442085.1 Oscillospiraceae bacterium | reverse complement strand
GCAAAGTTTTTCCAAGCAAAATAAAAGACGGCATATGCCGCCTTTATATAAATATTTATACCTATATTATATTATGCTTTGGCAAAAAGCTTTTTTATGTTTTTGACTGTATCAAGCAAAGATTCGTTTTCGGCTTTTGCAAGGTCAAACTTAAAAACCGCAAACCAGAATTTAAGCAGATAGCCCATGATGAATACTGCAATAACCGTACCAATGCCAACCGTACCGCCGCAAATCCAGCCAATTACAAAAACAATTGCTTCAATTGCATTTTTGGCAATATTTACAGGCAATCCCCTTTTTGACAAAGCTGCCATAAGGCTGTCACGTGGGCCTGCACCAAGTTCTGCTGCAAGGTAAAAATAAACGCCAAATGACCACAGCACAAAACCTGCAATAAGCAGTATAAATCTTAAAGACAGGCTTTCAGGAGCCGGCACAAGATTGTTGCCGCTGTAAAAGTTTATAAAGGAACCCACAATCATAATATCATATATTGTGCCGAAACCTATTTTTTCGCGCAGAACAACTGCAAGCACAAGCACCACCCAGCCTATCCAGCGGGTAAGTGTGCCCAATGTATATGTGTTGCCGGTAATTGCCGACAGCTTAAATGCCAGGCCCTGTGCAAAAACATCCCACGGGCTGATGCCAAGCTGGGAATTTACCGTCATACATATGCCGTAAGCCGCAATCATCAGGCCTGCTGTGAGCATAACAAATCTTTTTATATAACCTTTAAGCGATGTTTTTGATGCTTTCATATTAAAATTCCCTCCTCGCCATTTATTTTGACAGTAACTTTCTGATGTTCTTTGCTGTTTCAAACAAAGATTCGTTTTCAACTTTTGTTACATCAAAATTAAACAGTTTAAAGCAGAATTCTATCATATATCCCATAGCAAATACACACACCAATGTACCTATGCCCACTGTGCCGCCAAGAATCCAGCCGATTACACAAACAACAGCTTCGATGGAGTTTTTTGCAATTGCAACAGGAATTTTGCGTTTTGCAAAAGCTACAAACAGACTGTCTTTAGGCCCTGCACCCAAAGCCGGGCGCATATAAACACTGATGCCAATGCTCCACACAAAATAGCCTGCCAGCATAACAATAAATTTTACGGCAAAGGTTTCAGGCGTCGGCAGCAGGTTGTGTTTAAGGAAAAAGTTGAGTGCACCGCCAAAAATGCAGGTGTCAATAATTGTTGCCACCCCGATTTTTTCTTTGAGGGCAAGGTCGGCAATAATAACCAGAGCCGCTGTAATCTGTGTAATTGTGCCCATCATTACTTCAACGCCAAGCAAATCTGACATTTTCAACGCTACACCCTGACCAAAAACATCCCATGGACTTACGCCAAGGCCTGCCGTAACTGTAAGGCCAACACCGTATGCGGCAAACACAAGACCGAATGTTACAGTAAATATACGCTTTGCATATCCTTTGAATGATATATCCTGCATAATAAATTCCTCTTTAAAATACCTTTTATAGAGGTTATTGTACCATAGTCTAATTCTATTTACAATACAGATACCTGTTCAGAGCAATTATTTTTTATTATTATTCCATAAATTTTTTTCGCATCTTCTGTATTATCTTTCTCTCCTGACGTGAAATCTGCACCTGAGTTTTTCCAAGCATCTCTGCAGTTGCCGCCTGGGTCCTGTTCTGAAAAAAGCGCAGCCATATAATCTGCTTTTCTTCCGCATCAAGCTCTGATATGGCATATTTAAGCCCCATTATATTTGCAAGGCTTTCTTCACTGCTTTCCACGGGGATATCAAACTCGCACTGGCCATCCTCTTCTTCAAAAATAGCAGTCAGAGACATCGGCGGTGCTGATGCCGTGATTGCCTGTGCCACATCTTCGCAGGAAACAGAAAGAAAATCTGATATTTCCTTTACTGTGGGTTCCTGCCCAAGCTGTTTCTGCAGATATTCACGGGTATAGTTTATTTTAAGCGACAGTTCCTTTACGCTGCGTGTAACCTTGAGCATTCCGCCGTCGCGGAACAGCTTTTTAATCTCTCCCAGAATAACAGGCACCGCATATGTGGAAAACTGCACCCCACGGCTGTGGTCGAAAGCATCATATGCCTTTATAAGCCCCACACAGCCTGCCGCAAACATCTCTTCGTACTCTATCCCCTTGCCTTTAAAACGCTTTGCACAGGAATGCACAAGGCCCATATTGTTTTCGATAAATTCATCTCGCTGAGTTTTAAGTTGCAATGACATTCTGTTCCCTCGGTAATATCTTTTTTGTCATAACAACCCTTGTCCCTTTGCCAACAGAAGATTTCACCTTGAGACTGTCCATAAAGGTCTGCATAACCGCAAAGCCTATACCCGCACGCTCTCCGTTTGGGTCGGTGGTGAAAAGCGGCTGCATCGCCTTGCCCACATCTTCTATACCAACACCCTTGTCCGCAATTTTTACAGTAAGAACATTGTCTGCTATGGTGGCTGTTATGTAGATGATACCAAAGGTATCGCGGTAGCCGTGCACAATGCAGTTGGTCACCGCTTCGCTTACCGCTGTTTTGATATCGTTAATCTGCTCTACCGTAGGGTCAAGCTGTGCACAGAATGCCGCCACGGCGCTGCGTGCAAAACTTTCGTTAACGGATTTTGATGGAAAATTTATTTTTATAAAGTTCTGTGATTTCATTTAAACTTCTCCGGTTGTAATTTCTTTTATTGTCTTTATGCCTGCCAGTGCCAGCACCCTTTGCGTCTGGGCATTTAAGCCCTGCACATAAAGGCTTGTCCCGCAGTTCTGCGCAAATTTATATCTTGCCAGAATAAGCCCTATGCCTGACGAATCCATAAAAGTTACCCTTTCAAAATTCATAACTGCAATTCTTGGGCTGTAGTGCAGCAGCTGACAGTCTATAATATCCTTTATTTCAAAAGCTGAATGATGGTCTATCTCTCCCGAAATATAAATTTTAAGGGTATTGTCCTTATAGCTGAATTCTGCATTTGCCAAAATATCCACCTCTTTTATTCAAAATCAAAAAGCATATCTTCTACCAATAATGATAAAAGATATGCTTTAAAAATTATGTCGTATTAAGTTGTATCATCAAATTTTTTCAATAATGATTTTTCTTGCATCACTGGCAAGATAAAGTGACCCGAACACCAGCAGGTCATCACCGTTTTCAAGTGCTGTTTCTATGGCTGCTTCAAGGCTTTGTGCCGCTGTGCTGTCAGGCACATATTTTTTTGCCATTTCTGCAAGTTCTGCTTTTGGTATTGCACGGCTGCCGAATATATCCACCGTGTACAGCTTTTTGATATAAGGTGCTGCTGTTTCGATAAGTTTTTCGGGCTGCTTGTCAGAAAGTGATGCCCACACAGCCGTAAGATTTTTTACGCCGTTTGCTTCAAGCACATTTTTAAGAGCAGTGACACCGTCAAGATTGTGTCCGCCGTCAAGTATCACCAGCGGTTTTTGGCTGAAAATTTCTATTCTTGCAGGAAATCTTGTTTTTTCAATGCCTTTTATAATATTTTCATCGGTTATCACAAAACCACAATTGTTAAGTGCCTTTGCTGCTTCTATAACCACAGAAGTGTTGTAACTCTGGTGCTGCCCCGCAAAGCTTTGTTTTACAAGCATACCGCCGTACTCCATAACATCACAGAAGCTTCCTTTGTGTTCAACAGAAATATCCGCTATATCAGGCACAACAAGTTTTGCGTTCTGTTTTTCGGCTTCAGCTTTTATCACTTTCATCGCTGCCTTATCCATAGCAGGATAAGCTATAACAGTCTGATTTGGTTTGATAATACCTGCCTTTTCGTATGCTATTTCTTCTATTGTCTCTCCCAGCATATCGGTGTGGTCAAAGCTGATGTTCATAATACAGGACAAAATACTGTCTTTTATTACGTTTGTGCTGTCCTCCCTGCCGCCGATGCCGACTTCAAGACATATGATATCGCAATTTTCCTGCATAAAATAGCAGAAAGCAATTGCAGTCACAATTTCAAACTCAACAAGCTTAAGGCCGTATTTTTCCCATATATATTCCTGCTTTGCCTTAACTGTTTCAGTTATCTGTGCAAGGTTTTCTTCGCTTATAAATTCACCGTTTACAGTAAAACGTTCGCGAAAATCAATAACAAAGGGAGAAATGTTGAGCCCTGTTTTATATCCTGCTTCACTTAAAACATTGCTGAGCATCTTGGCACAGCTGCCCTTGCCGTTTGTGCCTGCAATATGAACAATTTTCAGTTTATCCTGCGGATTGCCCAGACTTTCCAGCAGCAGCCGCATTGCACGGCGGTTATCGGTATTTTTCATTCTCGGGCGGGAATGTATATATTCCAGTGCTTCGTTATAGGTCATAATGCACCTCTTACAATTATTTTAACAGTTCTGCCTGTCTCTTTTTGCTGAAAGAACCAAGTACAAGATTATATGATTTGTCCAGCATTTCCTTTACCAGTTCATCGGGAACATCGCCATCCATAACCACAGAGTTCCAGTGGGTTTTGTTCATATAATACCCTGGTATTATATCCATATACTGACTGCGGATAAATTCGCCTTCGGCAGGTTCCAGTTTAAAGGTCAGATATTTTGCTTTTTGCGTTGCATCGTCATAGCACACTGCGGCAAATATTTTTCCATCTATCATATATCTGTCCCAGTTCCATTCGGCCTTATAGTCCTTTTGAACCGCTTTCTTTGACACAAGATATCCGTCCAGCCATGGATATTTCACAATACCGCCTCTTTTCCAAGCAAAACAATAGCCGTGGAATTATTTCCACGGCTATATATTACCATATTAACCCAATGCTGCCAAGCTTTCGAGAATTTTTTCTTTTTTGCTGAGTGCAGCAGCAAGTTTTGCTTTTTCTGTTTCAACAAGTTTTTCAGGTGCTTTTGCCATAAAGCCAGGATTGTTCAGCTTGCTGCTGATAATCTGGATATCCTTTTCAACGCCAGCCAGTTCTTTGTTGAGACGTGCTGTTTCTTTTTCTTTATCCACAAGGTCACCTGTAGGGATAAAGCCGCGTGCACCTTCCACAACAACCTGGGAGTATGCTTTTGCATCGCCTTCAAATTTTTCCACAAGCTGCACTTCTTTTGCAAATGCAAATTTTTCTACAAAATAGATACCCTGTTCAAAGTCTGCAATATGTGGTGTTTCGATGATAAGCAAAGTTTTGTTGGACGGATGTGCCTGCATCTGTGCACGGAGAGCACGGATAGATTTTGCAAGTTCGAGAATTCTTGTAAGAGATGCTTCTTCTCTTTCAAATACAAGTTCTTCTTTCCACTGCGGCCACTGACAAAGCATAATTGTTTCTTCAGCATTTGGCAGTGCAAGATAGATTTCTTCTGTAATAAATGGCATAAACGGATGGAGAAGTTTGAGAGCTTCTTTCATTACATATACCAGCACTCTTCTTGCATTGTCCTTAACTTCTTTATCTTCGCTGTTAAGACGAAGTTTAACAATTTCGATATACTTGTCGCAGATGCAGTCCCAGATAAAGTCGTTTGCTTTCTGTGCTGCAAGACCAAGGTCGTAGCTTTCGATATTTTCAGTTGCGGATTTGATTACATTGTTGAGTGTGGAAAGAATCCATTTGTCTTCCAGCTCAAGTTTTTCAGGCAGACCGTCTGCAAGTTCGCCGTCAAGGTTCATCTGGATAAAGCGTGCCGCATTCCAGAGCTTGTTGTTGAAGTTGCGGGAAGCTTTAACCTTTTCGTCAGAGTAACGTGTGTCGTTGCCTGCGGAAGAACCTGTTGCAAGTGTATAACGCAGAGCGTCTGCACCGTACTGGTCGATAACTTCCAGCGGGTCGATACCGTTGCCAAGGGATTTGGACATTTTTCTGCCCTGTTCATCACGAACGATACCGTGGATAAATACTGTATCAAACGGTACTTCGCCCATATGTTCGATACCGCTGAAAATCATACGGGAAACCCAGAAGAAGATGATATCGTAACCTGTAACAAGTGTGTTTGTAGGATAGAAATATTTAAGGTCTTCGCTGTCTTCGTTTGGCCAGCCAAGTGTGGAGAATGGCCAGAGAGCAGATGAGAACCATGTATCAAGAGTGTCTTCGTCCTGAACAAGATGTGTACATCCGCATTTTGGACATACTGTCGGTGTTTCTTTTGCTACAATAACTTCGCCGCATTCCTGACAGGACCATGCAGGGATACGGTGGCCCCACCACAGCTGACGGGAGATACACCAGTCTTTGATGTTTTCCATCCAGTGGAAGAAGATTTTGTCAAAGCGTTCAGGAACAAATTTTGTTTCGCCG
>JAFSAW010000037.1 GCA_017442085.1 Oscillospiraceae bacterium | reverse complement strand
CCGTTACCCATAAACCACTGGATAACAAGAATAATGGCACTTGCTATGACTGTTATCAATTTGTTATCAAAAGACTAATCGAAATCGCTGAAACCCGCATAAACACTGGCTTTTTTAAGCAACTCGATTTATTCCCACTCGATTGTGCCGGATGGCTTTGGAGTAAGGTCAAAGAGAACGCGGTTTACGCCTTCAACTTCTGTTGTGATTCTGTTTGTGATATGTTTGAGAAGTTCGTATGGCACTTCTTCGATTGTTGCTGTCATAGCGTCTGTTGTGTTAACAGCGCGGATAATAACAGGCCATGCGTCTGTACGTTTGTAGTCTTTAACACCAACGGATTTGATGTCAGGAATTGCTGTAAAGTACTGCCAAACTTTGCCTTCAAGACCATTTTTTGCAAATTCTTCACGAAGAATAGCATCGGATTCTCTTACTGCTTCAAGACGGTCACGTGTGATTGCACCAAGGCAGCGTACACCAAGGCCTGGGCCTGGGAATGGCTGACGGTATACCATACCGTGTGGAAGACCAAGTGCTTCACCAACAACACGAACTTCGTCTTTAAAGAGAAGTTTAACAGGTTCTACAAGACCAAACTGAAGGTCTTCAGGCAGGCCGCCAACGTTGTGGTGTGCTTTTACGCCGTCAGATTCAAGGATGTCAGGGTAGATTGTACCCTGTGCAAGAAATTCGATGCCTTCCTGTTTGCGTGCTTCTTCTTCAAATACACGGATAAATTCTGCACCGATAATTTTGCGTTTTTCTTCAGGTGCTGCCACGCCTGCCAGTTTATCAAGGAAGCGGTCAACTGCATCAACATATACAAGGTTGGCATCCATTTCGTCACGGAATACTTTTACAACCTGTTCAGGTTCGCCCTTGCGGAGAAGACCGTGGTTAACGTGTACACATACCAGCTGTTTGCCGATAGCTTTGATAAGGAGAGCTGCAACAACAGAAGAGTCTACACCGCCGCTGAGTGCGAGAAGAACTTTTTTGTCGCCTACCTGTTCTCTTACTTCCTTTATCTGTTCTTCGATAAAAGCATTTGCGAGTTCAGGAGTAGTAATTCTTGCCATAGATTCTGGACGTACGATTTTTTCCATACAAATTCCTCCAATGTATTTAAAAAAAGATTTTACCAAGGTAAAATTCAACTTTTCCCTTAACAGAAATATTATAAAATATTCTTTTGCAGTTTTCAATAATATATTAAAAATTTTTTATGTTTATTTTTGCCATACAGAAATATTTACCCTTATATCATTCAAAAAACACATAAAAGATTGGTGTGCTGAATAGTATTTAATGTAAAAAAGGATATTTCACAGTTGTGAAAACCTTTTCACAACTGTGAAGATTGGCTGAAATTTCAGTGAATTTTTTCGCCAAAAATTGACAGTGTGCTATTGATATCAGTATAATTTAATTAAATAAAGTTTAACTTTCCGCAAACCCGTTTTTCAAGGGTTTGCTTTTATTTGCAAAAAATAAGGAGATTACTGCTTTGGCAAACTATAAACTGGGTATAGACATAGGCTCCACCACCGCAAAACTTGTGCTGATGGATGACAATAAAATTGTGTATCAGAAATACCAGCGTCACCTTTCCAGAGTGCGTCAGACTGCTTTGGAGATGATAAAGGATATGCGTGATGCCACCGGTGTAACCAATCTTTCTGTAACTGTTTCCGGTTCGGCAGGTATGGGTGTTGCAAACGGTGCAGGCATAGATTTTATTCAGGAAGTTTATGCAACAGGTGAAGTTGTGTACAAACTTGCGCCTGATACAAATGTTGTTATTGAACTTGGCGGCGAAGATGCAAAGGTTATCTTTTATGACGGCGGTGTTGACGAACGTATGAACGGCACCTGCGCAGGCGGTACCGGGGCATTTATTGACCAGATGTCTGTGCTGCTGGATATGACTGTAAACGAAATGGACGCAGCAAGCCTTGATGCAACACAGATTTATCCTATTGCAAGCCGCTGCGGTGTTTTTGCAAAAACTGATATTCAGCCTTTGCTTAACCAGGGTGCAAAAAAATCCGATATAGCTGCAAGCATTTTTCAGGCTGTTGTAAACCAGACAATCACAGGGCTTATTCAGGGCAAAAAAATCAGCGGCAAGGTAATGTTCCTTGGCGGCCCGCTTTACTACTGCAAAGGTTTGCAGAAGCGTTTTTACGAAACACTTAAGCTTAACGAAGAAACCGCGGTTTTCCCTGATTATGCACTTTACTCCGTTGCTATGGGTGCCGCTATGCACGCAGAAAACAGCAAAGAAATCTCCATAGAAGCACTTATAGAAAAGCTGGAAAATTCCGCAAACAGCGAGACTGTTTCCAACGACAGACTGCCTGCACTTTTTGCCGGTGACAGCGAATATTACGAATTTATTGAACGTCACGGCAAAGCAAACGTGCCTCACCGTGACCTTAACGAATATACAGGCAGGGCCTGGCTGGGCGTTGACTGCGGCAGCACAACCACCAAGCTTGTGCTTATCGGCGAAGACCGCAGCCTGCTTTATTCCTTCTACAGTTCCAACAAGGGCAACCCTGTGGATGTTATGCGCACACAGCTGCAGGAAATATACAACCGCTGCGGCGACCGTGTGACAATATGCGGCAGTGCCGTAACAGGTTATGGCGAAGAACTTATCAAACACGCTTTCCACATTGATGAAGGTCTGGTTGAAACTATCGCCCACTATACCGCTGCAAAATATTTTCAGCCTGATGTAGACTTTATCCTTGACATCGGCGGTCAGGACATCAAATGCTTCCGCATCAAAAACGGCGCTATCGACAGCATTATGCTCAACGAAGCCTGTTCTTCCGGCTGCGGCAGCTTTATTGAAACCTTTGCAAAGGCTATGGGCTATGCCATTGCTGATTTTGCCGCTTTGGGCTTAAAGGCAAAAGCACCTGTAAACCTTGGCAGCCGCTGCACAGTATTTATGAACAGCAGTGTTAAACAGAGCCAGAAAGACGGCGCAACCGTTGAAGATATCTCGGCAGGTCTTTCTGTAAGTGTTGTAAAAAATGCAATTTACAAGGTTATCCGTGCAACAAGCCCTGAAGAACTTGGCAGAAAAATTGTTGTGCAGGGCGGCACATTCTACAACGATGCTGTTCTGCGTGCTTTTGAAAAGGAAATAGGCGCAGATGTTATACGCCCGTCCATTGCAGGGCTTATGGGTGCCTACGGCGCTGCACTCCACGCAATGCAGTTTGACAAAAGCACCATCCTCACACCAACTGAACTGGCATTTTTTGAGCACACATCCCGCACAACACGCTGCAAGGGCTGTGCAAACCAGTGCCACCTGACAATAAACAGATTTGCTGACGGCAAAACCTTTATCAGCGGCAACCAGTGCGAAAAGGGTCTGGGTGCAGCAGCTGTAAGAGAACTGCCAAACATCCACGCCTGGAAACGCAGCTATCTCGAAAGCCTTAAACCTGCCGAAAATGCAAAACGCGGCAGCGTAGGTCTGCCTCTTGCACTGTCCACCTTTGAATTTGCACCGCTGTGGTACACAATGTTTACCGAACTTGGTTTCAGCGTGCATTTTTCAAACCTTTCCAACCGTGCAACCTACGAAAGAGGTCAGTTTACCATTCCGTCCGACACAGCCTGCTACCCTGCAAAGATTATGCACGGCCATGTGCTTGAGCTGCTGGACAAGGGTATAAAAAATATATTCTATCCGGGTATTACATACAATATCGACGAGCATGCAGGCGACAACCATTACAACTGCCCTGTTGTTGCATATTATTCCGAACTGCTGCAGGGCAACATCGAGGAACTTAAGGATGTCAACTATATGTATCCTTACCTTGATATCAACAACCATAAATCAATGGTTAAAACACTGCTGCCTCATATGCAGAAGATTGACCGCACAATAAACAAATATCAGCTTGCATCTGCCATAAGCAAAGCTTTTGTGGCTTATGAAAACTACAAGGCACAGCTGCGTAATGAGGGTGAAAAGGCAATACGCTTTGCAAGGGAAAACGGTTACCGCATTATGATACTTGCAGGCAGACCTTATCACATTGACCCTGAAATCGGCCATGGCATTGACAAGCTGGCAACCAGCCTTGGCTTTGTGGTGGTAAGCGAAGACAGTGTGGCACATCTTGCCCCTGTGCAGTATGTAAGTGTGCTTGACCAGTGGACATTCCACGCACGCCTTTACCGCAGTGCGCGCTTTGCAGTGGAAAACGATGATGTTGAACTTGTTCAGCTTGTTTCTTTCGGCTGCGGTGTTGACGCCATCACAACCGATGAGGTGCGCAGCATTCTTGAAGACAACGGCAAATATTATACACAGATTAAAATTGACGAGATAACAAACCTTGGGGCTGTAAAAATACGTTTGCGCAGCCTGCTGGGTGCTTTGGAGGAAAAGAAATAGTATGCAGGATAAAAGTTTTGTTCCTTTTACCGAGGATATGAAAAAAGACTACACAATCCTTGTGCCAAATATGCTTCCTATCCATTTTAAACTGCTTATCAGCCTGTTCCGCAGTCACGGCTATAACGTTGAACTGCTGGAAACTGACGGCCCGCAGATTGCAGAAACAGGGCTTAAATACACACACAATGACACCTGTTATCCTGCAATTCTTGTAATAGGTCAGATGATGGATGCACTTTTGTCTGGCAGATACGACATAAACAAAACCGCACTTATTATGTTCCAGACCGGCGGTGGCTGCCGTGCCTCCAACTATATTTCGCTTATCCGCAAGGCACTCAAAAAAGCAAATATGGAACAGGTGCCTGTTATCAGCCTTAACTTCTACGGTATGGAAAATCACCCGGGCTTCAAGCTGAGCCCCAAAATGATGCACAGCATGATTTATGCAGTATGCTACGGCGACCTTATAATGAGCCTTGTAAATCAGGTGCGTCCTTATGAAACAAATACAGGTGAAGCCGAAGCTCTTGCAGACAGATGGACTGCCGTTCTTGGCGCTGAACTGGCAAACGAAAAAATCCGTTACCGCAGAATAAAAGATAATTACAGAAAAATCATTTCTGATTTTGCAAAAATACCAATGAACCGCACCAAAAAGCCAAAGGTTGGCGTTGTAGGAGAAATATTTGTAAAATACTCACCTCTTGCCAACAACGACCTTGAACGTTTTCTTATCAAAGAAGGTGCCGAAGTTGTTGTGCCGGGGCTTATCGACTTTTGTCTTTATGCCATATACAACAGTATTATGGACTATAAGCTGTACGGCAAAAACAAAAAGACATATCCTGTTTGGAAATTTGCTTTCTGGCTGTTCAACAAAAAGAAAAATGATATTTCACAGCTTATAAAGGAAGAAGGCACATTTGACAGCTGGACCGAATTTGACAAAATTATAAATATCGCATCAGGCGTAATCAGTCTGGCTGTAAAAATGGGCGAAGGCTGGCTGCTTACCAGTGAAATGGTGGAACTTGCCGAAAGCGGCTGCACAAACATTGTATGTACACAGCCATTTGGCTGCCTGCCAAACCACATCTGCGGCAAGGGTATGATGAAACCGCTTAAAGAACTTATGCCTGACATAAACATTGTTGCCATCGACTATGATGCAGGCGCAAGCCGTGTCAACCAGGAAAACCGCCTTAAACTTATGCTGTCCAACGCAAAGAGAATTATGGAGAGCAAAGCATAGTATTTTAATCATATGTGCAGTGATATTTTGGGGGTTGTTTAGGGGCAAAGCCCCTTGTAACAATGTGCTGCTGGCGTAGAGGTTGTGTGTATACACACAACCGTGTCCGAAGCGGTTTGGCTGAAAGCCAAACGATGCAAGGATAGCGTGCAGCGTACTGCTCCGCATGGGTCCGCTGCGTGCAATCAGCGGCGCTTTTGGTCACT
>JAFSAW010000036.1 GCA_017442085.1 Oscillospiraceae bacterium | reverse complement strand
GTTTGTAACTATTGCTATAGTTGCATAGTCTTCAACATCTTCAAGAAATTCAAGTGCTCCGTCAATCAGCACAGCTTCTTCTTTAAGAAATGTCATATAATCCTTGTTCATCTTTTCGGCATTTTTTGTATCTGCTTTTAAAAATTCACAGAATTTCTGAAAACGGATTTTTCCTATGAGATGTTTTTTGATTTTTCCTTTTTCAAGGTCCTGCCACAGGCCTTCGTTTATATTGTGATATTCTGTAATATTTTCTTCTGTAACAGGTATTTTATATTTTTCAAGCACCTTTGTAAGTGCCTGTTTTTCACAGTCTTTAAAGGACACCAAAGTGTCATCTGCATCTAAAAGCAAACAATTATATGCCATTGCACACCTCTGCTATTATATATTTATATTATCTTAATAATTATACAATACAATACAAAAAAAATAAAGGTGGTAATCCACCTTTATTGTGTAAATTTAATAAAATTAAATTTCGGTACGGCCTTTTAATGCCCTGAACAAAGTTACCTCGTCTGCAAATTCAAGGCTTGAACCTACAGGCAAGCCATATGCCAGCCTTGTAACCTTTATGTCAAGAGGTTTTATCAGCCTTGAAAGGTACATAGCCGTTGCTTCGCCTTCAACTGTAGGATTGGTTGCCATAATAACCTCTTTTACCGTGTTGTCGGAAAGACGTGCAAGCAATTCCTTTACGGTAAGCTGGTCAACACCGATGCCGTCAAGAGGTGAAATAAGCCCGTGCAAAACGTGATAAGTGCCCTTGTACTCTCTTGTTTTTTCAAAAGTTGTTATATCCCGCGGGCTTTCCACAATACAGATAACCGATTTGTCACGGCTTGCGGAATCACAGATTTTGCACACTTCCCTTTCGGTAAAGTTCTGGCATACGGGACAGCGGTGAATCTGACTGTGCACAGCCATAATTGCATTGCTGAATTCTTCAGCTTCTGCCTTGTCCATAGACAAAACCTGATAAGCCATACGGGTTGCACCCTTGCGGCCTACACCCGGCAGTTTCTGAAAATTGTTTATAAGTCTTTCAAGGGGTTGAGCATTAAAATCAGCCATAATTAAAACATACCAGGAACGTTAAGACCGCCTGTTACCTTTTCCATTCTTTCTTCGCTGTCTTTTTTAGCTTTTGCGATACCGTCGTTTACTGCTGCAGCAACAAGGTCTTCCAGCATTTCGATATCTTCAGGGTCAACGATGGAGGCGTCAATTTTGATACCAACAACATCGTGTTTGCCGTTAACTGTAGCTTTTACAACACCGCTGCCGCTTTCGCCAACGTATTCTGTTGTATCAAGTTCTTCCTGCAGAGCTTTCATATCGTCCTGCATTTTCTGAGCCTGTTTGATAATCTGGTTCATATTCTGTGGGCCGCCGCCCATGCCTTTTGGCAATCTTGCTTTCATAATATATCTCCTTAAAAATTTAATCGTTTATATTTACTTCAACACCGCTGTTTCGCAGTGACAAAATATCTTCCAGTCCGTCTGTTTTTGGCGGTGCAAATTTGTCTGCAATATTTTTATATCCGCCTATATTGTGCATCTTCCCGCAGGCCTGCTGAATTGCCTGTTTGACAATGGTGGCTGCCTCACGGTTGCCGCGCAGATAGTTGTTAAGCGCTTCATGACCGTCGATATACACAATATTGTTGTACAGATATGCCCTTGAACCCTTAAGCAGAGAATACAGCGGTTTGTCCATTGTTCCCACAATATCTATTGTGTTTAACCACTGTGCAAATGGGATAATTTCTTCCTGCTGTGGCTGTGGAGCAACTGTCTGCTGTGGCTGCACTGGTGCCGCCGGGCGCTGTTCCTGTGCTGCAGGCACAACCGAAACAGGCACAATCTGTGTATTGCAGAGAGTGTATATTGCAATATCCAAAGAAATTTTTGGATTCTGACCTTTTGAAATAGATTCAAATGCTGTTGTAAATGCACTTAAAGCTGTCTGTATAAAAGCGTGATTTGTTGTTTCTGCCTGTTTTTTGGTAAGTTCAAATTTTTCAGGCGAAACATTAAGAAGCTGATAGGTGCTCTTTGGCAGATTTGCCAGCAGCAGATTGCGGAAATGAGTAATCAGTTCTTCACAAAGACGTTTTATATCTACCGAACGCTGTTCCAGCAGCAGAATTTCCTGCAAGGCAGATGGCAAATCCTTTTTGATTATATAATCTGCAAGTGTAAGTATCTCCTGCTGTTTTGAAATACCTGCCACATCAGCAACAATATCGTCATTGATAACATTGCCCCGTGAAAGACAGGTGTCAAGAATAGATGTTGCGTCACGCATTGCGCCGTCGGCAAGGGAAGCTATTGTACGTGCAGCAGACTGGGAAAGCTCTATGCCTTCGCAGTCAGCAATATACATAAGTGCTTCGCCGATTTCTTCGATGCTGAGCTTGTTGAAATCATATCTCTGACAACGGGAGAGAATGGTTGCCGGCACCTTGTGCAATTCTGTTGTTGCAAGAATGAACACAACGTGTGCAGGCGGTTCTTCCAGTGTTTTAAGCAATGCATTGAAAGCCGCTGTTGAGAGCATATGCACTTCGTCAATGATATATACCTTGTATTTTGCCATAACCGGCAGATACATAACTTCGCTTAAAATATCACGGATATCCTCTACGCTGTTGTTGGAAGCCGCGTCCATTTCGGTTACATCATAAACAGATTCGTTTTCAATGCCTTTGCATACATCACACTGCAGGCAGGGCTCACCATTGTGGTTGTGCTGACAGTTGATTGCCTTTGCAAAAATTTTTGCACAGCTGGTTTTGCCCGTACCGCGTGTGCCTGTAAACAGAAATGCGTGGCCGATTTTGCCCGCTGCAATCTGATTTTTAAGGCTTTCCACAACAACCTTCTGCCCTACAACTTCGGAAAAAGTTTTTGGACGGTATTTTCTGTAAAGTGCAATATGTGCCATAATAAAACTCCTTCCTGTACATTTTAAAACAGGACAGGCTATTCGCCATGGGCGTTTATATTGTTTTATATACAAAGAGACTTCGATATCGCAAAGTCCAACCACTTAATGCTGCTTGGTTCCCCACCTGACATGGTTCATGGCGGCCAATCGTATCCCGCCTCTTTGTATACAGAACAATACAAATAATAGCTCTGTCCTTCAACTGTTATAGTTTATCACATATTAAAATTTTATTCAAGTATATATTTATCAAATTATGTTATCAAATGATAATAATGTAATAAACAAATAATTTGACATATTTGAACAGGTGAAACAGATTGATATGTGGAAATTTCCACATTTGTTTGATACAATACTGTTAGATAAATTTGAATTTGACAAGGAGAATATTCAATGAAAATCTATGATATTTCTCAAGAGGTTTTCAGTTGTGAAGTATATCCTGGTGACCCTGTACCAGAGAAAACAGCACTGAAATCAATGCAAGAAGGTGAAGTATATAATTTAACTGCTTTTAGTATGTGTGCACATAACGGCACACATATAGATGC
>JAFSAW010000035.1 GCA_017442085.1 Oscillospiraceae bacterium | reverse complement strand
CCTGACCGTAATCTCGGCCAAGGAATGTCTGTTGCGGGTCGTGACCGTAAACAACATTGCCAAGTTTATCTGAGAAACCATAACGCATAACCATTGCTTTTGCAATTGCAGTTGTGCGTTCAAGGTCGTTGGAAGCACCTGTTGAGATATCTTCCAGTATAAGCTGTTCTGCACAGCGACCGCCAAGGAGTGTAACGATTTCGTCCTTCATTTCTTTCTTTGTACGGTAGTTGGAGTCTTCTTCCGGAATGGAGAGTGTATAACCGCCTGCCATACCGCGAGGAATGATGGAGATTTCTTTTACAGGGTGGCTTGTTTCGCATACATAGGTTGCAACTGCATGGCCTGCTTCGTGGTAGGAAACAAGTTTCTTTTCTTTTGGTGTAACCACACGGGATTTCTTTTCAGGACCTGCAATAACCTTGATAACAGCGTCATCAAATTCGGCCTGTGTAACAGCTTTTTTGCCTTTTTTTGCTGCCATAAGTGCAGCTTCGTTACAGAGGTTTTCGAGGTCAGCACCTGTAAAGCCTGCTGTTGCCTGTGCAATCGCTTTTGGCTCAACATCAGGACCGATTGGTTTGTTTGAAAGATGAACCTTGAGAATTTCTTCCCTGCCTTTGATGTCAGGTGCACCAACATAAACCTGCCTGTCAAAACGGCCCGGCCTGAGCAGAGCACGGTCCAGAATGTCAGCACGGTTGGTTGCCGCCATAATGATAACGCCTTCGTTTGCACCAAAACCGTCCATTTCAACAAGGAGCTGGTTGAGTGTCTGTTCTCTTTCATCATGACCGCCGCCAAGGCCTGCACCACGCTGACGGCCAACTGCATCAATTTCGTCGATAAAGATAATGGATGGTGCTGCTTTTTTAGCCTTTTCAAACAGGTCTCTTACACGGGAAGCACCAACACCAACATACATTTCCACAAAGTCGGAACCAGAAATTGAGAAGAACGGCACACCTGCTTCGCCTGCTGTTGCTTTTGCAAGCAAAGTTTTACCTGTACCCGGAGGGCCTACAAGCAGTACGCCCTTTGGAATACGCGCACCCAGAGCATTGAACTTGCTTGGGTCTTTGAGAAATTCCACAATTTCGATAAGTTCTTCTTTTTCTTCATCTGCACCGGCAACATCTTTAAAATATTTGCGCTGTGAAAGGTCACCTGCATCCTTTGTTCTTGCACGGCCAACGCTCATACCTTTGCCGCCGCCGTTTGCCTGATTGTACATATTGAAGAACATTATGCCGATAAACACCAGCATAAGAATGTACGGTATCACACTGAGCCATGCAGGATAGCTTGCAGGCGCAATAAAGTCATGCGGAATATTGTATTCTTCCACATAAGGATCAATTTTTTCTACAAAATAGTTTACACTCGGCACACTGTAGGTGATGTTTTCCTCCTGACCTTTGAGGTCAAGTTCCAGATTGCCGTTGCCGATATTGAGCACAAACTCTTCAACCTGATTTGTTTTGAACAGGTCAATAGCTTCGCTCATTTTCATTTCTGTCAGGTTGCTTGGGCGATTGAGCATAACTGCCATTACAATCATGAAAAGCAACGTAGCAATGAACGGAAAAGCTCCGTTTCCTCTTTTTTTAACCAAGGGTTTTCTCCTTTATAATAAGATTTATTTTGTGTAAACTTCCGGTTTAAGAATACCAACAAACGGCAGATTTCTGTATTTTTCATCATAGTCAAGACCGTAGCCGACAACAAATGCATCAGGCACTGTTCTGCCAATGTATTTTGCTGTTACCTCGGCCTTTCTGCCGGATGGTTTGTCCAGAAGTGTACATATTTCAATGCTGTTTGGATTTCTTTCCTTAAGCATATTGATTATATAGTTAAGTGTAAGCCCGGAGTCGAGAATATCTTCAATGATAATAACATCCTTGCCGGAAAGCGGAATATCAACATCTTTAATGATTTTTACATTCCCTGATGTTTTTACGCCGGAGCCGTAGGAAGAAACAACCATAAAGTCAACAGTGCATTTGAGGTCGATTTCTCTCATAATGTCAGCCATAAAAACTACAGCACCTTTGAGAATGGAAACCAAAAGCACCTCTTTGCCTTTGTAATCCTCGGTAATTTTTTTACCAAGCTGTTTTGTTATTTCTCTGATTTCTTCTTCAGACATCAAAACTTTTTCAATATCATTCAACATATTTTTACCCGCCTTATATTTTTTCTATTATTAAGATATTTTCGGTATGTTTTTCCGCTTTGTATGGCCTGTTTGCGCCATAGCCGTCCACCCACACAACATTGCCCTGTTCATCAGCCAGCACTGCGATTGTGTCACGGATTTTTTGAGGAATTTTGTCCTCAATAAAAATCTTTTTGAGTGTCTTGGTGACCTTTCGGGCAGAAAAGGTAAAGGTATCACCTGTTTTTCTCGTGCGTAAAAACAGGTTGCATTTTATTGTATCACAACTGATACAATTATTTAAATAGTTTTTATCAATTTTTTTTAAATTTTCAAGCTCTTCTGCAGACAATTTCCGCAAAATATAGCTGTTGCCCAAAAACTGTACCTTTTCGCCTGCCGCTATCGGCACCGGCTGTGCCTGCATAACAGGCTTTGTATTGCGCGGTTTGTAAAAAGACAGATAACCGTCTTTTATTTCGCACAGGATATCTTTTGAAAGCTGGCGCGAAAAACTGCCCTGCTTTATCCCCTCAAGAATATCCGTGATATTATCCTTTGACAGGCAGTTGTATTTTTCCAGAACATTTCTGAGAAAAAATTTTATAACCACATCATCTGCCTTTTGTATAATATCCAGCACAAACCCATTGAGTGATATTGAATTCCTGTACAGAGTATCACTTAATTGGGTTAAAAATGTGTATATCTGCTCCATTTCCTCAGTAAATTCACCAATCTGACGTTCACTTTTAGGATTAAGCTGTTTAAGGACAGGAACCACCCTGAGGCGTATTTTGTTGCGTGAATATTCTTCAGAAAAATTGCTGCTGTCAGTAACAAACGGAATGCCGTTTTGGGCACAGTATTTTTCCACATCTTCCCTTGTGCAGTTGATAAGGGGACGGATAATATTGCCTCTCACCGCTGGGATACCGCATACGCCTTTCAAATTTGAACCGCGGCACAGATTGAAGATAACTGTTTCGCATTTGTCGCTCAGAGTGTGTGCAGTGGCAAGTTTTGCATTTTTCTGCAGCGCTGTCTTTTCAAAAAATTCATAACGCATCTGTCTTGCCCAGGTTTCTGTCGACAGTCCCTGCGGTTTAGCTTTATTGTTCATTTCAAAACGCGCTGTTATACATTCCACACCAAGCTTTTTGCAGTATTCTGTGATAAACAATTCCTCATCATCACTTTCCTTGCGCAGTCCGTGATTGATGTGAATAGCAAAAACTTCTATATCCAGCTGCTGTTTTAAAACGCACATAAGGTGAAACAGTGCCATACTGTCTGCCCCACCGGACAGACATACCGCAACTGTATCACCTTTGTTTATCATATCAAATTGTTTAATTGTATTTAAAACCGAATTATTCATCTTCGTGTACAAAATCAATATTGTAGAATCTTGTATGTGCACCGTCCCAGCCGAGATAAACCTTGCCTACCTCGCCGTGACGGATATTGGCTACGATACACTCTGCTTTGCTCGGGTCCACATCGGGGTCTCCCTGGCTGTAATAAGCATCACGGTACAAAAACAGTACCACGTCGGCATCCTGTTCGATAGAACCTGAGTCTCTCAGGTCGCTGAGTGCAGGGCGTGCATCGCGTCCCTGGCCCTTTTCGGCACTACGGGACAGCTGTGAAAGTACAATG
>JAFSAW010000034.1 GCA_017442085.1 Oscillospiraceae bacterium | reverse complement strand
GTTTTAATGATAAACGGCAGCCCTCACGAAAATGGCTGCACCTACACAGCACTTAAAGAAGTAAGCAGCAAGCTGAACAGCCACGGCATCGAAACCGATTTTCTGTGGATTGGCAAGGACGCAGTACACGGCTGCAACGGCTGTGGCGGATGCTATAAAACAGGCAGATGTGTATTTAATGACAAGGTTAACGAGACACTGGAAAGCCTTGAAAACTACGACGGTGTGGTTATCGGCAGCCCTGTTTACTATGCAGGACCAAACGGCAGTCTGTGTGCATTTCTTGACCGACTGTTCTATGCAAGCCGCGGCCGTTTTGCAAACAAATTTGCCGCTGCTGTTGCAAGCTGCAGACGTATGGGCAACACTGCCACACTGGACAGACTTAACAAATATTTTTCCATCAGCAAAATGCACATTGTAGGCAGCCAGTACTGGAACGGTGTTCACGGCAACACCCCTGAAGAAGTTATGCAGGACCTTGAGGGTATGCAGATAATGCGCACTCTGGGCGAAAATATGGCATGGCTTATAAAAAGCAAGGAAGCTGCACAGCACCACGGCGTGCCGGACCCGTTCTATGACGAAAAACGCGTAGGCACAAACTTTATACGTTAATTTAATTTCGCAGTATCTGTCATTCTGAGATGGTAAAACCATTGAAGCATCTCATTGTCCCTAACAATTTATTTCTATGCACAAAATTATATTGTGCCCGCAAAGAGATTCTTCGCTTCGCTCAGAATGACATTTCTTTCCACCACCCCATTATTTACAGGAGAAAAAATGTCTAAATTCGGCAAAGATTTATCAGAAGGCAGCGTTTCAAAACAGCTTATCAGCTTTTCGGTGCCTTTTTTAATAAGCAACCTTGTGCAGAGTCTGTACAGTGTTGCAGATATGCTTATTGTGGGCAACTTCAGCGGCACCGCTGCAGTAAGCGGTGTAAACATCGGCAGCCAGATTACCCACGTTCTGACAATGCTTGTTTTGGGCTTCTGCACAGGCGGCACAATTATGGTTTCGCAGTATATGGGTGCACGTGACGAAGACGGCGTAAAAGAAACAATCTCCACCCTTATCACAGCTTTGCTGGTGGGCGGCGCGGCAATAACTGTTGTTATGTTTCTGCTTATAGACCCGTCCCTGCGCATGCTGGAAACCCCTGCAGAAAGTTACAGTGAAGCAAGGGATTATCTGACAATAACAATTGCGGGTATTCTGTTTATCTTTGCATACAACGCCTTTTCCGCCATATTGCGCGGCATGGGCGACAGCAAACGTCCGTTCTATTTTGTTTCCATATCCTGTGTGACAAACATTGCGCTTGACCTTGTGCTTGTTGCGGGCTTTGGTATGGGTGCAAAAGGTGCGGCAATTGCAACTGTGTTTTCCCAGGCGGTAAGCGTTGTACTGTGCATCATCTACCTGCGCAACCGAAACTTTGTTTTTGATTTCCGCATTTCCTCCTTTAAAATCAACAAAGGCTATCTTGCAAAAATTCTTAAAATCGGTGCACCAAGTGCAATACAAAGCGGCGTTATCAGCATCAGCTTTATGTTTATCACTGCACTTGTAAATACCATTGGCGGTGTAAACGCTTCTGCCGCAGTGGGCATTGTGGGCAAATTCAACAGCTTTGCAATTATGCCTGCAAGTGCAATGAGCGCTTCTGTTTCCACAATGTGTGCACAGAACATCGGTGCAAACAAGTGGGACCGCGCAATAAAAACCTGCAAAATCGGCACAAGTATTGCCTGGGTGATAGGTCTGTGCATCTTTACAATAGCACAGCTGTTCTCCAGCCAAATTATTATGATGTTTGACCGCAACCCTGAAACAATTGCCTACGGCGTGCAGTATATGCGCTCTTTCAGCTTTGAATACATTCTTGTACCGATTGTTTTCTGCGTGACAAGTCTGTTTACCGGTGCAGGCCACACCACCTTTGCCATGTTCAGCAATATGTTAAGCGCTTTGCTGCTGCGCATACCTGCATCTTACATCTGCTCTTCTGTGCTTGGCCTTGGCATACTTGGCGTTGGCATGGGCTCGCCTATATCCAACATCGGCAGTATCATTATCATCATTATCTATCTTGCCAGTGGCAGATGGAAGGTGAACAAGGTTATCAGGACAGCAAAATAATAATATAATTCATAAAAATAAAAACTGTCATTCTGAGCGAAAGCAAAGAATCTCTTTGCACGGTTATAATACCGTTATACCGTCAGCCCGTGCTGAAGGTGAGATTCTTCGCAGTTAAAACTGCTCAGAATGACATATTTTTTTACGTTTTTTACAGCTGTATCTCTTTCATAAATTCTTCCACTGGCATATCAAACAGCTTTGCCAATGCAAAAAGGTTGGAGGTGCTGGGTTCGGTTGTGCCGTTTTCCCATTTGGAAACAGCCTGACGGCTTACCCCAAGCTGTTCTGCCATATATTCCTGGGTATAACCCTTTTGTTCACGATGTGCCCTGATAACCTGCCCCAAAGATTTTTTGATAACAGGGTCACCCTTTTTGTCGGAGTTCAGATATTTCAGCAGAGCTTTTATAAGCAGCACTGCAATCACAACAGGCAGTACACCTCTGATAATTATGACAATAAAAAGATAAATTCCCATTCCGTTTCCCATTATAGCCATTATACACTCCTCCTTTTTTGTTTTATTTTAACATATCACCATTGTTTACACCAGCAACTATTGCGCAACTTTGGGTTTACAGCCCGATACTGCATAAAAAACGGGCGAACGAAGTTCGCCCGTATTATTAATTTTATAAAGCTGCATTCTCTGCAAATGTATTGTCTATAACAGCTTCAAAAGGTACATCGGCATCGGGGTGAATTTCCCCTGCATTTTTGACAATGTCTATAATGCGGTCAAAGGCAGCCTGTTCCATAACGGGATTGTGGCTGAATGCACCGATTTCCTTATAGTTCTGCACCACCTTTTCGATAACCTCAAGGTCGGTTTCGGGGAAGGACGGCTGTATTGCCGCCGCAATTTCCGCTGCAGATTTTTCTGCCACAAACTTCTGCCCCTTTGCTATGGCATTGGTGAATTTCTGCAAGATTTCGGCATCATAACCCTGCTTTGCAAAATATGTGGTGTAGGGCACTTCGCCCCCTGCTTCGCCTACAGAAGCAAGAATATATCCCTTGTTCTGCATTTCAATATCGGTTGCGGAAGGTTCAAACACCGTTACATAGTCCCCTTCACCGCTTAAAAATGCACCTGTCATGGCGTTGAACTGGATTGTGTCGTTAAAGAACACATCTTTGCCGACCTCCAGCCCGTTTTTATTAAGGGCGTAAAGCAAAGTCATATACGGCATACCACCCTTGCGGCCGGGGAGAATTGTGCTGCCTTTAAGGGACTGCCAGTCAAAATTTTCCACCTTTTCCCTGCCCACAAGGAAGCTGCCGTCGCATCTTGTAAGCTGTGCAAAGACCTTTGGATAATCTTCTTTGCCCTGCAGATATACATACACGCAGGCTTCCGCCCCTGCAAAGCCGATGTCTGCCGCACCTGTAAGCACGCTGGTCATAACCTTGTCGGCACCGCCTGCATTTACAAGCTCAATTTCAAGACCTTCTTCGGCAAAGTAGCCCTTGTTTATTGCCACATACTGCGGTGCATAGAATATGGAGTGGGTAACTTCGCTGAGCACCAGTTTTTTGCCCGTCCGGGGCTGATGACCGCCGCAGGCTGCCGCTGACAGTGCAACAGCCGCCGCCAGCACAATACAGATAAGTTTTTTCATAGATAAATCTCCTTAAGTGTCGTGATTTATTTTCTTTTCTGCAATTTGGCGGGCAACGCTCACAAGGTGGTACATAACAAATGCAATTATGCCAAGAATTATAACACTCATCATCACTATATCCATACGGAACACCTGCCCTGCATAGACGATAAGATAGCCCAGTCCTGCTTTGGAAACCAGAAATTCGCCTGCAATAACACCCACAAGGCTTAAACCGATATTCACCTTAAGGCTCTGAAACAGCACAGGCAGATTGTATGGCAGCACCACCTTTGTAAAAATCTGTCTTCTGTCTGCCCCAAAGCTTTTAATGGTGGTGATAAGCGCCTTGTCGGTGGCTGCAAAGCCGCCCGAAAGCTCCAGCACTGTAACAATAAGGGAAATTGCCACCGCCATTACGATTATGGCACTCATACCTGCCCCCGCCCACACAATGATAACGGGGCCAAGGGCAATTTTTGGCAGGGCGTGCAGCACCACCAGAAACGGCGCCGCCACACTGTTTGCAAATGGGCAGAACCACAGCCACACTGCAACAACAAGCCCCAGCACCACACCAAGTGCAAAGCCTGCAAGGGTTTCCAGCACTGTTATAAGTATATGATATGCAAGGTCGCTTTGTGCCATTGTGGCGGTTATCTGTGCTATCCTTGACGGAGAAGAAAAGATAAAGGGGTCAACAGTGCCCATAAAGGTCAGCCACTCCCACAAAGCCACAAATGCCGCCACAATGCAAAGCTGAACAGCCAGCACCCTGTGTCTGCGGCGTTTTATCTCCCGCAGATACTGCTGACGGTGAGAAAGCCTGTTTTTCATTTTATCAGCTCCTTCCATATGGTGTTGAAATACTGCTGAAATCTGGGGTGACGGCGCACTTCTATGGGGTCGGGGCGGTGCGGCCCAAAATCTATATCCACCGTTTTTGCCACCACTGCAGGCCGTTTTGACAGAATAACCACACGGTCTGACATGGCCACCGCCTCGGGAATATCGTGGGTTACCATAACCAGCGTCTTGTTTTCACGGCGCAGTATCTGCCACACATCGCAGCTTACATTTACCCTTGTCTGATAATCAAGGGCACTGAAGGCTTCGTCCAGCAGTAGAAGCTGCGGTTTAAGTGCAAGGGTGCGGATAAGTGCCGCACGCTGCCGCATACCGCCGCTTAAACGGTTGGGGAAGCTGTCCTTAAACTGCCACAGGTCATACTTTTTAAGCAGATTTTCCGCATATGCCGTGTTTTCTTCCGTCAGCTTTTTCTGTATCTCCAGGCCTATAATCACATTGCGCCACACGCTGCGCCAGGGCAGCAGATTGTCGCTTTGCAGCATATAGCCAATGCTGCCGCCGCTTTGTGATATGTCCCTGCCGTCCAGAGTTATGGTGCCCTTCTGCTGTTTTTGCAGCCCTGCAATACAGCCAAGCAAGGTGCTTTTGCCGCAGCCGCTGGGCCCCACAAGGCTGATAAACCTGCCTTTTTCCGCAGTAAAACTTACATCTTTTACCGCCACGGTTTCTTCGGCAGGTGTTTCGTAAATCATCTGTATATTGTCAACCGATAAAAATGCACTCAAAATATCACCTTCTTTTCTCATAGTATATTTTGAGTGCTGTATATTTGTGATTGCAAAAAAACAAACGTCACGTTGTATAAACGTGACGTTTTGCATTTAATTTAAAAGTTTGCATAGATAAAGCTTGCCGATGCACCATAGCCGCCGTTCTGCATAATAAAGCCCGCCATGATAAGTGCCACCAGTGCATAGTAACAGATGTAGCGCACAGGCCATTTCATATTGGCAAAAGCATTGGTGAGGCAACTGCCCTTGAGCACAAAGTAACGGTACAGGTCCATACCCACCGTTATTGCCACCACCAGTGCACAGTATGCAATGTAGCCGAAAATCAGTATAGGTGTAAAGTCAAAGCCGTGACCAACCGCACGGAACACATCACTGACAAACACACCCGGGGCAAAATTGCCGATGAGATGTGTCACATAGTAAAACGCATCTGCCACTGTGTTTGCACGGAAGAATATCATACTGAATGAGAACAGACAGAACACCACTGCAACCCTTATCCAATAGCCAAAGCCCTTTGGCTGCTGCAGAGGTTTTTTGCTGAATTTGCGGATAACTTCTTCGCCCACGCGGTATAACGCGTGCAGTGCACCCCAGATGATAAAGGTCCAGGCGCTGCCGTGCCACAGGCCGCTGAGCAGAAAGATGATTGCAATGTTGATGTATTTTCTGGCTTCGCCCCTGCGGTTGCCGCCCAGAGGGATATATACATAACTGCCAAACCAGCTTGAAAGGGATATGTGCCAGCGGTTCCAGAATTCCCTGAAACTTGTGGACAGAAACGGTGTGGAAAAGTTATCAACTATGTCAAAGCCCATAACCTTTGCACAGCCGCGGGCAATATCACTGTAGCCCGAAAAGTCGGCATAAAGCTGTATGGAATAGGCAAATGCGGTAAACACAAGCATAAGTGCGCCGTAACTTGCAAGGTCGTTAAACACCGCACCGATAAACATTGCCAGCATATCTGCCACTGCAACCTTTTTGAAAAAGCCGATTGCCATAAGCTGCAGGCCGTTTTTTACGCCGTCATAGCTGAAGGCCTTTGGCTGCTGCATCTGTGGCAGCAGGCTGCCGCCACGGCTGATTGGCCCTGCCAGCACGTGCGGAAAAAACGCAATGAACAGACTGTAATTAAGCAGGTTTTCTTCTGCCTTTATCTTGCCCCAGTAAACATCGGCAACATAGCCCACACTCTGAAATGTAAAAAAGCTGATGCCCGTAACAGCAATAAGGCTGAAACCGCCAAACTGAATGTCTGCACCCAGCATATTTGCCACAGCCACAACGCTGGAAGCCAGAAAGTTTGTGTATTTGAAAAAGCACAGCAGACCAACGTTGACCACCACACAGCCCACAAGTGCTTTTTTGCGGGCACTGCCCTGTTTTTTCTCTATTGCCTTTGCAGCAAAATAGCTGGACAGTGTTGCAATGACAATAAACGGCACTGCACGCAGGTCAAAGCAGGCATAAACATAATAGCTGATTGCCAGCAGATATACCTTTTGCCATTTTTGCGGAATGATGTAATAAACAAATGCCGCTATGGGCAGAAATATCATAAAGGGAACCGAGTTGAATAACATAGATTGACCTCGTAGAATTTGTTTTTAAAAAATACTTTACATTTTATTGTACCATTTATAAAGACAAAATACAATAAAAAGCATTGGCTGTCTGCACAGCAGTTTTTATATAAAAACAAACTGTCATTCTGAGAAGCGTAAGTGACAAAGAATCTCACGGATTTTTCAATCCCTCCACCACAGGCGGCCCCCCCTTTACACAAGGGAGGCTTAAGATTCTTCGCTGCCACATAATGACAGAAATACGCGCTCAGAATGACATATTTTTAATGTTTATAATATTGTCAGGACGACAGGTATATTTTAAAAATTTATCTCGCAGTTGTAGATATTGGGGTATCCCTCGCTGAAATCCATTATGCCGTAGCTTGGATTGTAAGCCGATGCAGACTCGGGCTTTACACTGCCCGGGCAGAAGATATACAGCCCGTCAAGATATTCGTAATACTGGCGGTGGGTGTGGCCGTACAGCACTATCTCTGCACCAAGATTTATTGCTGTGCGACGCAGTGCCAGCTTGCTGGTTTTTACATCAAAGCCGTCGCCGTGGGTGATAAGCACCTTGTGGCCGTCAAGGTCAAGGATTTTCATGCTTTCGGTTTTCTCCCACAAATCGCAGTTGCCCTTTACGCAGATAAAATTGCGGTCGGGAAACTGCAGCTGTGCCTGCTGAATATCCACACGTCCGTCACCTAAAAATATAACATTTTTAATCTCTTTTTCTGTTTCCAGAATACAAGCCAGTTCGGCATAATAGCCGTGAGTATCACTGATTATAAGATATTTCATACCGTTAACCCCTTAAATTCTGTGCAGCCTTGTAAACTTCGCTTTTGGAAAATGCAGTTTTTGCACAGGCAAGCTTTGCAGCTTCCTTTAACGGCAGATTTTCATTTTCCATAATATCAATACATTTCTGTGCAACGTCATCAAGGGTAAGCTCTTTTTCTGCCGCTTCAAACACGCCGCCTGCAACGATAAGCACAAATTCGCCCTTTGGGCTGTTTTCGGTGTAGAAATCCAGTGCTTCGCCCACTGTGGTAAGCCATATCTGCTCGTGCAGTTTGGTAAGTTCCCTTGCTATTGTCAGGCTGCGGTCAGCACCGAAATATTCCCTGAAATCCTTAAGTGTATTAAGCAGCTTGTGTGGTGCTTCGTAGAATATCATTGTGCGGGTTTCGTTTTTCACCTGTTCCAGATGCTCAATGCGCTGTTTTTTTGCAGTTGAAAGAAAGCCTTCAAAGCAGAAACGGCCTGTGTTCTGGCCGCTTACCGACAGTGCTGTGATAACCGCACTTGGCCCTGTAATAGGGATAACGCGGATGCCGTTGGCGTGGGCCTGCTTTACCAGAATTTCCCCCGGGTCGCTGATGCAGGGGGTGCCCGCATCGCTGCAGACAGCACAGTTTTCCCCTGCGAGAACACGGCCGATTATATATTCGCCCTTGTCCTTGAGGTTGTGCTCGTAATAGCTTATCATAGGCTTTTTGATGCCAAGATGGTTAAGCAGTTTTACTGTTACGCGGGTATCTTCGGCAGCGATAAAATCTGCTGCTTCAAAAGCCTCGCGCATACGGGGAGTCATATCATTAAGGTTGCCTATAGGTGTGGCAACAACGTAAATTACACCAGCCATAAAATACCTTTCTGTGTATAAATACAGATTTTAAAATTTATTTTTATATCTAACAATATATCATTTTTTTGCCGTTTTTACAATGTTGTTTTACATTGCAGAAAATTATTGCATACAAAAAATGCCCTCCCTGACGGGAGAGCATTTATGTATCGATTTAATTAAGCTTCGATAGCACCCATTGGGCATGTGTCTGCACAAGCACCGCAGTCGAGGCATGCGCCTTCGTCGATAACGTACTGACCGTCGCCTTCAGCGATAGCACTTACTGGGCAAGCGTCTGCGCAAGCGCCGCAAGAGATACAAGCATCTGTAATTTTGTATGCCATAATTGTTTCCTCCATATTAAAATAACGTTATTTTAACCATTTAAGCTGGTTAAGGCTGTGTTTAATATAACATATAATCAAAAATTTATCAAGCCTTTTGGTATCTTTTCACTAATTTTTCTTAGGTTAGCTTGTGCTAATTATATAAATAATCAACTACATCCGCCATAAATCTGCTAAAATGCTCACTTTTTTAAGTTTTGTGCAAAATAAAAAATTGCAGCAGAAACATTATGCTTCTGCTGCAAATGCAATTATCAGTCTTCCAGTGCACGCAGTTCTTTTTCTGCCTGCTGGTCTGCAGCACTGCCTTTTTTGTTTGGATGCACACGTTTGAGCACGGTGATTTCCTTAAGGCTGAACTCTTTTGGCAGACCGTCCTTGTTTTTGTCAAGGCGCACTTTAAGCAAACCTTTAAGCAGGCTTACTTCGGTAACAATGCCGTTGCCCTCGCCTGTTTTTACAAGGCTGCCCACACCCGGGGTGATGCTGTTGAGATATTCGTACGCCGGCTGTTCATAGCTTAAGCAGCACATAAGTCTGCCGCAGCTGCCGCTGATTTTGCTTGGGTTAAGGGACAGGCCCTGTTCCTTTGCCATCTTGATGCTTACCGGTGTAAAGTCGGACAAAAAGCCGCTGCAGCAAAACTGTCTGCCGCACACGCCAACGCCGCCCATCATCTTGCTTTCGTCACGCACACCAATCTGGCGCAGTTCGATACGGGTGCGGAACACCTGTGCAAGTTCCTTTACAAGCTCACGGAAGTCCACACGGCCGTCTGCTGTAAAATAAAACAGCACTTTGCTGCGGTCAAAGGTGTATTCCACATCAATCAGTTTCATTTCCAGATTGTGTTTTGCAATTTTTTCAAGGCAGATATCAAACGCCTTTTTTTCGTCTTTGCGGTTCTGCTCCATCTTTTCCACGTCCTGCGGTGAAGCAATGCGGGTAACCTCTTTAAGCGGACGGATAATCTTGTCAGGGCTTTCTTCGTGCACACCCTGCACACAGAGGCCGCATTCAAGGCCGCGGGCGGTGTCCACAATAACGTGGTCGCCCTTTTTTATATCAAAATCTTTCGGGTCAAAGAAATATACCTTGCCCCCTGTTTTAAAACGGATACCGACAACTTTTGTCATATAATCTCCTGAAATCTGTATTTATTTTTAACTTAAAGTTATTTTTATTGCAAAATCAACTTAAAGTATTTTATTTTTTAACCGAAATTATAAAATTCTGCATTACAAGCCCAAGGTTTGCGTTGCGCTCCATAGCGTTTTTTGCCTCGGTTACGGCATTAAGTACCTTTACACTGCTTTGTGAAAGACTGCTGTCGCAGATATATTCTATGTCCTTTAAAAACAGTGCAAAGTCCTCTTTCTTTTTATTGAAAGCATACAGCAGTTTTGCAAGGGCATATCTGTCGCCGCTTTGTATATATTTTTGTGCTTCAAGTGCCTTTTGCAGAATTTCAAAGCGCTTTGGATTTTCCAGCGCTGCTTTTACCATGCCGATATTGCCGCCGTAAATTTTTATCAGCTCGTCCTTTTCGGCACTGTTTACACCTGCAAAATACTGTTTTGTTTCTTCCACAGTGGGCTGCACAAGGCTGTAGGCCTGACAGCGCGAGCGTATGGTGGAAAGTATTCTGGAGGTGTCCGTGGTGGTGAGGATATAGGTTATATCGTCCTTTGGCTCCTCAAGGTTTTTAAGCAGTGCATTGGCGGAAGACAGGTTGAAGTTTTCGCAGTTTTCGATGATAACCACCCTTTTTTCGCCGCCGAGGGAAGAAAAGTTTACGTTATCGTTGATTGCACGGACACTGTCTACCTTTATCTGCCCCGAAGCACCGCTGCCCCGGATAATCTGCACCTGACCGTGTGCATCTTCTTCTATAAGGCGCATACCGTCGCCGTCTGCCCCCACAATATCCGCTGCCAGCAGCTTTGCAAAAAAGTTGGCACCGCAGCCTTCCTTTGCAAAAATAAGCACAGCATGACCAAGCTTGGCAGATTTTATCTTTTCTTCCAAGCTCAGTCTGATATTTTTATTACCTGTAAAGCTGTTTATAAACATTATGCTTTTTCAAATCTGTCAACGTCAAGCACAAAGATTGTTGCGCCGCCAACAGTAACTTCCAGCGGGAAGGATGTTGTTACACCAATGCCGTATGTAGCTGTGGATGGAACAATTTCCTTTCTCTGACGGGAATGTTCCTTGATGATTTCAATTGCGTGGTCAACCTTTTCATCTTCTGTACCGATGATAAGTGTCACGTTGCCGCTCATCAGAAAACCGCCCTGTGTTGCAAGCTTTGTAACGGAATATCTTTCCTTTGTCAGTGCGTGGGAAACTTCCTGAGAGTCCTCTTTATTGATAATAGCCAGAATAAGTTTCATAAACTTACCTCCTTTGCCGTTAAATTTCTCAATTAAAGGCTTTGCCTTTTATAAAATTATATTACCACTTTTCTGTGATAATTTCCATAAAAATTTGTGTCAATTTATCTCAAATTCTTCCATAAGGTGCTGTTTTATCGGCAGCATTGCATTTTGTGCCATTGACAGACATCTTACACCTTTTTCTATGTAAAGCTTTGCACATTCAAAATCCGCCGCACTTTCGCCGCATACGCTTACCTTTATGCCGTATTTTGCTGCGCTCTGTGCCACCATTTCCACCATCTTTACAACGGCAGGGTGCTGCGGATCAAAGTATCTTGCAGCATTGGTGTTGATGCGGTCTGCCGCCATAACATACTGTGTAAGGTCGTTGGTGCCGATGGAGAAAAAGTTTACATATTTTGCAAGCTGTTCGCTGATAAGTGCTGCTGCAGGTGTTTCTATCATAATGCCCCAGCGGATGCGGTCTCGGGCAATTGTGCCCTCGTTAAGCAGACGTTCCTTAACCTGTTCCACCATTGTAAAATAGCCGGTAACATCGCTTTCCACCGTAACCATAGGCAGCATTACGTTTATTTCGCCGCAGCGGTCTGCCGCCACCAGCAGTGCCTCTATCTGTGTTTCAAATATCTCTTTCTGTGTATACATCAGCCTTACGCCGCGCATACCCAGTGCAGGGTTTGGCTCTTTTTCCAGCTGGAGACGTTCCAGCGGCTTGTCGGCACCTATGTCAAAGGTGCGTATGGTAATTTCTTTGCCTTTTGCCGCACGGATACATTCGCTGTAAAAACGTATCTGGCTGGCAAGGGACAAATCGTACACTGTGCTCATAAACAGAATTTCACTGCGCACAAGCCCGATGCCCTGTGCACCGTTGTTTATGGCAAGGGTGATGTCCTTAGGGTCGTTGCAGTTGGCAAAAATCTGTATTTCTTCTCCGTTTGCCATTGTCAGCTTTGCATCACGTATTTTTGCCAGCAAAACGCTGTCACGCTGTTCCAGCTTCATTCTGTGGCGGAACATGGCAACTGTGGCTTCGTTTGGCACAATGTAGATTTCGCCTGTGTAGCCGTCCAGCGCAACCTGACGGGTGTCGTTGAGCGGATTTAATATTTCGCTGTCAACGCCGCACACCGACGGAATGCCCATTGTGCGCGCAATTATGTTTGCGTGGTCGTGATAGGAACCGCCTGCGGTGATAAAGCCCATGGCATACTGGCGGTCGATAACAGCAAGGTCACTTGGCAGAATTTCGTCCGCCACCACAACGCAGGGTTCGGTAAGCTTGAAGCGCTCGCGGTTTTTGCCGTCCAGTATATCGGTAACCCTTGTAAGTGCATCGCGGATATCCGCTGTGCGCAGGGAGAGATAGCCGTCGTTTATAGATTTTATGCGTGCACAGTATTCTTCCATTACAACTTCAACGGAATGTGCCGCACCCAGCTTTTCCTCTATCTTCTGATAAATCATATTTTTCAGGCCGTTGTCGTCCAGCATCATAACCTGAAAATTAAGTATTTCGCTGTGTTCCCCTGTGGTGTTTTCCATAAGGGTTTTTATTTCGTCCTTGGCAAGAATTACAGCCGCATCAAACAAAGCTTTTTCGCGGTGAGGTGCCAGCACCACACGTTTAAAGCCTGCTATGCGTCGGTTTACTATTTTTATTTTTGCCAGGGTAAGTCCGCCCGAAGCGGGAGTGCCTACATATTTTACCATCTGTTCCTCCGTTTTGTGCTGCAGATTGTATATGCGGATATTTGCAGAAATGCACTTTGAGTACATTGTGTAATCTTGTTTATATAACAGATTTAAGCAGCGACAGATAGATGTTTTTTATATCCTTTTCGCTGATTTTTTCCAGCAGTTTTTTAACCGCCTTTTCTTCGGCGAATTTTTCAAACACACTGTGGTATTTTGTCTTTGGTGCCGCTTTTATAAGCTGTGGCAGATTTTCAAGGGTATACACTTCGCCCTCGTATAAATCTGCCGCCTCCATTGCCCCCTCCAGCACTGCAAAAAACTTATCCTCAAGTGTTTTCGGGTTTTTGCGCTCGGCACGGTTGTATACCTCTGCCGCCAGCATTACTGTTGGATGACGGTCGTAAAGAGACTGACATTTTTCCATAAGCCGCATACCGAAAGCCGTGTACATTTTATCGGTTTCGCCCTTTTTAAAGGCATATGCCCTGCCCTCCAGCCTGCCAAATGCCTTGTAGGCGTCAAGGTAGCCAAGGTCCATATTTCTTTTTGCCTTTTCGGGTTTGAACTCCAGAATGCTGCCAAGGTCGTGCCAGGAAGAAATGCGGGTTGTCTTTATATCCCTGTGTTCTGCATCAAGGGGTCTGTCCAGCCCAAGGCTGTCAAGGTCCACCTCCACAATCTCGTCCGCACCCATACGGGCCGCAAGATTGCGTGGCAGATTGTCGTAAAAACCGCCGTCGATGTACTTTTCGCCGTCAATTGTGCGTGGGCGCAGAAATGGCGTGAATGCGCTGGAAGCCAGCATATAGTCCACCAGCCTGCCCTGCGGAATTTCGTCTATAGTAAGTTCAAGGGGTGTTTTTGTGTCTGCATTTACCGTTACAAGACCGTAGCGGCATTTTGATGCGCGCACCTGCTGTTCGTCAACAAAGCGCACAATCATATTTTCCAGCGGTGCAAGGCTTACGCCGCCTTTTGTGGCAAAGTCCTTTACAAAATCCACCGTATCCCTTGAAAGCATTTTGTGAGGAATTTCCATAACATCACGGTCATCAATGGAAAGCCACATTGATTTTGCAATATCAAACTGGTCCAGAGCCACAAGTGTGCCGTTAAGGCTGCCCACCGATGTGCCTGTGACAATATCAAATTTCCAGCCCATTTCTATAAGGGCCTGCCACGCGCCTATGTGATAAGCTCCGCGTGCGCCGCCCCCTGCCAGTACCAGTGCTTTTGGCATATACACTCCCCCTTTGTATTTGCATAGTAATGTATATTAAAGACAAGTTAAAAAAATGATTTGTGATATTGACAGATTTGTATATCAGATATTATGTGCATTTAATGCTTTGAAAATCGGGCTGTCCGCCAAAAAGCAGAATATATCCCCATTTTTATTTTATCATAACCAAAGCTCTGCCGCAACAAGTGTTTGTCCATAATTTGACAAAGCTGCACAAATAAATATGCCCGCAATAACATCAATGTCATCGGGTAAATAAAATATGTCATTCTGAGGGGCATAAGGGATGAAAATCTATCGGTTTTTCAATCCCTCCACCGCAAGCGGTCCCCCTCCCTTTACACAAGGGAGGCTTGAGATTCTCATCTTTGCTCAGAATGACATATAAAAATTCATAATGATATACTGTTTACTGCTTTTCGCTTTGCTGCAGCTTTTTAAAGAACTTGTCCTGCTCGTCCTCTTCCCACTGGCTTGTGTAAAGATGCCAGTATGCGTCGCCTTTGCGCAGCAGCTCACGGTGGGTGCCCATCTCGATTATTCTGCCTTCGTCAACAAGTATGATAATGTCGGCATTTTTAACGGTGGACAGACGGTGTGCAATTATAAAGCTGGTTTTGTCTTTAAGCAAATCTGCAGTCATTGCATTGATAAGCTGTTCGGTTTTGGTGTCTACGCTGCTGGTTGCCTCGTCCATAACCATAATTCTGCCGTCAGCAAGGATAGCCCTTGCAATGCTGATAAGCTGCTTTTGTCCCGTGGACAGCTTGTCCCCGCCCTGACCGATATCGGTGTTGTAGCCGTCGGGCAGTTTTTCGATAAAATCGTGTGCCTGGGCACGTTTTGCCGCCTGCACCACCTGCTCCATTGTGGCATCGGGTTTTGCATATTTTATGTTTTCCAGCACCGTGCCGCTGAACAGATGAGGCGACTGCAGCACATAGCTGAGCTGGCTTTCCAGCCACAGCAGACTGCGGTTGCGGTATTCGGTGCCGTCAATTAAAATTCTGCCCTTTGTAGGCTCGAAAAAGCGGCAGACAAGGTTTACAAGTGTGGATTTGCCTGCACCTGTTGCACCGACAATGGCAACACAGGTGCCCGCCTTTATTTTAAGGTTAAAGTTCTCCAGCACATATCTGTCGCTGTCGGGATATTTAAAGCTTACATCGCAGAACTCGATATCCCCTTTTATCTTTTCCCAGTTCTGCGGCTGTGGGTTGTAGATGTCGCCGTAGACATTTTTCACCTTTTCGCTGTCGTCCACTGCAACCGGTGCTTCCATAAGGTGATTTACCCTTTCCACGTTTGCCTGCAGGCTTACCGTGTTGTTAAGGCACTGGCAAAGCTCCTGCACAGGACCGAGAATGGAGAAGGTGTAGCTGATAAACACCGCAAGGGTGCCCACGTCCAGCTTAAGCTGTTCCACCATAGGCACGCTTACACTTACCACAAGTGCCACACACATGGAGGCAATTGCCGCAATAACCGGCATAAAGGTGCGCTCCAGATTGCGCACACGCATTGTTTTGTACTGCATTTCACGGTTTACGTTACTGAATTCGTCCATGACAAGCTGTTCGCCCGCAAGGCTTTTTACAGTCTGTGCCCCTGTGATATATTCGTTGTATGCGGCGGTGATTTTGCTGTTCTGCTTTCTTGCCGCACGGTTGAGCACGATAAGGCGGCGCTGTACATATGCCGTTATAACCCCAAGCACCAGCACAACGGCGGTGACCATAAGACCAAGTTTCATATCCAGCACAATCATATTTACAAGGATAAACACAAGGTATGAACTCTGGAATACAATCATAGCCAGACGCCAGCTGAACATACCGCCCATACTGTTGGTGTCGTTCATAACTCTGGCAAGGATAAAGCCCACGGGGGTGACGTTGAAATAGTCTATGGACAATTCCTGAATATGCCTGTACAGCTTATAGCGCATATCACGGCCAACGCCCATTTCGATTACAATGGCTTTCTGGGAATACACTATTGAGCCCCAGCCCTGCACAACCGCAAGGACAATAAACACAATGGTAAACAGCACAAGGCCGTCGGTGGTGCGCAGTGCAATAAAGTTGTTGATGGCATATTTGGTCATCAGCGGGAAGAACGCGTCAAAAAACGCGGTGAAAACGCAGGTGAACATAAGCCAGGACAGTTCTTTTTTGTAAGGCTTTAAAAAAGGAAAAATCTTTTTCCATTCCTCTATATTGAATTTATCAGCCAGTGCGTGTTCGTCATACATTGTCTTCACCTGCCTCTGCCTGTGTTTTTTCGATAATATCCTGCTGGATTTTTACAATTTCACGATAGATACCTTCCACATTTGCAAGATAGTCGTGACTGCCCTGCTGAACAATGCGGCCCTTGTCCAGCACAAATATATTGTCCGCCTGCATAAGTGTGTTTACACGCTGACCGATAATGATGCAGGTGGTGTTTTTGGTATATTGGTTAAGGTTTGCACGGATTGCTTTGTCGGTTACCGCATCAACGGCGGAAAGGCTGTCGTCAAACATAAGCACCTGCGCACCTGTATATATTGTGCGGGCAATTGCCACACGCTGTTTCTGCCCGCCCGAAAGGGTGACGCCCCTTTCGCCCACAATGGTGTCGTAACCCTTGTCAAAGGCCATTATGCTGTTGTGCACACAGGCAATTTTTGCGGAATATTCCACTTTGGCTTCATCGGCGGTTCTGTCTATTATTGCAATATTTTCTCTGATTGTCTTGCTGAAAAGGAACGGCTCCTGCATAACAAGGGACATATTGCGGCGCAGGTCCCTGAGATTTATATCGTTTATATCCACGCCGTCTATGGTTATTCTGCCCTTCTGCGGTGTGTAAAAACGGCACAGCAGGCTGAGCATAACGCTTTTGCCGCTGCCCGATGCCCCCAGCACCGCAACGGTCTGCCCTTTTTTAATCACAAGGGACAGTCCTTCAAAGATAACGTGCTTGTCAAAGGCAAAGTGCACATCTTCAAAAACAATCTCTTTTTCAAAGCTGAAAGGCACACCGCTTTCGTAATCTTCCAGCGGTGCATCGGTAATTTCGGCAATACGGCCAAGGGCAACGGTAGCCTTGGACAAATCACCGATTATTCTGCCAAGGGAACGGATAGGCCAGGACAGCATACCGTTAAAGGCCATAAAGGATACCATATCACCTGTGGTAACCTCGCCCTTAACCGCCAGCACTGTGCTTGCGCACAGCACAAGTATAACCTGAAAAACGGTAAGTATATCGCCGCCAGCCCAGAACACGGCAAGCAGGTCACCCACCTTTACCCAGCGGTCTGTAAACTCCTGATTCTGCACACGGAAACGTTCAAGTTCCCATTTCTGACGGCCGAATGCGCGCACAACACGTGGGGCGGAAAGATTTTCCTGTGCCATAGCCTGCAAATCGCCCTCTGCCTCGTCGGCATAGGTGAATTCCTTTGCAATTTTTCTGTTGAATGCCACCGAAAAAACACTGATGGCAGGCACGCTGATAAAGCTTATCCAGGCAAGCTTTGCACTTATGCCAAACATAAACCAGTAGGCAATAACAATCTTTGCAATCACACGGGCAAGCTGGGTAAACTCCACCACAAAGTTGCGCACAAGGTCAATGTCGCTGGAACAGCGCTGGATAATATCCCCTGTTCTCACCGATTTGTGATAGCCGAAGGATGCCATCTGCAGATGGTCAAAGATACTCTGGCGCATATTGTAGCCAAGGTTTTCGCCAAGATTGTGGCTGGCATAAAGGCGGCCCATCTCGCACAGGGCTGTCAGCAGCGCAACCGCCGCAAACACCCCGATAAGCACATACAGGTTCTGCTGCAGAAATGCCCTCCCCCCAAGATTTTCTATATATCCGATAACAGCTTCGGGCAGGTCAAAAGGGGCAGTGCCCATAACACTGTCCACCGTTACGCCTATAAGCTTTGGCCCCAGAAACTCAAAAAACGCACCGAAGATGATAAACACCACCGCCAGCCATATAAGCCACCAGCTGCCCCTGAGCTGTTTTAAAAGATATTTAAAGCTTCTTGATTTGTCAGACATATAAACCTCTGTATATATTTTCTGTCAGCATTTATTTTATATTTATATTACCATAAAAATTGACCAAAACAAATATATGTGGTAAAATAAATTGATTATAATGAATAATTATGTTCAGATATATATAAATTTTTCAGAAAGGCTTTGTTATGGGAAGCATTCAGATTTTTATTCCTTCTCTTAATCCTGACAGCAAACTGCTGGGTGTTGTGGATGCCCTTGTTGAGCAGACAGCTTTTGATATTGTTGTGCTTGATGACGGCAGCGACGATGCACATCGCCAGATTTTTGAACAGGTTAAGGAAAAACCCCGCTGCACTGTTCTGCGCCATCACGTAAACCTTGGCAAAGGCCGTGCTCTCAAAGATGGTTTCAACCATATTCTCAATACATATCCTGACAGCATCGGCGTTGTAACCGTAGACGGTGACGGCCAGCACGCAACAAAGGATATCATCGCCTGCGCTGCTGCGCTTATGGCAAATCCGGGCAGCCTTGTGCTTGGCAGCCGCGACTTTGACCAGAGCAATGTGCCTGCCAAAAGCGAGCTGGGCAACAAAATCACCCGCAAAACAATGAAACTGCTGTGCGGCATTGATATTCCTGACACACAGACAGGTCTGCGCGGTATCAGCCGTGAGTTTATGAAAATCCTGATGAACACTGCAGGTGAGCGCTTTGAGTTTGAAACAAATATGCTGATTGCCGCAAAGGAATGCAGCATTCCTTTCAACATCGTACTCATAGACACAGTTTATATCGATGACAACGCAACCAGCCATTTTCATCCAATCAGAGACAGTATCAAAATTTATTCCATATTTGCAAAATTTCTGTTTTCATCTCTGTCCAGCAGCCTTATAGACATTTTGATGTTCACAATTTTTGTAGCTATGCTGCGTGGTATCACCCCTGCATACTACATCTATGTGGCAACCGCGCTTGCAAGGGTTATCAGTGCTGTTTACAATTTCAATATGAACAAGCACACTGTTTTCCGCAACAAAGACAAGGACAAATGGATTGCCGTGCGCTATTTCAGCCTTTGCGTTGTACAGGCCGCTGCCTCCGCGCTGTGCGTTAAGGGCATATATACTCTTGTGTCATCAGGGCTTTCATCATTCCCTAACGAAAGTATAATCAAGATTGTTGTTGACACAATTCTGTTCTTCATCAGCTTTGGCATACAGAGAGAATGGGTTTTCAAGAAAAACAAAAAAAATTAGCACATTAAATGACAGAACCGTTACGGCAATTATATAAAATCTGTAACGGTTCTTTTGGTTTAAGGAGTTGTTATGTCCGCTTACTCAGATACAATTATCCGTCTGATTATTCTGTCTTTATCTATGATGGGATATCTTTGCCTGCTGAGCCGCCATCTCAAGCCGGAGTTCAGCATTGGTGTTCTGTTAACCTCAATTGGCAGCATAACATTTATAGGCGGTATTCTTACAATTCTGCCGGAAACGGTTTATGCCGTAATCGCCGGCGGGCTGGTGTGTCTTGTCTTATGTTTCAGACACCGTATAAGTATAAAAACTGTTTTTACCCCTGGGGTTATCGGTTTTTTCATTTTGTGCGGCATAATTTTATATTTTGTATACGGCGCAGTTTTTACAGAACTTGACAACTTTACCCATTGGGCCTCAATATGCAAAGTTCTCATACGCAACGACCGTTTTCCACTTTACTTTGACCCAAATGTTTTCTTTCCGTCATATCCTCTGGGTTCTGCATCCTTTATATATTTTTTCTGTGAAGCTCTTTCTGCCGACAGCGAATGGCTGCAGATGTTTGCCCAGAATATGCTTTCTGCCGGCATGCTGGTATCTCTTTTTGCCTTTGCAAAAAACAACCTGCACCGTATAACAGCATTTATCTGTTCAATTTTCATGTTCTGCTGCTATATCGGTTTTCGCGAGCTGCTGGTTGACAACCTGCTGGGCATTGTAGGCTTTGGTGGTATTGCTTTTTGCATTTATTACAAAGACCAGCTCAGGGATAAAATCTGGTTTACTGTTCCATATATGGTTATGCTTATGTCCATAAAGAACAGCGGTTTGCTTTTTGCCGTTTATATAATTTTATTCTGCCTTGTATTTATTGACAAAAATAAAATATCCCTGATGCGATTTGCCCTGTGCAGTTCCAGTGTGTTTATGGCTCTGTTTTTGTGGAAGCTTCATGTAAGAATCCGCTTTGAAAATGCCGCAACATCAAAATATAATATGACTCTGGAAAATTTCAGATATATCTTTGGCGACAAAACACCTGATGATATCAATTTTATTCTGAAAGGCTTTATCCGCGAAGTCTTTGCCAGCAGCAACCATATTGTATATGCATTGGTGTTTTTTGGTGCTGTTATATTAATCAACAGATTTGTGTTTAAAAAATCCAACAGACTGTTTAATCAGCTTGCACTTCTTACTGTTGCAGTATATATCTCTTATGTCATTGGCATGCTGGCAATGTACCTGTTTACAATGCCTACCAATGAAGCTCTGATGATAGCCTGTTACGAGCGGTATCACCGCACAATTCTTGTTTATCTTGGCGGTATTGTTTGTATTGCCGCTATGAATCTGGACCTGCCGGACAAACTGACAGGGTCTGCTGCAAACATCCTTGTCTGTGCAATATGCCTGGCTGTAATGTTTGGCACAATTGACCCATATTTTTCCAACCTTTCCAGACAGACTATATCTGAAAAGCATCCTCGCATTGCACTTGAAAATATCATTTCACAGTACAATCTGGCTGAAAACGAAGGATATCTGATTGTTATTGATGATGACTATTTCCCTACTGACCCTCTGGAGTTTGCAGGCTATTACCTTTTAGGGTCACCTGTAAAAACAAAAACAATATCCCAGATAAAAGAAAACCCGGAACTTTTTGACAAACATCCAAACATCATTGTATACAGCCAGACCGAAAGTGTCGATGAATATCTGGAAAGCATTTTTGGTGATAATCTGCCAAGGGTTTTCCATGCGCCTGACTATTTTCCGGTACAGTAATAAAATAAATATGCAAACAAAAAAGACTGCTTTAACCAGAAAGGTAAAGCAGTCTTTTTGTTTTGTGTCAATTAAAGCATCTTTTTTCTTTCAATTGGTGTTGAAAGAATAATCTGTGTGCTTGTGCGGCCCATCTTCTGAAATTTGATGATAAGACGTTCCAGGTCGCCGATTTCTTTTGCGTCAACCTTTACAAGATAGCTGTAGTCGCCTGTAACGTGATAGCATTCCACAACCATAGGTTCCTTGTCCACAAGGTCAAGCAGGTTTTCGCGGTCCTGCGGTGAGATGGAAACATTGATGATTGCGTGCACTGTGCGGCCGATTTTTTTTGGGTTTACAATTGCAGTGTAACCTTCGATGATGCCTTCTTTTTCCATGCGCTTGATTCTTTCGCTTACTGCAGGTGCTGTAAGAGAAATTGTCTGTGTAATTTCTTTAACAGTTATTCTGCCGTTGTCCTGCAAAAGATCCAGAATTTTCTTGTCTATACTATCCATAAAATTCCCCTCCGTTTAATTTTTCGATTTTTAAAGGATACTTGCCGTGTATAGTAAATTCATAAAAAAGGACAAAAGTTTATTTTTTAACAATTATACCCCTATTTTTTAATTTTGTAAAGAATTTTAAAAAATTTCACACATATTAATTATTTTTATAACACTGCTATGTAAAACCTGCATCAAGACAAAAAGGCAAAGACCCTGTTGTTCCAGGGTCTTTGCCTTTTTGGTTTCTGTGTTTCATATATTTTTATATTCTTCAAAAAGATATGCCAGCTTTCTGTCCACGATGCCTTTTACCACAATGCCCTCGGCGGCATATTCTTCGCTGTGCACCACGCCGTTTTCGCGGATGGTGTTTACAAGGCCTGTCTGGGAATACGGCAAAGTGATGTCCAGCACTTCCATGCGGTCTGACAGTTTTTCGTCAATTGCCGCCATAAGATTTTCAAGGCCGAAACCGCTTTTTGCCGAAACTCTGATGCCGTTTTCCATAAGAAAACTTTCGTGGGGCTTGTCGCACTTATTGTAGACGGTGATTATCTTTTCCTTGTCCACACCTATTTCGTCCAGAACTTCCCGTGTTACCTGCAGCTGAATATCCCTTTCTTCGCTGGAAATATCACATACATTAAGCACAATGTCTGCATATTTAGCCTGCTTGAGTGTGGATTTAAAGGCTTCCACCAGTTTGTGTGGCAGACGGCTTACAAAACCTACGGTGTCAACAAGTATTGCACTCTGTCCGCTTGGCAGGGTAAACTTGCGGGCGGTAGGGTCCAAAGTTGCAAACAGCATATCCTTTTCGAAAATTTCGCTGTTGGTAATATTGTTGAGCAGGCTGGATTTACCCACGTTGGTGTAACCTGTGAGGGCAACCACGGGGATATCGTTCTTTTTGCGTTTTTCGCTGAGAATATCACGGCGTTTTTCCACCTGCTCCAGCTTTTCTTTGATAAGGGCAATGCGCTGGTTGATATGACGGCGGTCGTATTCCAGCTTGGTTTCACCTGCACCGCGTCGTGCACCGCCGCCGCCTGCACCGCCGCCGCCCTGACGGGACAGGCTTGTGCCCATACCGCTTAAACGTGGCAGCTTGTATTTAAGCAGGGCAAGCTCGGTCTGCAGTTTGCCCTCGCTGGTGGTTGCGCGCTTGGAGAATATTTCCAGAATAAGCATTGTGCGGTCGATAACTTCGATTTCAAGAAAATCGGAGATGTTTTTTATCTGGCTGCCTGTAAGCTCGCAGTCCACCACCACAAGCTCCACATCATTGAAGCCGCAAAGGTCTTTGATTTCGGCCATTTTGCCCTCGCCGAAATAGTATTTCTTTTCGGGGTTGTCCTTTTTCTGCACAACCTGGCAGACCACCTGCAAATCCCCTGCTTCGCAAAGGCTTTCCAGCTCGCTCATAGAATTGTCGATATCATATTCGCCGCAGTCCACCCCTGCAATAAGGGTGCGGGTAAGTTTGATTTCGCCGTTATTTTCCATAATATTGCTCATCTGAATCTCCATAATATAAGTTTATAGTACAAATTATCTTTATTTTTTCACATATCTGTGCTAAAATCAGTCCATAAATACCAAAGGAGGTACTTTTTATGTTTTGTCCAAGATGCGGAAGACCCGTAAATGCCGAAGCCAATTTTTGCGGCGGCTGCGGATTGTCCAAAGTTGAAATAGAAAAATATCTTACAAAAACTGCACCACAGCAGCCACAGCAGGCTGCCCCACAGCCCGAGGCACCAAAAGCAGAACCTGTTTTTACACAGCCCGAAGCTGTAAAAGAAGAAATTCCGCAGGTGGAAATTCCACAGTATGAGGTGCCAGAGGCAAAAACTGTTTTTGCAGAGCCTGAAACAGTAAAGGATGAAGAACCATCCTTTGCACAGACAGAAGCCGCAAAGGAAGCACAGCACACAGCTTATGCCGACAACAACTGCACCTATGCATATTCCTACAAAAAGGCAGAAAACACAGCAAACCAGCACAGTTACAGCGGCACAACCGCAAACAGCAATGTGGCAGATGCGGCATATACTGCACCACAGCCTGCAGCAGATCCAAAAATGGAAACACCGCTTACAACAGTGGATTTCATCTGGATGCTGGTTATCAGCGGCCTGCCTGTAATAGGCCTTATTTACATTGTTTATCTTGCTGTTCAAGATAATAACACAAACAAGCGCTCTTTCGCAAGAGCAACACTTATTGTGGGCATTTTCAGCATTATCATTACATTTTTGTTTGTAGTGGGCGTGCTTTCCGCAGGGTTGCTTTAACAGACTGAAACCGCCCTATGTCATTAAGTCAAACGATATTCAAAAACATCAGCTTAATATAAAAGCAAAATGTCATTCTGAGCGTCAGCGAAAAATCTCTATATTTTTTCAATCCCTCCACCGCAAGCGGTCCCCCTCCCTTTACACAAGGGAGGCTTGAGATTCTTTATCTCTTATATTCCTCAGAATGACATATTTTGTTATAACATTACACCGACAGTTTGCACTGTCGGTGTTTCTTTTTTCTGTTATACCACAAGGCTTGTGAAAATCCACTGCGGCAGAGTATTGTTGTTATAGTTTCGGCACATCGAATAGTACGCCGTCTGTTTTGTGGTATCTGTTTCTGTGTGGTACTGCACGCTGATAACACAGCTGCCGCCTGCAATACTTTCCACTTTGATACTGTCCGTGTCAAAGATTTTTTGTTCGATATCTTCACACAGGTCGGTGTTGCACCAGATTTCGCCGTTAATCTCGGTAAAAAATCTTGCGCCGTCTGTTCTGTAATGTGTAAGGTCGGGATAAACTGCATATTCCGCAAAGCTGTCCAGATAATATTTTTCTGCCGCATCTGCAAGGTAAGGCGTGATGCAATAGTCCTTCTGCATTGCATAAAGAGGCGGTTTGCTGCTGTAAGGGTTAAGTTTTTCGTCAATAGGTCTTTCCATATCAACAAATACGCCGCCTTTAAGATTGCGGATAAAATCTGCTGCAGGCTGTATAATTTCTGCTGCCGCTGCTGTTATCTCGTCGGTGTACTTTTCTTTCATCAGGTCTGTAACCTTGCCCGTATTGATATCAACGGTAAAATCGTCAAATATGTTTTCGGGGTTTTTAACCCAGGTGGTCATATGCATAAGGCCGTCAGGCTGCAGGTACATATTCATATTCACATAGCCAAAAGCAGTAGTCTTGACGTCTATATCTGTTTTGATATGTTTATACGCCCTGCCCTGTGCATCAAGCAGTGCCACGTTGTAGTTGTAGTTTTCGCTGTAGTCATAATAACTGCCCAGGTCAGCGTATTTCAAGCCGTAATAATATGGCACATCGGTATAGACAACTGTATAGCCGAAAGTTTCGGGGTCACGGCGTACTGCAAAGAGATAACGATAGGTTATATTCTGCTCGTTCACTGTACCCAGCGGGAAGTTTTCGCTCATTTTAAAAATCGGCTGTTCAACATTCAAGTCCGAAGAAAATACGGTAAATTCTCTGCGGCCAAAGATGTACATATCCCCGTTTTTGAAAAAGCCCCAGTCGGCACCGCCGCCGTACATACCGCCCGGGCAGCCCAGGTATTTAAGCTGACCTGTTGTGTTGTCCTTTGCGATGATTGCACTAACCCAGTAGTCTCCGCCGCCTGCGGTTGCACCTCTCCAGAGAGAGAGGCGGCCGTCGGCAGATTTTGCATATTCATATTCAAGGCGGTCTTCGGTTATATTGTACTGCCCATTGAGTGTTTTGCTGTCAAAATCGGCAGTAAGGGTGAGCTGTGTAAGGTCACAGACAATGGTTATTGCACGGCCGTTTGCAGAGAAGGTATACTGCACAGGTTCATATTCTGTATTTTCGGTGTTTGCAAAGCCCTCGTGGATATCCACACCATCGGCAAAAAAGCTGTCAGTCACTTTGCCGTTTTTGTAAAGCAATGCAAAATAAGGTTTGATAGCCTTGTTGCCGCTGTTACTGCGATACAGTTTAAAAGCCGTATCTCCCTGTGTGTACCCACATATTGAACTTACAGAGTGGCATTGGCCGCTTTGCAGGCTGTAAAGGTCGCTGCCGCCCACAAGTATAAGGTCAGCCGTGAGCAGTTCGATATCCTGGCTGTAAAATCTGTAAGGGTGATTATAGTCGCTGTCGTTTCTATAGGCATATCCACCGTTAAAGATAATCTGCTGTTCCACAAGGCCGTCTCTGCGGATAAACAGAATACCCATATCTCTGTCGCTTATCCAATACTGTGATATAAAGCCACCATTGTAAAGCGCTGTATTCAGCAGTCTCAAATCAGCAGAATTCTGCATCTCCACAGTATCAATCAACTGCAAAGTTTGTGCATTGTAATGTTCAATTACCGAACAGCCTTTGTCAAAGTCATATTTTGTAAGGATAAGCTGACCGTCAGCAACATTTATATGCCCCCACTGCGTCTGGATACCCCGCGGAATTTCCTCGTGCATATAATACAAAAGTTCTGCCTTTATTGGCAGCACAAGGGTATCTGTGCCGTTGGAAATATTTATATCAAAGGTTATATAGTCCTTATCAAAAAGGGTTACATTGGAAATTTCCGCAGTAAGCCCCGCTGCTTCAAAGGCTTTTTCCCAGCCATAGTAAAGATAATCGCTTGTTTCAAGCTCGTCCAGCTCTGCCTGCAATACTTCCATGCTGAAATCCGCCACTTCTTCTGTGGGTTGCGGTGTTGGTGTAATCTCTGCAGGCTGCTGTGAACAAGCGGAAAAAGCCAGTGACAACACAAGGATACATAAAAGTTTTTTCATTGTATTTGCCCTCCTTTTATGATATTCGGCTGCATTGCTTCATTTGTCTTTAATATATCAGCATATCTGCAGTTTGTCCATAGGCGCCGCTGTGTGCAAACCGAAAGGCTCTTCACTGCATTCAGAGTGACAGAAAACTGCAGGGTGACAAAAAGTAACGGTAACAGATAATGCCAAAAGTGACATCTGTTTATATAGAAAACAAAACGGAGACTGTAAAAGTCTCCGCTTTTCTGTTTTTATTATTCTTTAACTTCAAATTTATAGCCAACGCCCCACACTGTTTTAAGGGACCAGTTTTCGCTTACGCCCTCCAGCTTTTCGCGCAGACGTTTGATGTGCACGTCTATTGTGCGGCTGTCGCCATAATATTCAAAGCCCCACACTTCGTCCAGCAGTGCATCTCGGGTGAAAACCTTGTTGTAGTTTTTTGCAAGGTAATAAAGCAGTTCCATTTCTTTTGGCGGTGTGTCCACAACCTCGCCTTTAACCTTAAGCTCGTACTTGGTGATGTTGATAACAAGGTCATCAAACACCAGCTCGCCCTCGTTGGCATCGCTTTTTGCTGTGGTCACTCTGCCTGTGCGGCGCAGCACCGCCTTGATGCGTGCCACAACCTCTTTTGTGTCAAAAGGTTTTACAATATAGTCGTCGGCGCCAAGTTCCAGCCCAAGCACCTTGTCGAAAGTTTCTCCCTTTGCGGTAAGCATAATGATAGGTGTTTCTTTTTTTGCGCGGATGCGGCGGCAGGCTTCCCAGCCGTCAACACGTGGCATCATAACGTCCGGCAGCACAAGGTCGATATCCATTTCTGCGTGCATATTAACTGCGGTTTCACCGTCGTGGGCAAGATAGGTTTCGTAGCCTTCCTTTTCCAGATAAAGACGCAGAAGCTCGCATATATTGCGGTCGTCATCAACAATAAGGATTTTTTCTCTGTCCATATTTAAACCTCCTTGGGAGTGTGTTTTGTACATATATTGTTATTGTACCACACAAATGTGAACATTTAAAGCAAATATTGACAATGCCATACATTTTATTATTACACATTTTACGCCGCAAATCTGCGCGCCCGCTTATATTTATTTACTTATCACATTATAAATATTTATTATTAGAGACACGGCACATTAAATGGTAAAATATGTAACAGTATGTTAAGTAAATAACAAACATACGGAAAAGTTTT